>JAPOOU010000009.1 GCA_026713245.1 Chloroflexota bacterium
CGGGGAGGGGGGCCGGGGGGTGGGGTTGGAAAACCCTGCCATGCACTCAACTTCCGATCTGGGGGGTACCCCCCCCTCCCATATACATACTGTATCTATACTGTTACCCAAAAAGGGGGCAAAATGAGGGCATCTTCCGAGCATTGCAGGACGAATCGCGATTCATCGCGCGCTCGCGCCGCTTGACACGATTGGATATGAACGCGGCAGATTAACTGTTACAAGTATGTTTTATGGCGAAAATTGTAGCCGCTCGGCGGCTGCGGCGGAAACGAGCCGCATCCACCCGACGTATGCTGTTCGGGAGGCGGAATGTATAATCGCGTATCCGATGCTGGATATATCGACATGAATGACGAAACGGGCGTGATGCAGTCTCTGGACGAGCGCTACTATCTGAATGAGGTCTATCCTCGCTTGAGACTGCCTCTGTCGGAGGCTTATCCGCTGGTCCGGCTTGACAGTGAGGCCGGTTATCATAGCCTGAGGTCGCATCCGCTGCTGATGCTGGTGGCATTGACCGGCACGGGCAAGACGACGACTCTGGGCTGTTTGAAGCGGATCTTGGGCGCTTCGGGCATGGGGGTCATTCCCTCGCGCCGCGAACTGGCGGACTGGATCGCGCTGCCGATGATGCAAACGCTGATCGGGGAAGAAACGCTTCCGGTCGCGGATCGCGTGCGGCGCTTTGCCTATACCAGATCATTTGCCGAGCGCGTGCCCGGCGGCATGGCGGCGGTCTTTTCCTGGCTGTACCTGGCCGATAGCTTCAGCGACCTGGTCATCGCCGAAGGCATCCGCGGCGATAACGAGATTCGCCACGCGCTTACGCGCTTTCCCGCCTGGCGCATCGTCGAGTTGACGCTGGATCCCTTGACGCGGCTGCGCCGCTTGAGCGAGCGTCGCGACCGCTTTGATCGCGCCGCCGGCGCTGCCGATCTGTCGTTCTTGCCGGGCGAACTGCGCGCCGAAGCGCGGGCGATGCTCGAGGCGGGCGCGATCGACAGCAAGGCGATAGCGATCATGGCAGCGGAGGTCGAGAATTATGGATTGTATCCGTTTTCGGAGGGTGATCGCTTCGCAAATTATCATCGTATAGTCGCCGACGAACGGCGCCCGGACGAGGTCGCGCGGGAAGTGGCGGCAATTGTGGAAGCCTCGGCAAATGCTCAAAGTTAAAGATCTAAGGGCCATGCCCATTGAAATACCGCTGAAACAGTCGCTGAAGTGGGGTCGGTCGGACGAGTTGCGGGCGCTGGAGCACGTATTGATTCGCGTCGAATTGTCGGACGGCAGCATCGGCATCGCCGAAGCGACGCCGCGCCCCAGCATCTATGGCGAAACGCAAGCCTCGATCGTCGCGATCGTGGAAACGCGCCTGGCGCCGCTGGTAAAGGGCGCTGAGTTGGCGTCCTTTCAATGCGTCGCGGAAATCAGCGCCCGCATGGACCTGATCAAGAACAACAATACCGCCAAGGGCGCGACTGACATGGCGCTGCATCAAGCGCTTTGCCGGGCGACCGGGACGACGCTGGCCGCGCATCTGGGCGCGACGCGCGAGCGCATCCGGCTCAGTTATATCGTGAGTACCGGCGCGGCGGATGAAGTGCTGGCGGATGTTGAGGGCGCCTATCGCTCCGGCATACGCGCCTTCAAAGTGAAAATTGGCAAGGACGTCGCGAGAGAAACCGAGACCATTCGCGAACTCATCGCGCGCTATCCGGCCGCCCAGTTTTACGTAGATGCCAATCAGACCCTGGCCGAAGAGGACGCCGCGCGCATATTGAATGCGCTATACGACTTGGGCGTGATCCATTGCGAAGAAGCGCTGCCGCTGGAAGGCATCCGCGCGCGCCGAGCATTGCGGGGACAATGCCGAATGCCAATCATCGCCGACGACTCGGCATTTACGCTGGCGGACCTGCGGCGGGAATTGGATTTCGATACATTTGACATCCTCAATATCAAGACGGCGCGCACCGGTTTCTCGGTATCAAAGGCGATGTTGCGGTCCTGTGCGGAAGCGGGCAAAGCGGTAATGGTGGGTTCGCAAGCCAGTTCGCTGCTGGGTTGCTTGCATGCGGCTATATTTGCGGCGCAAAGGGAGGTCGCCTGCGCCAGCGAATGCAGCTTTTTCTTGAAGACGGACGCGGATTTGTCCCTCGCGCCAACAATCAGGGATGGATGGCTGTCTCTGGCGGAGGCGCAATCGGCATTGGACAAGCTCATCATGTCATCGATTTGACAGCGCCGAAGCAGCCCGAGGCAGCCACGGTCATCTACAACGCGAAGGGAATGAGGAGATCAAACTATGAAAATACTGATTATGACGGATATGGAAGGTGTCAGCGGCATTGTCACCTGGAGCCAGGTGAATGGCGGCGCGCCCATGTATGAAGAGGGCCGAAGGCTCTATACCGAGGAGATCAATGCGGCCGTTCGCGGCGCGCGACGAGCCGGCGCAAGCGAAATTGTGGTGGTCGACTGCCATGGCGCCGGCGGCGATTGGTCCTTCAATTCGCTGGTCCCGGAGTTGCTGGATCCCGATTGCACCTGGGTGGCGCATCATGCCTGGTCGCGTTACACCGAATTGCTGGAAGAGGGCGCTGACGCCTGCCTGCTGGTCGGGATGCACGCCCGCAATAACACGACGGATGGCGTCATGTGTCATACGATTTCGACGGTGAAGTGGCACAATCTGTGGTTCAATGACGATCTGGTAGGCGAAGTCGGCGTCAACGCCGCGCTTTGCGGTCATTTCGGCTGTCCGGTGCTTCTGGTCACCGGGGACGAGGCGGTATGCCGCGAATCAACCACGCTTCTGGGCGCGGGATTGACGACCGTCGCGGTGAAAAAAGGCTTGAGCAGATATTCCGCGCGCCAGATCCCGCCAGTACGCGCGCGCGAGATGATCGAGGACGGCGCTTTCCGCGCTTTGGGGGACCTGAGTGCGGTTGCGCCTTATGTGCCTGCATCGCCTGTTACGATCACCGTTGAGGTCGATCAGGTGGAGAAGATGGAGGAATTCCGCGGTCGGGCCGGTGTAGAACTGGATCGCAATCTGCAGAAGGTATACAGCCGCTCCGAAAACTGGATGGGCGCCTGGGACCAAATCTGGTACTGGTGATATCGCCTACAGCTTGTATTGCTTCATCAGTGTGGAAATTTGCTTCTCGGTTTGCTCGAGCAAGCGGCGCGTCATAGCCAGGCCGGAGTTCTGCCCTTTGTCTTCCATACTGTCGATCTTATGACGCAGTTTTTCCGCGGCGCTAAATAGCTGACGCAGCTTATCGGCGGTTTCTTCGGGCAAGCTTGACAGGTCGGGCGGCTCGGCGCTCAGCGCGGGGACTCTTGCTGAATTGCCGGCTTTGGCGGCTCGGCCCGCGCTCATCTTGGCCGGTTGGCTCCCCTTTTGGCGCTTCTGGCTTTCCAGGGCCTTGGTGGAAACGCCGGTGGACAACACGGTGATACCACCCAATTGCGAATCATATATTGCGCTGCCCTCGACAACGAGCATATCGTCTTCGTTTTCCAAGGGCTTCTCCACTTTCAGCCAATGTCGCAAGCCCATGAAAACAAAATATTTGGTGACATCAGGGACGGCGTCGAAGGGCGGCACGCCTTTAGGGTAGGGAGGCGCTTTGACCTCGCGCTGTTCGATGACGGTCATGACGCTGCTGCCCTCGATATGCAGCGCGCCGGGGCGGCCGATCAAAGTCACCGTCAGGTTGTTGATCTGGCCGGGCTGCTCGCGCAGCGCTTCCATGTGCGAGGCGCGCTCTGCCCAATCGATACCCGGCGGCATGATGGCGCCGTCGCCGTGTTTGCCAAAGTTTGGAAAAATCTCTGCGCGCATGGTTGGATCCATCCGGCCCTTGGCCAGGAAGAAAAACACGCCGCCTTTGCTGCGCCGCCGCTTTTTGTCCTGGGTCAAAAGCCCGCCGGCGGCTTCCGCCGCTTCGGTCTCCGCCATGATCTTGGTGACAAAGGCCCAACCACATTTTTCGATCATAATAGCGATCTGCCGTATGGGTTTGGCATGCTTTTCGCCGAGGCTTTCGCCGATTTGCCTTGCCAGTTTCTCGATCTCGTCCGCGGGAATCGCCGGGCCGGCAGCCTCTTCGGTTTCAGAGATCACAGTTTTGTTGTTGTCTGCTCGCACGTTTCACCCGCCTTCGCGCCAACGCGGACGGCAGCCATAGCTCCCGTCCGGTTAATCTTGGCTTCACCGTTAGTAGTCTACGGGCAAACGTCGCTAAAGACAACGTTTGCCAACCTTGTCAGGCCGCTGCAACTAGGTCGATATCAAAGTAAACAGCCATCCCAGGACCATGAACAGGCCGAATTGTCCGTGCAGTTTGGCGGTGCGTCCCTGTGCCTGGTGCAAGAGCGGCACTGCGCGACTGCTGTTGAAGATGCGGATGAGGCGAATGGCCTCGGGCAAGGCGATCAGGGTCAAGAGCGTGGCGAGGGGCAGAAGGCCGGCAGCAATGACGAGCGCCTGCGCGACGTAGGCGCCCAGGACCAGGAAGATGTATTCGGCGCGGGCGAAGCGGATGCCGAAGATGACAGCCAGCGTGCGTTTGTTGACGGCGCGGTCGGCATCCATATCGCGGATGTTGTTCGCGTGCAGGATGGCGGCGACCATGAAAGCGATCGGGATAGAAATCATGCCGAGTTCGGTAATGCGGGCTTGGGCGCCAGCGGGCGACATCACGTAATACGCGCCAACAACGATGGCGGGGCCCATGAAGATGGCGACGGCAATCTCTCCCAAACCGTGATAGGCCAGTGGAAAGGGACCGGCCGTATAGCTAACCGCGACCAGCACGCCGCCAATGCCGATAATCCATAGAAAGGGACCGCTCTGCGCCAGAAGAAAAAGGCCAATCAGGCAGCCGGCAAGCGTCGTCAGAATGGCGCCGTTACGAACGCTGGCAGGCGCGAGGATCTTGTTCTTGATGGTCATGCCTTGACCGGCTTGCTTGAGTCGGTCGGCGCCGCGCCGGAAGTCCATGTACTCGTTGATCAAGTTGGCGGCGCTTTGCAGCAAGAGCGTACCGATCAGCGCCAGCAAGAAAATCGGCGCGTCAAATACGCCATCGTCCAGCGCCGCGATGCCGGCCAAGCCCATCGGCACATAAGTAGCGGTGAATACGCGCGGCCGGAGCGCCTGGTACCAAGCTTGCGCTGTTGTTCGCTGCATGTGCAATCTATCCAAGCTAGATCGAAGCGCCTCAAGTATAGGCGCAGCGAGCCGCCATTGGCAGGTTGATTCGTTCGACCTTGAAGATGAGTTCCCGCGCTGGGGTGTATAATCGACTGTTGAGAGAAACACAGGATGAATCATTTGAAGGTGTTGACTGTAGCCGCGACCGACCGAATTGGCGGAGCGGGAATCGCGGCCTATCGTATGCATCGGGCTTTGCTGGATGCCGGCATCGCGGCAGAGATGCTGGTTTGGCGCAAGACGACCTCGGATCCGAGCGTTCATCGCCTGGCGACGCGGCTCAAGCTGCGGGCGCGGGCGCGACGAAAACTCGCGGCGCGACGTCACCAGGGCCTGCTAGCGTCCAATCCGCGCATAGCGGGCGGCGCATACTGGAGTTTGAACCTGTTCGGGTACCCGATCGCGGCCGTGATCAACGGGTTCGACGCCGATGTCGTGCATTTGCATTGGGTCGGCGACAACTTTTTGCCGATTCAGCAACTCGCGTCGATCAAGGAGCCGCTTGTCTGGACGCTGCACGATATGTGGGCGTTTACGGGTGGATGTCACTACGCAGGTGATTGTATGCGCTTTGCGGACTCTTGCGGGACCTGCCCGCAGCTAGCCCACCCAAGGCGCGGTGACATCAGCGCCCGGGTCAGCAAAGCGAAACGCAAAGCCTGGGCGCAAGTCCCGCTAACTGTTGTCTGCCCCAGCCGATGGCTGGCGGACTGCGCCGGCCAAAGCGCCGTCTTGGGGAACAAGCGCATCGAGGTAATCGCCAATCCCATTGACACCGGCGCGTTCAAGCCGCTGGACCGGCGTGAAGCGAGGTATGCCTTCAACTTGCCGCTTGACAAGAAGCTGGTTCTGTTTGGCGCCGTTGACGGCACTGCGGATCCGCGCAAGGGCTTTATGTACCTGCGCGAGGCATTGAGCGCATTCGCGGGGAGCGATGGCGTGGAACTGGTCATATTCGGCGCGGATAATAAGGACAAGGCAGGGTCAATAGACCTTGATGTGCCTATGCGCCGAACGGGCATTCTGCGCGACGACGTGAGCTTGAACCTACTGTATTCCGCATGCGATGTTTTTGTATTGCCGGCGCTGCAGGATAACTTGCCCAACACGCTGCTGGAAGCGCTGGCCTGCGGGACGCCTTGCGTCGCGTTCGATAGCGGCGGTATCGGCGATTTGCTGCAGCATCAGGAGAACGGGTACCTGGCTCAATTGGAAGACGCCGAGGATTTGCGACGCGGCATCGAATGGTCGCTTGCCCAAGAATGGTGGCCGGAACCGATTCATCAGCAGGTGGTGGAACGATATGCGGCCGATCGCGTCAGCGAGCAGTATATCGGGCTCTATCAATCGATACTTGGCGATCTCTCGTGAGCGGAATCCCGGGCATTACATTCGGCATCATCGTACTCAATGGCGAGCCGTTCATTCGCTATACCTTGCGCGCGCTCTATCCCTACGCCCAGGAAATAATCGCGGTTGAAGGCGCCACGCCCGGCGCGTCCAATATCGCGACCGGCGACGGCCATTCGCGCGATAGCACGCTCGAAACGCTGCGGGACTTCAAAGCGCGTGAAGACCCCGACGACAAGCTGCAAATCGTCACGCGCGACGGGTTCTGGAGCGAAAAGGACGAGATGTCGCAAGCCTATGCCGAGCGCGCGACGGGCGACTATCTTTGGCAGGTCGATGCCGATGAGTTCTATCAACCTGCGGACATGGAGGCCGTGCTGGGGATCTTGAAGGCGGACCCGAGCATCACCGCCCTGTCCTTTGACACGATCACCTTTTGGGGCGCGCCCTGGTATTATGTCGATAGCTGGTATCTGCGCCGGGGCGCTGCCGAATATCACCGTTTGTTCAAGTGGGGCGCGGGCTATCGCTACGTCACGCATCGCCCGCCGACTGTGGTGGACGATGAAGGCCGCGACCTGCGCGAGGGTCGCTGGATCCGCGGGGCGGAGCTGCGGGAGCGCGGCATCCGCATGTATCACTATTCGCTGTTGCTGCCTAAGCAGGTGCTGGAAAAATGCGAATACTACAGTCGCGCCGAGTGGGCGGGACGGCAGGGGGCATTGGAGTGGGCGCATAAGGCCTATATGGCGCTGGAGCGTCCCTATCACCTGCACAACGTCGACGACTATCCCGGCTGTCTTTATCGTTACCAGGGCGAACATCCGCCGGCGGCGCTGCAAATGTGGGGTGATATCGGCGCGCCCGACCGCGCTCATGAGATACGCCCAACGGACGATATCGAGGCTTTGCTAAACTCCTGGACCTACCGGGGCGGGCGCTGGCTGGTGATGCGCGCGGATCGACCGGCGCAGACCCTGCGAATGCTGCGGCGGCGCCTGACTCGAGCGCTGGCGCGGTTTACGCCGCGAATGCTCAAAGACTTCATCAAGCGACGCTGATATGGCAATCGAATTTGGCAGCGAATTGCGGTATGCTGTGAGCCAGAATAGAGCCGAGAAAAGAGTGACCAATGAACGCCCATACGCACACAACCTTGATCGAGCAAGACAGGCAGCAATTGCATCCGATGTACCATCCCTCGCGGACCGAGAACGCCGTCATGGTGGAGAAGGGCGATGGCGTCTGGTTGTATACGACTGATGGCCGCAAGATTCTTGATTCGATGGCCAGCTTGTGGAATGTGAACATTGGCTACGGCAACCGCGAGTTGGCGCAGGTCGCCTATGAGCAGATGTTGGATATCGCCTACAGCTCGGGCTTCGCCGGCATGACCAATCCGCCCTCGGCAGCATTGGCGGACAAGCTGGCCGGCTTCTTCCGCCCGAATATGAATTTCACCAACTTCACGTCCGGCGGTTCCGAAGCCAGTGATACCTCATTCAAGACGGCGCGTTTCTATTGGTATCAACTGGGCAAGGTGAAGAAGACCAAGATAATATCGCGCTTGACCGGTTATCACGGGATGACGCTGGCTGCCACAAGCGCGACGGGTATGAGCAAGTTTCACACCATGTTTGGCGGTGTTATGGACGGTTTCATTCATGTGCGGAATCCGAACCCCTATCGCTATGAGGGCGAGCCTCGCGAAGGCGAAACGGTGGCGCAGGCGGCTGCGCGCGAATTGGAAGAGGCGATCCTGCGCGAAGGTCCTGACACGGTAGCGGCCTTTATCTCCGAGCCGATTCAGGGCGCGGGCGGCGTAATGATTGCCGATGACGGCTACTTCGATCTGGTGGGAGAGATATGCAAGAAATACGACGTATTGTTCATTGCTGATGAAGTGATCTGCGGCTTTGGGCGCACGGGCAACTGGTTCGGCTGCGACGCCTTCGGCATCAATCCGGATATCATGCAATTCGCCAAAGGTGTGACGAGCGGGTATATGCCGCTCGGCGGCATTCAGGTAACCGATGAGATCCGCGATGTGATCAATGGCGCGCCGGATGATCAGAGCTGGATGCACGGCTACACCTATTCGGGTCATGCGGCGGCTTGCGCGGTGGGCATCGCCAATATCGACATCATCGAGCGCGATGGCTTGCTGGAGAACAGCCGCGTGATGGGCCAGCGGCTGCTGGAGGGCTTGGAGTCGCTGGTTGATGAATTCCCGAATATCGACAACGCGCGCGGACTGGGCTTGATGGCGGGAATTGATGTGGTCCAAAGCAAGGCGAGCCGCGAGGGCGATGCGGACACTGCCGAGAAGATCAGCGCTGCGGCCCTGGAGATGGGCTTGCGGGCGCGCCCGATTGGTCCGGCGATTGCCTTTGCGCCGCCGCTCTGCATCACGGCAGACGAGGTCGATATCATTGTCAATACCATGGGCGACGCCATCACGCGGGCGGGCCGGTAGGACCTTCGCTGTGGGTAACAGCAAGCAATTGCCAATGTGATAGGGCGATCCGATGGATCGCCTTTAAGTGCCCTGTCGGCTCACAGCGCGTGCGTCAGCACCAGCACGCGCGTCGATTCCGGCAGATCCGCTTTGCTCAGTTCCACTTCCCAATTCGACTGAATGTCGATATCGGCCTCGTTGAAGTGCTGGAGGAAGGCGGTAATCCATTGCATGTTGCGCGGCTTGTAGCGCAGCGTGCGGAAGTGCATGGGGATCACTAGCTTGGGCGCGACGCGGTCGATCACCTGCTTGAGGTCCGGCAAGCGAATCGTCGGCACGTCGCCGGCCAGGGCCAGGAAAATGTCGACGCCATCAAAGAAGTCGTACTCTTCCGGCGTGAAGGGATTGCCCACATCGCCCATGTGCCCGATGCTGATGCCATCCATCTCCCAGCGGTACATGGCGCATTTGTCCGGCTCGTGATAAGGATGCTCGTACATTTCTGACGCCTCGATACCCTTGAAAAGCAAGCCGGCGGCTTTGATTTCGCCGCTGTCGCGCGCCACATCCAGCATGTTTATCCGCAGCGGATCCCCCAGGATCAAGTCGGATCGGTCGTGAAAATCGTCGTTGAGCGACGAGGTGAGCACGACATCGGGCACATCGGTTATCGGCTGATAGCCGGATGTTTCCGGCGTGTAGGGATCGGTGATCACCGATCTGCCGTCGCTGTCGCTGATGATGAAACTGGCGTGGCCGTACCATTTGATTTTCATGCTGCTACGCTCCGTTTAACTTGGGAATCAGTTCTTCGGTCACCATGCCGATGACCTCGGGGTCGGGCGCGCCGATGACATCCACCATAAAATAATCGCAGCCCTGCTCGACGAAGGCGTTCATCTGCTCGGCGATCGATTCTGGCGTGCCCACAAAGGCCTTTTCACTTGTCCATTTGTCGTCGCGGGAAAGTCCGCGGGCTTGCGCTTCGGCTTCGGTCCTGCCGATGGCGACCCGCCCGAACCAACTGCAGCGCAGCGTGGCCGGGTCGCGCCCGAGCGCGTTGAGGTGGCCTTTGAGAACTTTCAGCCGTTCAACATAAGGTTCCAGCGGCGCATCCGGCAGGTTCCAGATGTCCGCGTATTTGGCGGCGTGCTTCATAGTCGTGTAACCGCCGCCGCCAACCAAGATGGGGATCCTGGGCGCCGGTTTCGGTTCGCACCAGGCGTCCTTGACGCGATAGTGCGCCCCCTCATAGCTGACTGTGCCCGGCTCTTCCCACATCTTCTTCATGATGATGAGCGTCTCTTCAAGCTGCTGTACACGGTCACGTGCTGAGGGATATGGATAGTTATAGGCGCGGTATTCGTCCTCTTTCCAGCCGGCGCCGATGCCCATTATGAATCTCCCCCCGCAGAGGGTCTGCAAGGTCGCCGCCTTGAACGCGAGCAGCGCGGGATTGCGATAGCTCTGTCCCAGCACCATGGGACCGACTTCAAAGTCGGGATAACGCGCAGCTAAAAAGCTCATCACCGTCCAGGCTTCAAAGGTCGGCGCGCCCTCCCACATGAAGTGGTCGGTCATCCACAGGCTGCGGAAATGCCCTTTAAGCTGCGGGATCGTCGCATCGAGATCGGCCAGCCAGCTATCGAGTTGCCCTATTGGCGGTCCATGCAATAGTCCCAATCCAAAATCTACCATCGCGTCACTCCTTATTTTTCGTAATGGCGGCTATTGTAACGTCTTTTCGATCATTTCTCCGCCCCTGACAAGCGGGCACCCCTACACGGTCATTAACTCTAGCGAACTAATGGCGAACACGCTGTCAAAGATGATAAGATTTACCTAATCTCAGTTCAAGAGCGTGGGAGAATCCTCATGGAAAAACGCCCCAACATTCTCTGGTACTGCACCGATCAGCAGCGCTTCGATACGATCGCAGCTCTGGGCAACCGAGACATCAACACGCCTAATCTCGATCGCTTCGTCGCCGAGTCCGCCGCCTTCACGCATGCCTTCTGCCAATCGCCTATCTGCACGCCTAGCCGGGCCAGCTTCCTGACAGGCATGTATCCCAGCGCCGTCGGCGTCAATGGCAACGGCTTCCGCAGTTTTCCCCGCCATTTCGAAGACCGGCTTATCTCCAACGTCTTGCGCGATGCCGGTTACGATTGCGGTCTGATCGGCAAGCTGCATCTTGCCAGCGCCTTCCTGCGCCGCGAAGAACGCGTCGACGATGGTTACGACTATTTCCAGTACAGTCATGATCACAAGGGCGGCAATGAACGCGGCAACGAGTACGTCGAATGGATCAAAGGAAAGGGCATAGATCACAATAGCGTGTTGCAGCCTCGCGGCGTTGCTTCGCTGGATGATTATCGCAACTCACATCAAGATCCCGGGTTTGGCGGATTCAGTGAACCGAGCGAGACTGCCGACAATGTCCCCCCGCATTTGCATCAAAGTCATTGGTGTACGGAGAAGGCGATCGAATTCATCGGACGCAATCGCGAGCCTGATAAACCCTGGCTGCTCAGCATCAACCCCTTTGATCCGCATCCGCCCTTCGACGCGCCTTGGGAATACTACCGGCGCTATGATCCCGAAACGCTGCCCGGCGCTCATTTCGTCGACAGCGATCTGGCGCATCAAGCGCGACTGCAGGACGCGGGGATCGACTTTCAGAATGTCGCGCGTCATCCCGATGAATTGCAGCACAAGCACATTCAAGCCTCGTACTATGCCATGATCGAATTCCTCGATCATGAATTCGGTCGTCTCCTTGATTACCTGGACGTGACGAAGCAACGCGAAAACACCATCATTATCTTTATGAGCGATCATGGCGAAACGCTGGGCGACCACGGGCTCGTGCTCAAGGGCTGCCGCTTCTACGAGGGTTTGGTGCGAGTGCCGTTGATGATTTCCTGGCCCGGACAGGTTCAGCCTGGGATCAGCGAGGAATTGGTTGAACTGATCGACATCGCGCCGACGTTATACGAGCTGCTAGATATGGAAATTCCAAGGTATGTACAAGGGCGCTCGCTGGCGGCGCGCCTGGGCGACGAGCCGCCGGAAAGTCCTCACCGCGACTACGTACGGACCGAGCATTACGCCGCGACGAACTATCCCGACAAGACCCACGCCACCATGTATCGCGACCGCCGCTGGAAGCTGGTGCTATATCACCGGAAAAACATCTGCGAACTCTACGACCTGGAAGCCGACCCCTGGGAGCATCACGATCTGTCGCAGGACCCCGACTACGCTGAAGTGAAATGGGAGCTAATGCGGCGCAGCTATGACGCGACGGTCTATGCCCATCCCGAGCAAAGCGACGAATACGGTCCTTTTTGATTAGCAGATTGGCGCGCCGCAGGCGCTTGCGTTACAGTCTGCGGCAGGACAAGCGCAAGGGAAAGGAAGCCGAATCATGTCCATAGCAACACTGCCTGGCATCAAAGCGCGAACGGTCGCTACGGCGCGAATCTCGACTCGTGTTCTGTTTTCTGGTGATGAAAGCGGTACGCCGGTCATTTTTGTGCACGGCAACTTGACGTCGGCGACCTTCTGGGAAGAGACGATGCTGGCCATGCCCGCCGGCTACCGTTGCGTCGCGCTTGATCAACGCGGCTTCGGCGAATCCGACCCGGCCGCGGCCCTGGATGGTAGTCGCGGTCTGGCCGATATGTGCGATGATGCGCTCGCTTTGATGGACACGCTGGGTATGGACAAGGCCCACGTGGTCGGCCATTCCATGGGCGGCGGCGTGACCTGGCGGCTAATGATGGATGCGCCCGAACGTCTTATGAGCGCTACTCTGGTCGCGCCGGTATCGCCCTTTGGCTTCGGCGGCACCAAAGACGCCGAGGGTAATCTCTGCGCGCCCGACGCGGCCGGTTCCGGCGGCGGTGTCGCCAACCCGCAGTATACGCAGTTGCTTAAGGACGGTGAACGGGGCGATGGCGAGATGACGCCGCGCGCTGTCATGAACAGCTTCTACTGGAAACCGCCCTACACATCCGACCGTGAAGAAAATTTGCTGACGTCGGTACTGCAGTCGCACACCGGCGAACGGGATTATCCGGGCGACTCTGTTGTATCCGAGAGTTGGCCCGGGGTCGCGCCGGGCAGGTGGGGCGCGCTCAATGGCATGGCGCCGAATAACCAGCCCGATATCGGCAAGCTCTATGCCATCAATCCCAAGCCGCCGGTCATGTGGCTGCGCGGCGACAGCGATCAGGTCATCGCCGACGAGTCATTCTTCGACCTGGCGACCTTTGGCAAGATGGGCGTGATCCCGGGCTGGCCTGGCGAGGAGGTCTGCCCGCCACAGCCGATGATCCAACAGATTCAGCATGTGCTGGACAACTACGCGGCGGCGGGCGGCGCTGTGGAGCGTGTTGTCATCGCCGACTGTGGTCATACGCCCTTCATCGAAAAGGCAGCCGAGTTCAATCGGGCGCTGCACGGCTTCCTGGGAGCGGGCTGACCGGGCGGCAGTGCAATTATCGCAGCCACAGCTCCATGTGCTGCAGGTCGTAGTAGCGTCCGTCGACTTGCAGGGCGCGCTTGGCGCTGCCCACGGTTTCGAATCCGAGTCGCCGGTAAAGCGCGACCGCCGCCGCGTTGGAACTGGTAACGCCGAGCTTGACCTTTTCGATTTGCGGCAGCGCTTTCAATTCGTCCAGCAGCCCTTGCACCAGGGCGGCGCCGATTCCCTTGCCGCGATGATTTGGCTTGACGTAAACAGCGTAGACTTCCGCCACATGCCGCGTCTTGCGCCGGTCCGACCAGCCGGCGCCGGCCATGCCAACCAGCTTCCCAGCGACTTCAGCGTATAGCGCAATCGCGCCGTCGCGCTTGAAGGCGGCTTTCGTCCGCGACGTCCATACCTCGTCAGCGTATGCGAGCGCTTCTTCATAACTTGTCGCAAAGGCGGACGGGTCGTCCTGAAGCGCTTGCAAACGCAGGGCCTTCGCTTCTCGCCAGCGCGAGGGATGCAAGAGGATGATCGATGTTTCTGCCATAGCAAGTCGGCCTCGGCAACCTGGTAGAAATCAAAGATCTTAGCGCAGGGATAATCCCTAATCAAGTTTATTGCAGAAGTTGGTGCATTTCAGATTGTTGGCGCATCAAGCTCCCATCTTCCACCCTCAAGCACAAAATCTGTAGGGGCTCGGCGCGTAATCGGCGAAAAGGTCCCAGGAATGTCGCGCTCACGCAAAATCGTAAGCCTTCTCGTCGCATGA
>JAPOOU010000209.1 GCA_026713245.1 Chloroflexota bacterium
CAATTACCCCGATTAACACAAAAAACGCCGCATAGGCAAACTTAAAGAACGTAGCTGGCGACGTTAGCGCGGCTTCTACTCGGATATGGGCGTAAAAAACAAGCATCAGAAGCGATGTGGCTATTTCCGTCAGCGGATAGCGCCAACTGAGCAAACCCCCGCCGGATCCGGTTGAGGGACTTCCTGCCCCAAGCTCGTCCGCGCGCGACTCCGGCAGGCTGCGCAAGCCGAACATGAAGGCGCCGATCCCGAGCCAGGCACGCCATGGGCGGCGTCTGCCGTTAGTGTATTGCGGCATCCTTAAGGATCGTCGGGACGGCAGGTCGTCCGCGAGCACGTTTATCACGCCACCCGCCAAAACGCCCGTGATTGCGACAGCGCAGGATTCCAGAATCATCAGTGGTTTCGCCTAATCAAGGGAGGGGCGAGATTTCAGGGGCGGGCGGCAATAAAGTGAAAGATATCGCTAACATCAGGATCACGCTGATGATAGCCGCCGCTACGATGGCAGCGCGTTGTAGCTGTGACAGTGGGGTCCCATCAAATCCCGCGTCGAGCTGTGTATCATAGATCAGCTCGAGCGGCGTGACGCTCGATGCGCCAATGCGCCATAGCTGGAGCTCAGGTTTGCTGTTCTTGAGCGATACGATTAGTTGCAACAGACCATGATCGCCGACTCCCTCTACATCAGCCATCGACGGGATGGCTGCCGAATCGGGGTGCGAATGATAAACTCCCATCCAGACAAGGTTCTTGGCATCAAGTCGCTTCAGAGCGCCCAATTGCTCGTTGGGCGCGAAAGAGAAGCTCGACCGTTTGCTCGACGCGACGTTGGAGAGGGGAATCGCGCTCTGGATAGTCTTGCCGTCTCCGGCGATCAAGCCACAGGCCTCGTTCGGGACCTGCGCCCGCGCATCGTCGACAATTGCCCTCGCGACCCCATGAGGAATACGAATCGCCATATCATAGATCTTTCGACGGAATCTCGAACTGGATTTGCGACTTGTCCTGCGGCGGGTCGCGGGTCTCGTAATAGAGTTCCGCTGTCATGGCATAGGATCCAACCGGATCATCCAGGCCACGAATATGCATAGTGAATTCATTTTCGTAGTGCATTGTGGCGATGATGTCCAGGTCGCTCACCTGTAGGCCATCGTCGCGGCGGGCGACAATTACCAGATTGGGTCGTTCTTGAAAGGGCGTGAGCTTTAGGTTTACCTTCACACGGAAACCATCGGGATAGGGACTGGCGCTAAAGGCCTCGATACGAATCTTGTCTTTGGGCTGCGGTACCAGGTTGGCATTGTTAAAAAGATGGATCTCCATATCGTGACCTTCTTATTGTTGCGCCGATTCTTGCAAGGACCTCAAGGCGGCGAGCGCTTTGTCGAAACAGTCAGCCGGTACCAAGATATGGTCCCGAGAGTAGGCGGCGAAGACCAGAACCGGTATCCCAAAATCGGCGAGCGACCGGCTGACTCTCGCGATTAAACCTGTCAACTCTGGCTCGAGAATCGCTTCTACAGTGATAAGCCGATACGCGAATTCGCTAATCGTCGCCATTTTCAGCCGGTTTTGGAACTCCTGACAGACTTCTTCTGGCAAGAGCATCGTCACTTCATGCCGGTCCGCAAGCATGGCCGTAAAGGGCAGGCTCGCTTCGGCGATGATACCGGCTGCTAGGGTGATGCCGTTTGCCGGAAGCTTCAACAATCGATAGCCCGACTCGTCGCCGAGAAACTCACAGGTACGCAGTACTTCGTCAACTGTTTGAGACATTAGATATCACTCGTCGAATTGATAGGTCGCTTCGGCATAATAGCGTACGCTGCGTTCGGCCAGCTTCCGTTGCAGCCATTGCTTCAACTCCCGGTTTTTTTCTTCTAGCGGGCTTTCCTCGCGTAGCTTGCACATGGGATAATTGAGCTTGAGCGCCCGCCCGTGGATGATATGGCGGCTTACGCCTGGCGGCAAGTACGCTTCCTTCGTCGCCGCGTCAATGATGTCTTGGGGCTGGTACCCCGGGAACATCACAAGCGCGATCGCGTATGGATAGAGGGACCAGATCTGATTTGGATCGGTCAATGGACTGCGATACAAGGTTGCGTGGCGATGATATGATTCAACGACCCGGCGCAATGTGGAGTTTCTCTGGAAGAGATTGTCCGCGCTGGCATGGATGCCGTAAACCGGTCCTCCGTGCAACAAGACCTGCGCAACGGCGCGCGAATCCCAGCCATCGCGAATATCTATGTCGCGGATGGCTTCCAGCCGGCTAAGGAATTCGTCCGTCTCCCAATCCGATACGATGTGCTGCCATACGCCCAGCTCGATAAACTGCGATTCATAGTCGGCGACCTGAATCAAGATATGGTCATAATCCAGGTATTTGAGCGAGCTATGTCGATTGGCGCCGTCCATAAGTACATATTTGCCGTTGCCAAGGGCGGCAACAACAGGCGGATTCGTGAAGTACTCAGCCCCACGCAAGCGCGAAATCAGGGGTTGTGAACGCTGCATGTCGCTCTTTTCGTGCGGCAAGACGTCGTCAATGTTGACGATCCGCAAATCCGGCGGCGGAGAACTTACTGGATTCGTCTTCATGCAGTTCCTTTGTACAATATCCCAATAGATTATCACGAAGAAATGTTGACGGCAATTGTGCCTAAATCGTTTCTATGAAGGGGCTACAGATGGGAGCCAGGCAACAGGGCGCGAACGCGACCCAGCACCGTTGGCTGACGATGCCACGTACCTTGTCGTTTGTCATAAACGGCGACGATGTGTTGATGTTGAAGCGAGACGCCGGTAAGCGCGTTTTCCCGAATCAGTACAATGGCCTGGGCGGTCATGTCGAGCGTGACGAAGACGTCCGCAGCAGCGCGCTGCGAGAGATTGAAGAAGAATCGGGCCTGATCGTACATTCGCTTCGTTTGTGCAGCATACACAATATTGATGCGGGCGAAGCCAGTGGCATCCTGCTGTTTGTGTTTACGGCGATTAGCGACACACGAGACCTAAAGCCGGAGACGCCGGAAGGCGCACTGGAATGGATATCAATTGACAGAGTACTGGACTATGATCTGGTTGAGGACCTTCCGCAGTTGCTCCCGCGCATTTTTGACTTGCCGGACGGACATGGCCCTCTGTATGCGCATGTCGGCTACGATGAGGGAGATCAGATACGATTGCGATTCGCAGAGCCGGCGTGAAATGGCAGCTCTGTACGGGTCTGCGGCGTCCAGAATTGTTCCAGTGAAGAAGCGATTGTCGGCTGCGCTTGTCCATGCTGTATCGCGGATTCACCAGTATTTCACCGTAGACTACGGCGATCTATTGATGGGAGCAGGCGGGCGCGAGCAGGTGTTAGAATAGGTTGCACAGAACCTGCTTTAGGAAAGCGAGCATGGGCTCTTTCGCGTATTTGCCGCGGAGTTGCGAGTAACGGGATTACCTAAATGTCTGAACCGACGCCGGCATCGCTTGGGCATATGGAAGCTGACAAGCAGCAAGACGACGGCCTCAAAAGGATCAGCCGGTTTCGGCGCCTGGGATGTGGACTTCTTGTGCCGCTTTGGTTTATGCTTTTGCTGATGCCGTGCGCGCTATTTTACTTGGCGGTTAATGGCGAGATACGCATCTGGCACGACAGTGTCCCTGATCCACATTCACAGCCGCGTTTGCTGGTTTCCTTGATCAGTGAAATGGATGATCGCGGACTGCGCATCGCAACTTCGTCAGTCTTTAATCCAGATGCTGACAACCTGTCGACATGTGTGGAGACCAACGTACGATTTCTACTTTGGGAATCGCAAGGCGGCAACCAGGATGTTACATATTGCGAATGCTATCGGCGGGCAGACGAAGTATCAGCCTGGGATTGGGACCGAACGCTCGGAAATAACTGCACGACGGCAGAATAGACAAGCATAGGGAACGAAGGATGGAACTCCTTCAGAACATTGATCCGAGTTTATTGCCATACATTGGCGTTGGCTGCGCGCTGCTGTGCTTGATTTTGATTGTCATCGGCTTCGTCTTGCAAGCCGTAAGCGGGTTCTTCGATGTGATTGTCGGCTTGCTGGAAATCGTTGTGGAGATACTTCAAGGCGGTCCGGTAGCCTGGTGTGGCTGCGTGCTGCTTGTTGTGGGGCTGCTTGGATGTTCGGGACTGGTATTCCTGTATTTGAACGCTCCCGCCAGTTGCGCCGAGCATGCAACGAACTTCTGTCGCTGGTTTGGTTTTGTCCCCTAGTCCAGTTGAAATTCTAACGCCTATCAAAGAAATATACTTTGCATCGCTAAATAAATTGCAGTAAAATGTTGGTGGCCATTCACGTTGGAGCATACCCTTGGCAACGAGCGCCATAACACTTGTAGAGTCTGAAATCTACGCAGCGGAGATCGACAAAGGGGGTCTCTGGCTGCGCAACAAACGATGGGATCTTTTCTTCATCACTCTGAGCGTAGTTGTGGTGCCTTTGCCTTATGTCCTGTACCTGATCGGCGTGCAATTGGGCTTGGAAGACGACTTTAGTCGAAACCTGGTCAACGCCTTTGTCGCAATTGCTATTGGCGGGCCGCACATGATGTCCACATTCCTGCGCACAGGTTTGGACGAGGGCTTCAAAGAGCGCTATCCGACGTTGATTCGATCTTCAATCATCATCCCCGTCATTGTCATATCTCTGGCGTTCCTGAACTTGAACTTGATGCTCACATTCTTTTTCTTTTGGGCATCGCTTCACGTCCTGCATCAGGTGACCTATATCGTCGAGCTTTACAACCACAAGGAAGCGAAATTCGTGCGCAAGAGCGCGTTGAGTCCGGTGTCGAGATTTATTGATTATGCCATTGTACTGACCAGTCTGTTTCCGATTGCGATGTGGAAGATTAGCCAAGGGCAATTTGAAATCGGCCAAAACGACTTGGGAGAGGCGATCCCGGATCTATTTCAACAGCCGCACAATCCGTGGTTTTTCATTCTTGTGACAATCGTATTTGCGACAGCGCTGGTCGCGTATCTGTACAAGTCCCTTGCGGAATACCGCCGCGGCATGCTAAATATTCCAAAGTTCGTATTCATCGGCTTGACGGTAACGGTGGCGTTTTTCACGCCAATGCTTCCTAACCTTGATACGGCATTCCAAGGCCTAAATACCTGGCACTCATTCCAGTATTTGGCGATTACCTTTTACATTATCAAGATTCGGCAAATAATTGGCAACCTGGACGGCGACGCGCCGCTGGTGGCGAAGTTCAGCCGACGGACCAAAGACGCGCGCGCGCTTTATGCGTTCAGCGCAGTGTTGCTGCTAGGCTCGGGAGTCATTTTCTTACTGGTCTACGGACTGGCCGGCATCGTCAAACCGGGTATTGACGGCAACAGTCATTTTGATATCGCATACTATACGGCAATCCTGTCGTTCCTTTGGATCCATTACTACCACGACCATTTTCTATTCACCGACTTTGAAGCGCTCGACGGCGCGTTCGAATCCTAGCGCAGAAGAGCCGCCGGACCTACGGGAAGACTTGCTGGACCCACTGCAGCGGGTCGACATTCACGCCATTAAGCCAGGCTTCCCAGTGTAGATGGGGACCGGTGCTCCTACCGGTGGAACCAATGGCGCCGATGATTTGACCGGACGTTACTTGCTCGCCCAGGCTCACTTGAATGCTGTTTTGGTGCGCATAGGCCGTATACAGCCCCCAGCCATGATCAATGACGGTCGTGTGGCCGCGGATGTTGAGCATGTCCGCTAGGACAACTCTGCCGTCGGCCGCGGCCAACACAGGGGTTCCCGTGGCGCCCGCGAAATCGACGCCGTGATGATAACGGTCGTAGGCGCTGCCGTTGTACGAACGGAGGGTGCCAAAACGCGCGTTCATCGTTGCTGCGGCCGGCAGGCTTAGCGACGCGTCCCAGTATTTCTCTTGGGTGAATGGCGTTGTTACCCGGACCAGCAGGTCGCGCTCTTCGCTCTCCACGGCCGGTGACAGCAATTCAGAATTGTCTATAGAAATGGTCTGATAACCGTATCCTCCGCCTATAATCTGCAGATTGGCCGCGATCGAGACCGATGTTGCTTCCTCGTCAACCAGGTCCAGCCGCAGCGGGTACACGCCTTGTTCTGTAAACATCGGGATGCCGACCATGACGTTGTGTATCGTGTTGTCGCTGCTCGCGATTATACGTAGTTCCTGCCCCAAAAACGTGCCGCTGACCACGACCGGCGCCGTGGTCTGGACTTTGAAACGGCCGGTTCTCCCTTCTTGAAGTATCAGCGGATCTATCGTGAACGAAGCGACGATATCTGGCAGGTCGTGCGCCAGCCGAGGAGGTTCAATGCCGGGAATCACGAGTCGCTGACCAATGAAGATCTGGGTCGGGTCCCGCAAACTGTTTTCCTTGGCGATGTCGCTGACGGTCAAGTTGAAGCGCATGCTGATGTCAAATACAGTGTCGCCGGCCTCAACCGTGTGGACATAGGCGAAACTGGGATCACCCAATATGAGCCTGGAAGGATTAGCCGCGCCCACAGAAATTGGTTGTGGAGATGGCGGCGTTGACTCTTCAGCGACGGATAGGACCAAGGTCGGCGTTGGATCTGCCGCGAGCTCTCCTGGGACAATCACAAGACGCTGCCCGACATAGACTTCCGCATCTTCCGCGAGTGCGTTGAGAGACAATAGCTCTTCTACGGTCTTTCCGTAAGCAGTCGCGATACTATGGATGGTTTCGCCGGCCAGGGCGGTATGCGTGAGCGGTTCATCCGGCAGGTCTTGTATGAGAGGAATGATCAGGCGCTGGCCGACGACGATGCTATCGTTGTCAGTGATACCGTTGGCTTTGGCTACCTCATTGGCGAAGAGATCGTACTGCAAGGCGATCCGAAACAGGTTTTCGCCGCGCTGTACCACGTGCACTGTCAGGACGGAGCTGTTCTGCCCTTGCGCCAACAGCAAGAACGTGAAACTTGAGAACATGCAGAACAAGATGAAGAATCTCAGGGCGCCGAGCGTTTTCAATGTGGCTCCTTGTCAAAGACCAACAAATCCTTGATACGCGCCGCTCCAGCACAGCGGACGACTTAGGCATATCCGCGGATTGGTAGTCAGCTTGTCGACCACCAAAACACGTGTCCAGCCAGATTATGCCTGTGGCAATGGTGCATTTCAATTGTACGGACGGCGACGAATACAGGATTTGAATTCGATTAAACAAATATTACGACTTCGTTATGGGCAAGACATGATACGAATATAGTCCGTCGCCGCCACAAGAAGCTCGCGCAGAATTATGCGCGAGCTAATGTAAACTTGATGTTTCATGCGTTTACGACGACAGGCCATCGGCTCATCCCGGGATGATCAGCACCTGCCCCGGGTACACGGCGTTATAGTCGACGATGTTATTGTAGGTGCCCAATTCGACTACGCTAACGCCAAAGCGCTGCGCAATTTCGAACAGTGTGTCCCCGGCCTGCACAGTGTATGTCGTAGGCGCAGAAGTTGGGATTGGCGTGGGTGAAGGCACAGTGGTAGCCGTCGCGGTCGCATCCTGCGGATCTCCGATCGGCGTTCCTTCTCCCGGGGCGGCCGGGATTCGCAAGACTTGGCCCGGGTCAATACGGCTGGGATTGGATATGGCGTTCAACTGCACAATCGCGGCGATCGTCGTGCTGAACTGAGTCGCGATTTCGTCGAGTGTGTCGCCGACCTGCACTGTGTAAGTCGTGTAGGATGTGCTGGAAGCGCCCGAAGCGGCGGTCAACAGGATCTGTGGGGTCGCCGTCGGTAGCGGCGTTGGCTCGGGAGTGGGAATCAGCAAAACCAATCCCACAGCCAATTGGTCAGGATTTTGAATGCCGTTTAGCTGGATCAAGGCCTCGACCGTTGTGCCATTGGCCACGGCGATGCCCAACAGTGTATCGCCGGTTTGTACGATATAGACGACAGGCGTCGCAGTTGGTATCGGCGTGGCAGTTGGCGTCGGCGTGTCGGACGGCGGGATTGGCGTTTCCGTGGGTGTTGGCTGGTCGGGAGGCAATGGCGTTTCGGTTGGATTGGGCAGATTGATCGGCACGATCAGTTGCTGGCCGACAACGATCAAGGAATTCGTGAGTCCGTTGGCGTCTTTTATCGCCTCTTCCGTACTGCCGTATTGAAATGCGATGGCTGAAATCGTATCGTTCTCAACTACGGTGTGGGTGACCGTGTCGGTGTAGGGTTCGGCAATCGCTGTATCGTCAGGGGGGTCATCCGTGGCCGTCGATTCTTCTGTAGCAGTTGGTTCTGCCGTATCTGTAGGGACCGGCGTATCCGAAGGAGGAATTTCAGTCGCCGTTGGTTCGTCGGCGGCCGACGGATCCTGGGTAGCGGTTGGTTCTTCGGTTGCCGCCACGTCTTGTGTAGAGGTCGGTGTCGATGTCGGCTCCAGGGTGGGCGTGGCTTCATCCTCACTCTCGCCCGCGAGTTCGTCATTGGTCTCTGAGGTTGGCGTGCTGTCCACAACGATGACATTTTGAGTCGCCACCTCCAGTACCGCATCCTCCAGGTATATATAGTTGTTGGCGACGGGCTCGCCGACGGTGGATTCGACAAATACCGTAATCGTAGCGCTTTCCGCTGCGGCAATCACCGAGTACTGGTAGTAGGCGTTGTACAGGAAGACCGCGGTCGTCGACCAGACGATATTTTCGCTGGCGCCGTCTGTACCTCCGGATGGATCAATACCGACTCTAACGCTGACGTTGCCGGGCTGCTCGCTAATATCCCAATCCTGGCCAATAGAAGACCAAACCCAGGCGTATATACTGAAGCGATAATCAGCGCCGGCGGTCAGGTCGTCAACTTGCTGATAAATGCCGCCCTGGTGGGTCGCGTATTGGTTGAAATATACCTGGGCTTTTCCAGGCTCGTCGCCGCGCGTGCGCACGGTCTCTTCATTATAGAACGGCGCGTGATTGGCATATGCTGGGCTGGAATCCGTGCGCGGTATGTGCCAAGCGGTCCATCCGGTGGCGACGTTCTGCGGCGACTCGCCATCTTGCTCGACAAATGCTTCTTCAAAACCGGGATTGGTCAAAAGATTTTCGGCAGTTTGTGGATGTCCGTAGAAGACATTAAGAACAAGACACAAGACTACAATGAAAATAAGTGCCGATAATCGCTTCATCGGTTTCCCCCCGCGTATGAACTGCGTTCCGCGCCACAATTCCAGTTTATAATCTGCTCTATCGGACAACTCAAACGGACCGATAATCTACCATCAAACAAGCGCGATTGTGACTTGAGATTAATTCCAGTATAGCGTAACCTTGCGAGGTCCGCCAAACGGCACAGTGCCTATTCTACGTCGACGGAAAGTGCCCGAAGCGAATTCCTACTAGCGACACAATTTGCCATGCTTCGGTAAAGAAACCGCGTGCCGCAAAGACTCCGACAGCGTTTCGCATTGCCGGGCGCCAAGCCGACTTAATGGAGGTAGTAAGCGTTGAAGTTGCACGAATATCAATCCAAGTTCTTGTTTCGCGAATTCGGGATACCGATTCCTGAAGGCAAGGTTGCAACGACAGCCGACGAGGTCCAGCAAATCGCTGCCGAGCTGGGCGGTGTTGTAGTCATAAAAGCGCAGGTGCATGTGGGCGGTCGCGGGAAGGCCGGCGGTGTCAAAGTAGCCAAGAATGCCGCAGAAGCCCGCGCTTGTGCCGAACAGATTCTTGGGATGGACATTAAGGGACTGCGCGTCGAAAAAGTATTGGTCGATCCCGGCGCCGATATTGAGCGCGAGATCTATCTCGCGATTACCAACGACAGAGGGGCGGGTCGACCTTTAATCATGACGTCGATGGACGGCGGCATGGATATTGAAGCGCTTAATCGCGAGCGACCAGACGCGATCACACGGGAATACATTGACCCAATCCTGGGATTGCAGGGATTCCAGGTGACTTACATTGCCAGCGCGATGGGCATGCCTCGGGCGCTGTGGCGTCAATTCGGAGCAATCCTCCGCGGTCTTTACAAGTGCTACGTACAAAGCGATGCGGAACTTGCGGAAATCAACCCCTTGGTTATCACTGGCGCCGGCGATCTGCTGGCGGTCGACGGGAAAGTTATCATCGATGACAACGCGCTCTTCCGCCAGCCGGAACTAACAGCCGATCGCGATGCCAGTGATGAACTTGACTCGGAACGTGAAGCCCGCGAAGCGGGAATCACCTACATAAAGCTGGATGGCCAAATCGGCTGTATGGTCAACGGCGCTGGTTTGGCAATGACGACGATGGACATGACCAAACTCTATGGAGACGCGGACGGGATTGGCCCGGCGAACTTCCTGGATATTGGTGGTGGGGCGACACCCGAGCAAGTTGCCACCGCCTTGCGCATCATCTTGTCCGACTCAAACGTGAAGTGCGTTCTCTTCAATATTTTTGGAGGAATAACCCGTTGCGACGAAGTAGCCAACGGCATCTTGACGGCCTATAACGAAGTGAAACCGGACGTGCCCATGGTTATTCGGCTGCAAGGCACCAATGCTCCCGCCGGCAACCGCATCATCAGCGAGGCGCAGATCCCCAACATCATTAGCGCGGAGACCTTGACCAACGCCGCCAAAATGGCGGTCGCCGCTGTGAAGGAAGGGGCCTAGCATGTCGATTCTCATTGATCAAAGTTCAAGAGTCCTGGTACAGGGCATAACCGGGCGGCAGGGCGGCTTCCACGCCAAGCTCATGATGGAATACGGAACGGATGTCGTTGGCGGTGTCACGCCTGGGAAAGGCGGGGAGTGGTTTGAGGGCAAGCCAGTCTTCGACACCATGCGCAAAGCCGTCGAAACAACCAATGCCGATGTCAGCCTGGTGACAGTGCCGGCGCGTTTTGCCGCGGACGCCATGATGGAAGCTGCCGACGCCGGCGTCCAGCTTGTTATTTGTCTGACCGAGCATATCCCGGTCTCGGACATGATGAAGGTAGTCAGCTATTGCGCGCAAAAAGGGACACGTTTAATCGGTCCCAATTGCCCGGGCGTGATGACGCCCGGGCAGGCGAAAGTCGGCATCATTCCCGCTATGGTGGCGGCGCCGGGAAATGTAGGGGTGGTATCCAAAAGCGGGACCTTGACCTACGAAGTCGGTTTTGCCATGAAAAATGCCGGTATCGGCAACTCGACTATTGTCGGGATCGGCGGCGACCCGGTCATTGGAACGACCTTTGTCGAAGTGCTCGAAATGTTTGAGAACGATCCGGAAACGGAGAAAGTAGCATTGCTGGGCGAAATCGGAGGCAGTGCCGAGATCGTCGCTGCCGAATACATCAAGAACGCGATGACAAAGCCTGTTGCCGCCTTCATTGCCGGGCGCAGCGCGCCTGCGGGCAAGCGCATGGGACATGCCGGCGCGATCGTCGATGGCGGCGAAGGATCTGCCGAGGAAAAGATCCAGGCGCTGGAAACGGCCGGCGCGCGCGTCGCGGCGAATCCCGAAGAGATTCCTGGACTGCTAACCTAGCCCGTTGCAGTCAGGGAGCTTGTGTTTCGGGGCTGCCGGGCACCTCGTGATGTTGTCGGCAGCGCGCTTCATAGGATTCTTGGGCGCCTACCATAATGATGGGATCATGGTACGAGGCTGGGGCGCCGTTGACCAGACGCTGCGTACGGCTGGCATTTTCCCCACAGACAACACAGATTGCATGCAGTTTGACGACTTCTTCTGCGACGCTCAGCAACTGCGGCATCGCCCCGAAGGGCTCGCCTCGGAAGTCTAGATCAAGCCCGGCGATGATCACACGGATGTTGAAGTTGTCGACGAGCTCCTGCACCACGCCGACGATGCCCGCGTCAAAGAATTGCGCTTCGTCAATGGCTACGACGGTTGTGCCGCCGTTTGCGACTTGCAGGATCTCACTGGAATCAAGAACCGGGACGGCGGCAACGGTTTGACCGGTATGACTGGTTATATTCTTGATCCCGTAACGGTCGTCGAGGCTGGGCTTGAACACCTTGATCTTCTGCTTGGCGATGATCGCGCGCCGGACGCGTCTTATCAGCTCCTCGGTCTTGCCACAGAACATGCTTCCGCAAATGACTTCAATACGACCCGAATGAGTCTGCATGTAGCAAGCGTCCCTCAATTATTGGCACATGGATCTACCGCGCGACCGAGAGCCGGCATGTGGTAAGACTTCTGGAGCAAGGCAGTGACGCCTCGCTAGGTCACATCAAGTGAGCTGTTAGTTGGCGATTTCGTAGCCCTTGGCGCGCAGCGTCTTCTTGAGATCGCTCAATACCTTGCGCCCGATGCCCTGGATCGCCAGAATGCTTTCGCCATCGCCTTCGTCGCCCAGGCGGGTCAACACGTCGGCAACCACGGCGATGTCATTGTCTTCCAGAATGTTGGTGTAGCGCGTACCCAGGTCCAGTTCGCGAATAGGCAACTCCAGCGGCGCGCGGTCCGCCTCCCGCTGTTCTTGCTCGGTGCGGATCTCGTCGCGCTGCTTCAACCGCTTCATGAACTTATCGACGCGTCCCTCGGTATCGACGATACGCTGCTCGCCCGTGTAAAAGGGGTGACAGTTCGAACAGATTTCTACAATAAGGGATTCGACCGTGGCCCCGGTGGTCCAAGTTGTGCCACAGGTGATGCAGCGAACTTGCGCCTCGTGCCAGGCGGGGTGAATTGCTTCCTTCATGACTTCCTCCACGCATTCACGGCTCGGCAGAGTGGCGTGAATGACTTACTGAGCCAATTGATCAATTGAGGGTCTGGCCCGTCTTCTCGTGCGTTCCGTGAACGCTGATGCGCTTTTGCCCTTTGCGCCCGCGCATTTTTTCGAATGTCACAAATCCCGCGCGGGTTGCGAATATGGTGTAGTCCTTGCCCATGTCGACGCCTTCGCCTGGATGGAATTTGGTACCGCGCTGACGGACAATGATGTTGCCAGGTATTACAAATTGTCCGCCGTAATTCTTTACGCCAAGTCTTTTTGAGTTGCTGTCGCGGCCGTTGCTGGACGAGCCGCCACCTTTTTTATGTGCCATTGTGAAAGGTCTCCTGCTCGACCGGTCAAATCGAAATCTCGTCGATGCGCAGACGCGTGTAATATTGCCTGTGTCCTTGCTTACGACGATAATTCGTGCGCTGGCGATATTTGTATACGATGATCTTTTTGCCACGGAACTGGTCGACAACAGTTGCCGATACCGAGGCGCCCACGACCCGCGGCTGACCGATGACTGTGTCGTCGCCATTGACGACCAGCAAGACATCGCCGATGTCTATCGAGTCGCCAACGTCGTTCGGCAGGCGGTCAACATCTATTGTCGAGCCGACTTTTGCGCGATACTGCTTGCCGCCACTGCGGATGATTGCGTACATGGTGAGATTCTCCAACCTTCGCTTCTGTTCTCCGTGGAGGAGGCCCTGTTCGGCTCCACAAACGGGGAAAATTGGTCTGACAGTAAAACACCCTGCACTAGGTTGCAGGGCGACGAAAAGTATATACTTGGCAGCCTAGACGGTCAAGGCGCATTTTCGCGGGAAATTCCGCCGGCGTCGTAGCGCCAACGAAGCTGGAGTCAGGTGACGAACATGGCGTCGCCGAAGGAATAGAAGCGGTAGGCCTTTTCTTTTGCGATTTCATACGCGTCCAAGATGGCTTCGCGACCGGCAAATGCGCTGAGCATCATCAGCAATGTCGAACGCGGTAGATGAAAATTTGTGATCATGGCATCAACGACGCGCCATTCATAACCCGGAACTATGAATAGATCAGTATCATCGCTTATGGGAGCGACCAGACTTTTGCCGCAATCGATTGAATTATGGTCTTGACCGTTAAATTCTTCCCGATCCCGTGCTCGTGCCGCGCTCTCCAGCGTTCGGGCGGAAGTCGTGCCGACCGCGATGATGCGGTGTCCGGACGCAATGGCGCTGTTGATTGTTCCGGCGGCTTCTGCGCCCAAGCTGGCAAATTCGCTGTGGATGACATGATCGGAGACATCGTCGACAGCCACTGGCTGAAAAGTATCAAGACCGATGTGCAAAGTGCAATAGGCAAACTTGACCCAGTGATTCTGCAAATTCGCCATCAACTCTGGTGTAAAATGCAAGCCGGCAGTAGGCGCGGCGGCAGAGCCGTCTACCGCGCTGTAAACCGTCTGGTATTTTTCTGATTCGTCAAGCGCTGTCTGAATATAGGGAGGCAAGGGAATATCGCCCATGCCGTGCAATCGCTCGTCGATTGCGCGGTCAAACTCTAGGACATGCTGGCCTCGTTGCAGTGCACGTATGCATTTGCAGGTTATGGATCCTTTGTCCAACTCGAAGCGCAGGCCTTCACGTATGTTTCGGCCGCGGATCAGGGCTTTCCAGCGTGTCGCGGTCAAGCGGCGCAGCAGAAGAATCTCGACTGTGCCGCCGGTGATAGCTTTGCGCGCCGCAAGACGAGCCGGTATTACGCGCGTATTGTTCATCACCAACACATCGTTTGGGTTCAGAAGACGGACAATATCATGGAAACGACGGTGATCGATGCGGCCCGTAGCCCTGTCGAGGTGGAGCAGTCTTGACGAATCGCGAGGACTTGCAGGCGTCTGCGCGATAAATTCTGGAGGTAGATCGTAGTCGAATTCTCTGACTTTCATAAAAGGCGTTGCTGGTCGGGCCCAGTGTCGTCGGATAATTCGATGTCCAGGTGCTTGTAGGCGCGCAGCGTACAAGTGCGACCACGGGGCGTACGGTCGATAAATCCCAACTGTATCAAATACGGCTCATAGACATCCATGATGGTTGCGCTGTCTTCGCTAATGGCAGCGGCAATCGTTTCCAGGCCCACCGGGCCACCGCTGAATTTCTCAATGATCGTTTGCAGGATGCGCCGATCAATGTCATCCAAACCCAGGTGGTCGATTTCCATCAACTCCAAAGCCCGCTGGGTAACATCTTCGTCTATTCTGCCGTCCGCCCGCGCCTCGGCGAAGTCGCGCACGCGCCGCAACAGACGCAGCCCGACACGTGGCGTTCCTCGAGCGCGTTTGGCGATCTCAACCGTGCCTTCGCGACTGATATCAACCTCAAGAAGCCCGGCGGCTCGTTTTACGATCTGTTCCATGGCCGGTTGTTCATAGAAGTCAAGACGAAAGCTCGCGCCGAAGCGGTCGCGCAGAGGCGCGGCCAGGAGCGCTAGGCGCGTGGTTGCGCCGATCACTGTGAACCGGGGCAAATTAAGGCGCAAAGTCTTGGCGGCAGGTCCTTTGCCAATGACAATGTCGAGTACAAAGTCTTCCATCGCCGGATAAAGGATCTCTTCGACTGCTTTGCCTAGTCGATGCACTTCGTCTATGAAAAGGATATCGCCCTTTTTCAGGTGCGTCAGGATGGCGGCCAGGTCACCGGCTCTTTCTATCGCGGGACCCGCCGTAATCCGAATATTGGCGCCGACTTCGTTTGAGACGACGTACGCCAGCGAAGTCTTGCCTAACCCGGGCGGCCCATAAAACAATAGGTGGTCTATCGGCTCGCCGCGTCCGGCGGCGGCGTCGATAATGATGCTGAGATTCTCTCGTACTCGGTCTTGACCCGTCACATCCGCCAGCCGCTTGGGCCGCAGCGCGATGTTTTCGCGGTCAGATTTGCCTTTGCCGCCACTAACGGCGCGCTCATCGCCAGGCATAGCTTTGCTTGTCCTCGATTCTCTTTAAGGTACAAACCCCATTCCTCATGCAAGGAGAGGGTATGTAAACTTCTGTGATCGCGACAGCCCTGAGACTTTTTCGCCGGTTACGTGCCGACCGGCTGACCGTAGCCGCTCGGCGGCAGCGAAAAGGTCTGCCGCGCTCACGCAAAGGCGTAAGCCTTCTCGTCGCATGAGCGACGCGGTTTACGTAAGTAGGAGAGTATAACCGAGGGCAAGGGGCTTGCAATGCTTGCTTTACATTGTCCGGCTGCCCCCGTACACTGTAGTTGATTTCAATCGATCGGGGGAGCGGGCTCTCATGTCAGATCAGTTGCAGGTTTCGTCTCATCCTTTGGTCAAGCACAAACTGACCCGGCTGCGTGATGTCGATACCGACCACCGTCGCTTCCGCGAATTGGTGCGAGAGCTGGCCCTGCTTATGTGCTACGAAGCGACGCAAGACTTGCATCTTCGACCCAAAGTTGTAAATACGCCGATGGGTGAGGCGACGGGTTCGGAGGCTGACGAAGTTATCGGATTGGTGCCGATTTTGCGCGCGGGTCTGGGACTGGTCGACGGCATTCAGGAACTCTTGCCTTCGGTCCAGGTTTGGCACATCGGCCTTTACCGCGACGAAGCGACTCTTCGACCAGTGCAGTATTACAACAAGCTGCCGGATGCGCCTACAGTGCAACTATGTCTGGTGCTTGATCCTATGTTGGCGACTGGCGGCTCCTCGGTAGCTACGATCGATATTCTCAAGCGTTGGGGGGCGAAGCGCGTCAAATATGTTGGCGTATTGGCGGCGCCGGAAGGCGTCGCGGCGTTGTCGGCCGCCCATCCCGACGTACCGATTCATGTTGCCGAGCTTGACGAACGGCTAAACGATATCGGCTTCATCGTGCCGGGCTTGGGCGATGCCGGCGATCGCATGTTTGGCACCTGATGCTGGAATCATACGCCTATATCATCGTTTTCAGTTGCGCGCTTTCTCTGTCGTTGCTGACAATACCGCTGGCACGCTATTTGAGCATGCGCTTTGGCGTCTCTTCAATTCCGGGCGGCCGCCGGCAAGAACGGGTGGCAATGCCAAAGCTGGGAGGATTGGCGATTTTTGTCGGCTTCACAGTCACGATCTTGCTGGCGCAACTTTTACCTGTGCCGCGCACCGATCCAAACGAGATGAACCGGCTGGTCGGTCTGGCTTGCGGCGGACTGGTGATCTTCTTCCTGGGCGTCATTGATGACGTTTTTGATCTGGATTACCTTCAGGTTTTTCTTTTCCAAATTGGGACGGCCGTGATCGCAATCGCGTTTCAAATCTTCATCGAGTTTTTCAACAATCCGCTCACTGGGATCAAGACCGATCCCTGGTCGCCGGTAGTGACTGTGGCGCTGACGATGTTCTGGCTCGTCTTGATGATGAATACTGTAAATCTGCTGGATGGATCGGACGGATTGGCGGGTGGCATTGCCTTTATTGCGGCAATTGTCTTGTTTCTCAATAGCGCGTTTCGGCAAGAGCCGCCGCAGACTAGCGTGAGCTTGCTGCATCTGGCCTTTGCAGGAGCGGTCCTCGGCTTTCTCATTCACAACTTTTATCCAGCGCGCATCTATGTTGGCGGCAGCGCCTGGTTCCTTGGTTATGTTTTGGGTTGTCTCAGCATAATTGGCGGCGCCAAAATGGCGACCATTCTCCTGGTGATGGGCTTGCCGCTGATGGACCTGGGATGGCAAGTGGTGAACCGCATGCGGCACGGGAATAACCCCTTTCAGGGCGATCGCGGGCATTTGCATTTCAGATTGCTGGATACAGGTACGCTTAGTCCCCGCCAGATCGCGCTCGGGTACTATGCCGTCTGCGCCTTCCTGGGAATTCTGACACTGGTCACGACAAGTCAGCTTTTCAAATTCATTGCGATTGCCGCGATGCTGGTTTGCATCGCGATTGGATTCATCGCGGTAGGGCGCTTTGCCAGCCCGCGCGCGGACTACGACGAATCTTCGTCGAATGCTTCCCCGTCGTCATAAATGTCAATGTCATCCAGCGGCTCATAGCGGAGTTCGTCTGTATCGCCGTCGTTGTCAGTGTGTCCTGAACGCTGCGACGGCTTGGGAACGGGCCGCGTCTTGGGCCGGGGCCGATCGCTAGCCACATTTGGCGCACTTGTTGAAAGCTCTCCATCCGATACCTGCAGCGCGTCGTCAGATTCCTCATCTTCGGCTAGGCGCCTCGTTGGCGAGTCCTGCCGGGGCGCGAAGGGACGCGCGAAGCCGAGATCAGCCAGCCCGGTATCTTGAATATCGTCAGGGTCTTCAACATCCTCCGGAGGCGCGACAAAGGGACGGCCAAAAGGCGCATGCTGGCTTGAATCTCGATCGACGTCTTCGGGAATCTTCCGGGAGGAGGACTCCGCCGCGGAGAGCTCCGTCGCCGGCTGTTGGGGAGACACGGGCTTTTCGCCGCGCGCGAAGTCCGTTGCCGATCTCTCTATGATCTCGGGCATCTTCATGGGTCGAGCACTGGACTTGCGGCCCTTGTCCATCAGGCCGCCGGAAACGACCGATGCGGGTTTGTGATCGGGGGTGCTCTTCAGATCGGGATCCGTCCCGGGCGATACATTAAGCACGGCAGCGACCGGTTTGCTCACAGGTTCTTTTCCCGGGGGACCGGGAATCGGCAAAGGCAGCGCATAAATCGTGCGGATCAGTCTTTCCGGCTTGGAAGCATCGCTAGTAGTTCGCTGCGATCTACGCTCGCGCCCGCGGTCTTCGCGTTCTGCCAGCGCTTGCTGACGAGTCCTAGTGATCAATTTGCCGTCAACAAATGTGGCGCTGTGGCCGGTGAACCTTTCAATGACGGCTTCTATCAAGCCCAGGGCAAGCACCATGACAACATTGATGATTGAAGTCGCAAACAGGATAAACGACAGACTGCTCACCAGTCCCCGTACAATAGAGCCCAGGATTGCCATGCCTTCGATATTGCTTCCCAAGCCGATGACGAAGGCGCCGGTTAAGACCAGGGCGGATATCACGCGGCGGCGGTTCCTCACTTCCCGCGAAATAGGCGGGAGCATTGTGTTGGCGATAGCGAAAATCAGATAAAACCATAACCAGAAGTCCGTCTGCCTGACCAGGCTGTCGAAGGTCCGGCCTACATCGGCAACGCCGCCGCCGGTCGCGAGGCGCAGCGAAGACTCCAAATCCAGAATATCGGTCGCGATCAGCCAAAGTGCCGTCAAAGCGACGAACAGGGGCGCTACTTCGATTATCAAACGCTTGAGTGCGTTGGCATGTGGCGAGACCTGTATCAAGCTCAATTGCAGTTCGCCGATCTCGTCATGCTCTGGCAATTGCGCCGAGCGCGTCGCCCGCACATTCAGAATGCCGGCTGCCAGCCAGCGGCACAATTCGTGCAGTACGATGCCGGGCAAGAAAGCAGTGTAATAGAAGATGACTGTGGTTTTGCGATTGTGGGTCAGCAGCCAGCCGACTTTGAAGATATGCTGGTGCATCCACTGTTCGCTGCGACGAAAGATGACGAACAGCAGGAGAAGAAGAGCTGTGAGCGCCAATAGATCCAGCGCGCCCAGATTATGATCCTTTCACCCTGGAAGCGATTTCGATGAGTGATGCGAAATCATTCACATCAAGCGATGCGCCGCCAACCAATGCGCCGTCGATATCGGGTTGCGACATGAATTCCGCCATATTCGACGGTTTGACGCTGCCGCCGTATTGGATGCGGGTGGCTTCCGCTACCGCATGCCCGTACATGTCGCTGATGCTGTCGCGCACGGCGGACGCGATTATGGCATTGGCGAGTTCGCCGCTGGCGCTTCTGCCGGTCCCGATCGCCCAGATCGGTTCATAGGCGATGACAACATTCGCCATGTCCGCCGCGGGCACGCCATCCAAAGCCGCTCGAACTTGTCCACTGACGAAGGACTCGGTCTGTCCGGCCTCGTTCTGCTGCAGGCTTTCGCCGACGGCGACGATCACTCCCAAGCCGCTGGCTAGAACCGCTTTCGCTTTCCGGTTGACGGACTCATCGGTTTCGTTCAGATTGGCGCGGGTTTCGGAATGGCCGACAATGATATAACTCACGTAATCGCGGAGCATGGCGACCGAAACTTCTGAGGTATAGGCGCCGCTCGCCTCCCAATGCCCGTTCTGCGCCGCCACTTTTAGGGGACTGCCTTGAAGCGCGCCGGCAACTGCCGTCAACGAAAGATAAGTCGGGGCCACTACCTTTTCTATTACTGCGAAAGTCGCGATCTTCGGCAGCAAATCCTTCGCAAATCGCAGCGATTCGTCAGGCGATTTGTTCATCTTCCAATTGCCGGCAACGATTGGCGTTCTTGTCATCGTCTGTTCCTTCCGTCGTCGATTGTAGCAAATGTGAATGCTGCCGCTAGCCGATCATGAGACTATTGTGGCGGAATACTCAGCGATCCGCCAGCGCGGCAAGGCCGGGCAAGGTCTTGCCTTCGAGCAGTTCCAGGCTGGCGCCACCGCCGGTGGATATGTGCGAAATCTGATCGGCAAGGCCGGCTTGTTCCACGGCGGCCGCGGAATCGCCACCGCCCACAATCGTGGTCGCTCCCTTGGCAGTCTCGGCCGCCAGGGCCTCCGCAATGCCGATGGTGCCCGCGGCGAAGGCGGGCATTTCGAAGACGCCCATAGGTCCATTCCAAACGATCGTTCTCGCGCCGCCAAGTTCGCGCCCGTATAAGCGAATTGTGGCAGGTCCGATATCCAGGGATTGCCAGCCCGGAGGCAGGTCGGTGGCGGCGTCCAGTATACGGTGCGTCGCTCCGTTGTCGAAGGCGTCGGCGATGCGCTGGTCAATTGGCAGCAGCAGCTTGTTTCCGGCTTTGGCCAGTACGTCGCGAGCCGTGTCAAGCGCTTCGGATTCGACCAGCGAATCGGCCATATCCCGCCCTTGCGCGGCGAAGAACGTATTTGCCATCCCGCCGCCGACCAAGAGCTTGTCCACTTTGTCCAGGAGCGCTTCGATAACGTCGATCTTCCCGGAAACTTTGGCTCCGCCCAGAATCGCGCTGAAGGGATGTTGCGGATGTTCAATAGTTGTGGATAGATAGTCGATCTCTTTTTCCAGCAGCAAGCCGGCAACGGCTGTCATAGTTTGCGACAGTCCAACGTTCGAGGCGTGCGCGCGATGCGCGGTTCCAAAGGCATCGTTGACAAAAATCTCGCCATGCCGAGCCAATTGGCGGGCAAAGTCGCGATCGTTCTTGGTTTCGCCCGCATGAAAGCGGGTATTTTCCAAGATAATGACGCCGGAGCGCGGCAGAGCGTCTATCATGGATTCCGCGTCTGGACCAATGCAATCGTCTGCAAAGGCAAGGTCCTGATCCAGATATTTCGCCAATACCGGCGCCACAGGCGCCAGAGAAAGTTCCGGCCTGCGCCTGCCCTTTGGGCGGCCCAAATGCGACATCAAAATCAGCGAGCGCGGCTGCTGGGCGAGAATGAAATTAATCGTTGGGAGTGCCGCCCGAATACGGGTATCGTCCACAACGTTCGGGCCGTCCAGCGGAACGTTGAAATCGACCCGCATCAAGACCCGTTTACCGGCAAATGCCAGATCTCGAACCGTCATCTTATTCATTGACATGCTCCCGCAAGATGCGAAAAGGCGAGGCAAATCGTCTCGCCTTCCTAATGTAGCGACAATTGCTCTACAGACGGTCGCCGACAAATTTAGCCAGGTCCGCTGTTCGGCAGGAGTAGCCCCATTCGTTGTCATACCAGGTGATGACCTTGACCAGGTCGCCCGCGACATCGGTTGACAGCGCGTCTATGACGCTGGAATGGGGATTGCCGATGTAATCCGTCGAGACCAAGGGTTCGTGCGACACATCGAGATAGCCATTCATGGGTCCGGCAGCCGCTTCTTCAAAGGCGTCGATCAATGCGTCCTTGCTCGGCGTATTTTCAACTGTCGCAACGAAATCGACCAAAGATCCGGTAGGGGTAGGCACGCGCACGGCCATACCGTCGAATTTGCCTTTCAATTCGGGTATGACCAGGGCCACGGCCTGCGCGGCGCCGGTAGTGGTGGGAATTATATTGACAGCTGCTGCCCGGGCGCGACGCAGGTCGCTATGCGGCAAATCGAGGATCTGCTGATCATTGGTATAGCTATGAATGGTGGTCATGTATCCCTGCTTGATGCCAAAGACATCGTTGACAACCTTGGCGGGTGGCGCCAAACAATTGGTTGTACAGGAGGCGTTGGACAAGACGCTGTGTCTGGCGGGATCGTATTGATCCTGGTTGACGCCAAGGACGATCGTGATGTCCTCTCCCTTGGCCGGCGCGGATATGATGACTTTCTTAGCGCCGGCTTGAAGGTGCTTCGAGGCGCTGGCTCTATCGCGGAAAATGCCGGTACTTTCAATTACGATGTCAACGCCCAGATCGCCCCAGGGCAGTTGAGCCGGATCTCTTTCGGATAGGGCAGTGATGCGGTTGCCATCGACAATGAGCGCGTCATCGGCTACCTCAACAGTCCCATCGTATACACCGTAATTCGAGTCATAGCGAAACAGGTGCGCCATCGTGTTCAAATCGCCCAGGTCGTTGAAGGCTGCGATGTCAATGTCATCGGGGTAACGTTCCAGCATGGCTTTAAGCACCTGCCGCCCAATTCGCCCGAAGCCGTTGATTCCAACTCGTACCGCCATCGTCAATTCTCCCTATATTCTTCGCAAGCGTTTGACAGCGTGCATAACCCTAATAGCTTAGTATAGGCCAGATGATTTTAACATGCTGAAACGAGACATTGATTGAGTTTTGCGCGCTGCTCCTCGTGGATGCCTTGTTGAGGAGCGGGCAGTTTGTGACAGGCAGTTGATTGCGAGGGGCGAGCGCCGAATGGCGCGCAATTTGTCCTCAAATGCTCGGAAGATGCCCTCATTTTGCCCTCATTTTGGGTAACAGTATAGATAGAGTATGTATACTGGGGGGGGGTACCCCCTCCCAGATCAGAAGCTGAGGGCATGACAGTTTTTCGTTGGGCAGATAGTGGCGACAGAACCTGAGGATATTGGTGTGTTGTCGGGCGAGCCAACGGCTCGCCTGTACATTTTTTTTCGCTCTTGAGGGGGGACCTGTAGGGCGGGTTGAGAGCGAGGGGAGCGGTGGGGGCGGGGTAGCAGACCCCTCGTACACACCCGCCC
>JAPOOU010000188.1 GCA_026713245.1 Chloroflexota bacterium
CTACCAAACCACAACATAAAGACAAGCTATGTAGGGGCGACCGGCGGTCAGTGTCTACGCGACCAATCTGGTCGCCCGCCTTCCGGCTACAGCTGGCTCGCCCGCAATCGCCATAGCATTCCCCGGTTTCCTGCCGCTGACAACCCGGCCTGCCCTCAGCTTCCGATCTGGGGGGGGGGTACCCCCCCTCCCATATACATACAGTATCTATACTGTTACCCAAAAAGGGGGCAAAAAGAGGGCATCTTCCGAGCATTTGAGGACGAATTGCGCTTCACTTTGCGCTCGCGCCTTTTTGTCAACTGCCTGTCGCAACCCGCCGTCGGGCTTATCCAGACGCTGGCGATGGGATACACTTCTGACGGTTCCTCCGAACCTCATGGAGATCGAGATGATCAAGCAACCCAATATCGTATTATTCCTGACGGACGACCACGGCGCCTGGGCCAACGGCTGCTACGGCAATCCCGAAGTGCAAACGCCGACCATTGACGCGCTGGCATACAACGGTACACGGTTTGCAAAGGCTTATACGCCGACGCCGGTCTGTTCGCCGGCCCGCGCTTGCCTCTTGACCGGCAAGACCGCCTCGCAAGTGGGCATACACGACTGGCTGGAAGAGGCAATTCCCGAGATCGGCGAGCGCGATTGGCTGGGCGGGACCAAGACGCTATTCGAATACCTGTCGGGCGCCGGCTATCACACCGGTTTGAGCGGCAAATGGCACCTGGGTCAATCGCATTTGACGCCGAAAGGCGCGGACTATTATTTCGGTTTGTCAGGATGGCAAGGCGCCCACAACGGCGCCTATACCTACGTTCGCAATGGCAAAATGCTCGAGCTGACCGGAAACAAGTCTCGCTTCATAAGCGATCACGCCATCGACTTCCTTGATACGGTTCCCGAAGACAAGCCGTTTTTCCTCAACATCGGCTACATCGCCACGCACTCCCCATATCATCAGGGAGCCCATGATCCGCTGCAAACTGCCCGCTATCAAGATTGCGCCTTCGCCGAGATCCCGCCCTGGGACCCGCATCCCTGGGTCAAGAACGAAGGCGGCGGCAACCAACTCAGCGAAGGAGACCTGCGCGACCGATACATCGGTTACTACGCCTCAGTGACCGAGACCGACGACAATGTCGCCCGCTTTGTGGCTGCGCTGAAAGACCGGGGACACTGGGAAAACACGGTGATCATCTATACCTCCGATCACGGCTGCGCAATTGGGCATAATGGCTTTTTCGGCAAAGGAAACAGCACGCGTCCGCTGAACATGTACGAAGTTTCGCTGCGAGTGCCCCTTATCATCTCGGGCGCCGGCGTCGCAGCGCAGGTATTGGAAAACTATGTCGACCACTATGACAGTTTCCGTACCATCTGCGAGCTTGCCGGTGACAAAGCGCCGATATCCGAGCTCAATACCGGCCGATCCTACGCGCCGCTTCTGGGAGGAGGCACGATCAACTGGGATGATACGCGCGTCGGCGAATACGGCGATCTTCGCATGATCCGCGACCAGCGCTGGAAGCTGGTCTGGCGTTATCCCGCAGGACCGCATGCTCTCTTTGATCTGGTGGCCGATCCGCGGGAACGGCGCAATCTCTACCATGCCCGTCCAGAGATCGCGGCTGAATTAAAGCGGCGAATGGACGCGTATTATGCCGAGCGCGATCTTGCCGAGCTTTCCGGCTTGCGGGTCAAAGAGCAGCCGGCGCACAACGGGCGCAGCGAAGCTTGGCGCGACGGCAAGCGCGAGGCGCGGGGTCTGCAAGTCTACTAGGCGATGTGAAGCGGGACCGGGCGAACGCGCTTCGCTCGTCCGCTACCGCTCCCATGTTGCCCCGGTCTCATGGCCGCTCAAGCGAGACCGCCAGCGAGATCCTGTCGTCGAATCCGAATTTTTCGAAGGCGACGACTACCTGGCCGCTCGCCGGCATGACAAATGCCAGAGGCAGTCGATCCGGTACGCCCATGGCGCTGTAGGACATCACTTCCATGCCGTCGACCGTGGCCGTGACAAAGAGATCTTCGACGCCGCCCGACAGCTTTTCCAGATTGAGGATCAGCGATTCCTCCTCTTCAGCATGGAAGACGACCAGATTGCGAATCGCCTTGTCGCTTAGGGTGATGATGACTGCGCCGTCTTCGAGCTTGCGCGCCGGGTTGTGGCTCAGGGCGATGACGCCGCTGCCCGCGGCAAGCTCGTCAAATGTCGATACCGCCAGGGTATAAGTATCGTCGCGCTCGAATAACAAATTGCTGATTTCGGCGTCAAAACCGGGGCCGCTGTCGTCGTCGAAGGCCAATTCGAAGCCATCGGAAGACAGTACCTGCAATGTGCTGTCCAAGCTGCCGTTGCTGTCGACAGCGAGCGTGAGGCTGTCGCCGGTTTTCACCGACAATTCATAATATGCCGCCGGAATGCTGGAACTGAGCGAGAACGGCACGGCATCGACGCCGTCGATCCTCGCGACGCTTACCGGATCAATGCTCACGATAAAGTCGCCTTCAAGGCTCGCTGGATCCGCGAGCGGGGGCGACGGGAAGACTTCCAAAATATAGCTGCCGCTGTAGGGCAACTTCAGTGGACCGATGACCGCTGACTTGCGCCCGCGGCTGTCGTCATTAAAGGCGATCTCGATGTCGTCGCGATCGAACAGGGCAGCCGCCGGGTCAAAGTCGTCGGAACGAACGGCAATTCTCATGTATTGTCCGCCTTCGCCGTCAAACTTGATCTCGGCGCGGCCGTCGGCCAGACTGCCTTCGATCACGTCTCCCGCTCCCATTAACACGATGTTTGCCGAGGCCGGGGCTTCTCCCGTGGTTGCGGTCAAAACAACCGTCGGCTGATTGCCGGTTTCGCGCATTGCGGTGATCAGATAATCGCCCGGGGCGTCCCCCGCGTCTGTAACCAGTTCCAGCCGAACCATGCCAGTTGCGTCGGCTGTCTTGTTGGTCTCGTAGACGGACTTGCCGGCGAAGGTCACATCAAAGTTAACCCGCTCGCCCGGCGTCAAGTTGCTCAGCAAAATCACGTGGCTCGACCCGAGCGGCGCCGATTGCGGTTCAATCGTGGCGAGGGCGTCGCTCCCGCCTTCGTCGGCGTCAAAGATGATTTCGAGCGTGGCGCTCCCCAACAGGACGTCACCGGCATCATCGCGGATCTCGACCGTATAAAGTCCTGGGACGTCTTCGGGTGTGCTGCTGATTCTCAAGTTGAATGCGCCCGCCGCGTCAGCAGTGCGCCCGGTTGCGTATTCCTCGGCCCCTTCGGGATTGAGGATGGTCAGCCTGTAGTCCTGCTCCGGCTGCAATCCGCTGACCTCAATCAGATGCTCCGAACCGATGGCTGCGCTCGTCGGCGTGACGGAGACTACGGCTGCTATTGCCAACTCGGTATCCGCGACCTCTCCAATCGTCAATATGGCGGTCGCTACTTCGTCGCCCTCCGCGAAGATTTCGATGTCGTAGCGGCCTTCTTCCATGTCGTCGGGGCTCGTAAAGCTCAAGTTGACCTCGCCGTCGCGCGAGGCGCGCGCCATGACGGTGTCTATCAGCACGCCGACGGCCGACTTTACTTGGGCGCTTACGCTGTCAAAGGCCGAAAGGTCGCTGACGCTGATTTCGACCGAGCTCCCCGCTTCAATTGTGGGTGGCCAAACGATGACGGCGACTTCCCGCTCAGGCGGCGCGTCGATGGTGAACTCGCCCGCGGCAATCGTTTCGCCTTCCGCATCGTAGATGGCGATCGCTTGCCGACCGGGCGTATCGCCTTCTTCCGCGAAGACTTCAATCTCGATGGCGCCGTCCATGTCGCTTTCGCGCGCGCGGCGATAGGCAACCCGCTGCGATTCGCTGGCGGTAATTTCTACCGTATAGCGCGTTCGAGCGTCGAGATTGGCGATCTTGATCGCGTGCAAAGTGCCGATGGGACCGGAGGACGGCGTCACGGTGACCTCGCCCGGCAGTTCTTTGTCGGCTTCTTTCGCCGTCAGTTCAAAGTCCGCGCTGGCGAGCGCCTCGCCATCTTGCACCACTTGAACCGTGTAACTGCCTGGAAGATCTCCTTCGGTACTGCCGGCCGGGAAACTGATGACGCCTTGATCATCGCTCGTTTCCTCGCTGCTGAAGACAACCTCGCCGTCAAAGAGGAACTCTATCGAGTAAACAGCGCTCGGCTGCAGTCCTTCGATCAGTATCATTAGCAGCGCGCTTTCGACCGGGCCCGAGTCCGGCGTAATCGTCACGGTGGGCGCGTCCTGCGCCGGCGCGGTTAAGGCGAGCGCGGTGAAAAGCAGAGACAGTATAATGAGTCGCAGGCCCGAGCTCGGCCGAAGCTGCGGGATCAGGCGCGTATCAAACAGCGATATGGCAGATGGCATTTCAAATCCCTTCGCCCGGACCATGCGGACAGCAGACCAAACCGTAGCGCCATTTTATTCAGTGGCTATGAACAATTATAGGGTGAGCGGCCGCCTGAGTCTTGAATCGGGATGACCAAATAACGGACTGGACGAAGACTATGCCTCATTTCGCAATCATATGCCGCAACGGTATAATCGGCGCATGAACGAGACTTTAAATGGTAATCACAACTGGAACATCGTAGGACACGATTGGGCGCTGGCGTTTCTACGGCGTAGCCTGCTGAACGGGCGCAGCCGACATGCCTATATGTTCACCGGCAGTGCGTCCCTGGGCAAGATGACCCTGGCGCGGACCTTCGCGATGGCGCTCAACTGCGAATCGGAAGATATCGCGGGACGTCCTTGCGGCAACTGCCGATCCTGCCGCGATATTGTCAAGGGTAGCGATCCTGATCTGATCCTCGCGCGCGCCGATGAAACCGGTCGCATGAAAATCGACGTCATTCGTGAAGTGATACGCCTGTTGGCGCTGAAGCCTTATAGTTCGCGCAATCGTGTGGCGATACTGGAAGACTTTGACCTGGCGCTGCCGCAAGCGCAGGACGCGCTGCTAAAGACCTTGGAAGAACCGGCGGAACATGCTGTTCTTTTGCTGCTGGCGGGGTCGACAGAGCGCATTCTTTCAACCATCCGCAGCCGTACACAGATCATAGCCTTGCGCCCATTGCCAATCGAGCTTGTTAAGGATCATTTGATCGGCCGCGGCGCGGATGCGGATCGCGCGGATTTGATCGCCCGGCTGAGCAGCGGGCGCATCGGCTGGGCGCTAGCCGCGCTGGACGATGAAACGCTGCTTGAGTCCAGAGCGACATACCTGGATCTGCTGCGCGATGTCCTGCGCGGCGGCCGCGTGGACCGCCTGAAAATCGCCGAACAGCTTAGCCGCAAACTGGCGCGGGACAAAGGTCAGTTGCGCATGACCCTGGACATCTGGCAAACGTATTGGCGCGATTTGCTGCTGGAGAGTTACGGGACGCCGGTAAAGCCCTGCAATAGCGACCGCAAGGACGAGATTCGCGCGCTCGCGCTGCGAGCGAATCCGGCGCAAGCATTGCATGCGCTCAACGCCACGCGACGGGCCGCGCGCAGCCTGGAGACTAACGCCAACGTCCGCTTGACACTGGATGTTCTGTTTCTGGAGTATCCGGGTCTGGATTAAGCCCGGTCAGTCGATGGGAATCCAATTGGCCGGTTTCTTCGCCGCTTCCAAGACCGAATCGGGCATCAAAACGATCTTGCCGAAGCCGGGGTTCTTTTCCATTTTTTCCTGTGCCACCCGCGCTTGGCTGAGGGGCAGCGCCTCGTCGATGGCGGCCTGGTACTTGTCTTTCGCGAAATCCAGGAGAATGGATTCGAAGTCCTTGGTCCGCAGCGAGTCGTAGGAACCCAGGATGCTGAGGTTCTTCAAGTATACGTCAATCAGGTTGATTCGAGTGTCGCGGCGCGGCGCGGGCGCTGCCAGGACCAGCCTTCCCTTGTAGTCGAGCATATTAATGGATTGCGACAGCGTATCCATATTCGAGTCGTGCAGAACAAGCGTCGCGCCTAACTCGCCGGTGGCTACCTGGACTTGCCGCACCAGATCGCTGCCGCCGCCATCCAGGACGATATGCGCGCCGATTTCTCGCAACTGCGCCGCGCTTTCGTTGCCGCTGATAGCGATAACTTGCGATCCTTTGGCGCTGGCGATTTGCAAAGCGGCGATACCGACCGGGCTTGCCGCGCCCTGGATCACCACGCGATCGGCCTTCTTGATCTTGCCATTGCTGACCAGCGCTGTCCAGGCATTGGCAAAGGAAGCGCCGGCGGCAACCGCCACTTGAAAGTCCAGGGAGTCGGGCAATTTGACCAATTGGTCGGCTGGCACGGCGCAGTACTCCGCGTAACTGCCGTCGCGTTCGCGTCCCAGCCCCTCGAAGCAGGCGGCGACGCGGTCGCCCGGCTCCCATCCGCTGACATCTTCCCCTACACCCGCGATTTCTCCCGCGAGATCATTTCCCAGGATATGCGGCAAGGGCTTGCGGATGATGAAGCGCCCATCTCGAAATAGCAGATCACTGGGATTGACCGACGTGGCCTGTATCCTCACCAACGCTTCGTCGGGGGCGGGTATCGGCATCGGGCAGCGTTCGTATTTGAGCACGCGCGGTTTACCGATGCGGGCCATGCGTACTGCCATCATCGATTCGCCAAGCTCAGTCATGGGGAAGCCTCTCGAGACACTTGAAGATTTGGCAACAGTCTAAACGACGGCGCCTGGGCTGTAAACGCCTTATGAGACGCCGAAGCGCTTGGCATTGCGTCGCCGCGCTTCGGCGATTTCCGCAGCGCGGTCGCGGGGCGGGGCGCTCGTCTGCAAGCCGTTGAGCAGCGTGGCCGTCGCGGTCGTGATCTCGGCGACTGCGCGTTCAAATGCCGATTTGTTGACCGCCGCGGGCTTACGGAAGCCGCTGACTTTGCGCACGTATTGCCGGGCGGCGGCTTCGATTTCGTCGGCCGTACTGGGCGGATCGTAATTGTAGAGCCTTTTTATATTGCGACACATTGAAGTTTCCCCCAGCTGCTCTGCTTACACCTTGATATTCTAGCACTTCGCTCGCGTTCAGTCGCGGTGGAGGCAACCGTTCAGGTTACGGTACGCGGCCGGCATATACTCGCTGACGTCGTCCAACGCTAGAAAGGCGAGCAGAAGTTCGAGATCGTCCGGGCGTTCCGCAAAGTGCGTTGATTTCCAAAGGATAAAAGGGTGCACTTGAAGACGGGCGCTGCGGAACTCTTCGATCACCAAACGCGCTGTCAGGCCGCCGCGTTCCACGAAGTTCTGCCGCTCGAACTCACGGTAGAGCGGATCATAATCGAAGGGTACGCGGCGATGCGCCGCCAGCTCCCAGCCCTTTGCGTGGCCATCGAGGATCATGTAGCTGGCGCTGAATTCGCCATCGAGCGGGACGCCGACGGAACCCGGATTGAAGATCTGCCAGCGGTCGACCCGCCGTTCCATGGGGATATGGCTATGCGCGCAGATGACCGCGCTCTCTCGGATGCTGCGCAGCCAGCCCGCGACGTCCTCCCTTGCCGTGCCGGGGAAGATCGCCTGCCAGGGATTGTCGGGCAGGCCGTGGAAGACACGCAGAGGCGGCGCGTCGACAAAGCGCAGGGAGAGCGAATCGGGCTGGCAGCTAATCGCTTTTAGCCAGCGGTCGCCCAGTTGCTCGCGCAGGATCGGCGGCAAGCTGAAACTCGCCCAGCGATCCGGCGCGCGACTGGTGTTGTAGTCGAGCGCATAATAGGCGTTGTTGCCACGGATGAGCGCCCAGCGTTGCTGAAAAACCATTTCCAGCACTTCCCGCGAAAAGGGTCCCCAATTGACGCTGTCGCCGGCCACGACAACCTGATCTACTTTGAACTGGCGCATGTCGTCGATGACGGCTTGCAGGGCGGGCAGGTTGCCATGAATATCGGCGAGCGCCGCGAGTCGGGTCATATCATCCTCATTGTCTAGTCTATCGCGCTCATGCAGCGGCAGGCACAGGGTTTTGCGCGAGCGCGACTATGCTCTTCGCCGGTTACGCGCCGAGCGGCTCGCCTACGGTCGAGAATGATACAAGCGCGCTTTATCTTTTCATCACTAGGTTTGGTAACCGTGGGGATGGCGGCGATGCCAGTTCCAGGCTGTTTCAATGATCATTTCCAGGCTGTTGTATTGCGTTTCCCAGCCGAGTTCGCGCCCGATTCTGTCGCTGTCGGCGACGAGCGCGGGCAGATCGCCGGCTCGGCGCGGCGCTTCGTTCACGGGGATGGCCTGCCCGGTAACTTTTCGCGCGCTTTCTATAACCTCGCGCACGGAATAACCGCTGCCACTGCCCAGGTTATAGACGCGGCTGGCGCCGTCGCGCAAGGCTTCCAGCGCCAGAATATGCGCTCGCGCCAGGTCGAGCACGTGCACGTAGTCGCGGACGCAGGTACCGTCGGGCGTATCGTAGTCGGTCCCGTATATCTCAATGGCGTCGCGCTGCCCCAGAGCCACTTGCAGCACCAGCGGAATGAGATGCGATTCCGGATCGTGCGCCTCGCCGATATGTCCGTCGGGATGGGCGCCGCAGGCGTTAAAATAGCGCAGGCAACAGTATTTGATGCCGTAAAGTCGGTCCATCCAGGCTAGTATTCGCTCGGATATATACTTCGTTTCGCCGTAGACGCTGCCGGGGACAAGCGCTGCGTCTTCGTCAATAGGGATGCGCGCGGGATTATCAAAGAGATTGGCCGTTGACGAGAGTATGAAGCGCTTGACGTTGTGCAGGCTGGCGCACTCCAATACATTGACGATGGTGTAAAGGTTGTCGCGCAAGTACATGAAGGGTTTCCGCATGCTCTCGCTGACCAGAATTTGTGAAGCAAAATGCAAGATTCCCTCAAATTGATGCGAAGAGAAGGCATTCTGCAGCGCGTCGACATCGTGAAGGTCGCCCACGACCAATTTGGCGTCGGGATGTACGGCCTGTCGGTTGCCTGTGCTCAGATTGTCGTAAACCACTACGTCGTAGCCAAGTTCAATCAACATCTGCACAACGTGGCTGCCAATGTAACCGGCGCCGCCGGTCACCAAGACTTGCACCATGCTTTGCCTCCCTGCTCCGGCGCAATAGCCGCTATTATAGCGGCTCGCCACCCGCAAACAAAACCGCGCTACCGTGACCGCCAGCGGCGCCGCATTGACAGGCGCCGCCGCCACAGGTCTAATCATGATCGCGACGACTTTGCGAATGGATACGTATGGCAGATATGGGCGACAAGCGTTCGGGTTGGAGCAAAGCCGAGAAAGCAGCGTTGATCAAGCTGTTGCGGATGGCCTTAATTCTATTGCTGGCGATTGTGGTTGCCGGTACCATAGCGGCGCTGCTGAGTTCGTCCGCAGGCGCGATTTGACGCAAAAGCGCCGCGAATAGAAGTGAAGAATTCCCATGGGTGAACGACAATTGCATTTGACGGCTGTCGCCGGCAAACAGCGACTTGACCTCTTTGTGCTGGAGCATCTGGAGGGCTTGTCACGCGCGCAGGCCCAAAAGCTGATCCGCGCGGGTCACGTTTTGGTGAATGGCCGGGTCGAGAAAGCGGGCTTCCGATTCAAAGGCGGCGAGCGCGTTGAGATCAATGTGCCCCCGAGCGATGAGATTTCGTTCGAACCGGAAGATATCGAACTGGAGATCGTCTACGAAGATGACGATCTGGCGGTGATCAATAAAGCGGCGGGAATGGTTGTGCATCCAGGCGCTGGCAACAGGAGCGGCACCCTTGTTAATGCGCTGCTGGCACGCTACCCGGAGCTGGCCGAGATGATCGACGATCCCGAAACGGGGGACCGTTTGGGCATCGTCCATCGCCTCGACCGCGGCACCAGCGGCTTGATGGTTGCCGCGCGCAAGAAAACGACCCTGGTGGCGCTGATGCGCCAGTTCCGGGAACGCAGCGTGGACAAGCTATACCTGGCGCTGCTGGAAAAGCGACCAGAAAGCGACAAGGGACTGGTGGACGCGCCGATCGCGCGCCATCGGCGACAGCGGCTGCGCATGGCGGTAAGGCGGGACGGCAAATCCGCGCAGACTGAATTCAGGGTTCTGGATGATGGTTTTCAGGGCGACCGGGCCTTGGTGGAATTGCGCCTGCTGACTGGCCGGACACATCAGATACGCGCCCATATGGCTTTTATCGGCTGCCCGGTTGTCGGGGATACGGTCTACGGCTATCGCAAGCAGCGATTGAAGCTGAAGCGGCAGTTCTTACATGCCAGCGAACTGGCTTTTGATCATCCGGCGACGGGCGAGCGGATGCGGTTTGAGTCTGAGTTGCCGGTGGGCTTAAGGAATGTGATGAAGAAGTTGCGGTAGGGGGATTCACCACAGAGGCGCAGAGGGCGTAGAGGATTTGCCGGAGGGGTTCTAATCGAACTCGCTCGGTTGATCCTTAATCGTCCGAATCATATTTTGCAACTGCCGCCCTTATCTCGCTGGCGTAATTGTAAATGCTGTCGACTGAATCAATAGCAACACGTTCTTCGCTGTCGCCATCAAATAAACCTAGATACTTGGTCGACCTGTTGAAATGAAGCCTACAGATTGGCTGACGGTTGTTGTCGTCGAGTAGAATGCCGCAGTATGATCGCACGTCTCGTATGAACACTCTCGATACATCGATAGTTTCGCGCAGGATTGACTTTACTACGTAGTATCCATCGAGCTCCTCCTCAGTGGTTTCGATACCATCTGACCGGTCTATAACCTCCTCGTCAACCGCACTCTCATCACTTGTCTCGTCGCTGTTGCCTGCAGTCGAATCAATAGCCGTCTGCAAGCGATCGGCAATCTCATCGTTTAGGAATTCGCGCAGCGCCTGCTTCGTAATCTCAGTGAATTCGGCTATTACATTAGCCATCAAGCGTCCTGAATACACTCTGCCGGCAAAGTGCCGAACGAAGTCTTCTGATGGCTGGTGATACTCGCTTTCGAACAAGAGCTTGATTTCCCGCTTGTACTTCAATTCATTCGCGCTTGAAAGAATCCGGTCGACATCAAACGCTGACTTGCTAAATTTCTTGAGTTGCGAAACAGGGCGGGTATCAAAATTGAGAATGTCAACAATTAGAAATGGTTTCTCATCCATGTGATTCGGCTTTTCCAAGTCGGAATGAAAACGATATTGCAAACCGTTTGTCAGGATACCTATCCGGGCGTCGGTCACGCTGAAATAACGAAAGAGTTGCGATGCGTGCTCATCCTTTAAATCTGAGGTAGCTGACTTTACTTCTATCAGAATAATAGGTTTTCCATCTTGCATTATTGCGTAGTCAACCTTTTCATGCTTCTTTGTACCGACGTCGGCAGTAAACTCTGGAACAACCTCGATAGGATTGAATACGTTATATCCCAGCGCTTGAATGAAGGGCATGACAAAGGCGTTCTTGGTCGCTTCTTCAGTTTTGATGAATTCGAGTTGGCGCGGCGCTTGGCTGGATATCTCGCGCATTCTGTCAATCAAGTCCATTTTTCTCTCCATTTGGGATAAACCTAACATAATCTTGTAGGAGTATAACTTATCTTGAACTTATCTCGTAGCGGTGAAATCTGTAAATATCGCAGTATCTCTCTATTCGCACACGATGTCGTTGCTTTTGACGCTCTGTACACTGTCTACGAAAACTGTGGCGCTCATGCGACAATCGAGCTTACTATTTTGCGAGGGGGCGGTGAATCGTTTCACTGCCGCCGCGCGGCTCCGCGCCTCTGTGGCGAATCCCTGTGCCGCTCCGCCAAAATCCGCTATACTTCGCACCATGCAAACCGCCACCTACCAACCCACAGCCTTCCACCTGATGACGAAGCCGCGAGGCGCCATCTGCAACCTCGACTGCAAATACTGCTACTTCCTGTCCAAAGAACGGCTCTATCCCAACAGCGAGTTCCGCATGTCGGACAACTTGCTCGAGGAATACATCCGACAGTACATCGACGCCCAGCAGGTGGATGACATCAACTTTGCCTGGCAGGGCGGGGAACCGACCCTGATGGGCGTCGAGTTTTTCCGGCAAGCGGTCCGCTACCAGCAGAAGCACAAGCGGCCGGGCATGCGAATCAGCAATGCGCTGCAAACCAATGCCGTGACCCTCGACGACGAATGGTGCCAGTTCTTCGCCGAAAATGACTTCCTGCTCGGCGTCAGCCTCGACGGGCCGGCGGACATGCACGATTTCTACCGGGTCGACAAAGGCGGCAAGCCGACCTTCCACCGCGTCATGGCGGGCATCGAATTGCTGCAAGAACACGGCGCCGATTTCAACATTCTAACAACCGTGCACGCCGCCAACGAAGGGCAGGGCGAGCGCGTCTACAAGTTCCTGCGCGACGAGGTCGGCGCCAGTTACATGCAATTCATCCCCATTGTCGAGCGCGACAACGAGACCGGCTATCAAGAAGGCGACCAGGTCACGGACCGCTCGATCAGCGCCGCCGGTTACGGCCAGTTCCTGATCGACATGTACGAAGAATGGCTGCGGCGCGATGTCGGTCGCGTTTTCGTGCAGATCTTCGACATTGCGCTGGCGGCCTGGACCGGCGCGCCGCCCGGCCTGTGCATCTTCGACGAGACCTGTGGGTTGGCAATGGCCATGGAGCACAACGGCGATGTCTATTCCTGCGATCATTATGTCGAGCCGGACTACAAGCTGGGCAATATCATGGATATCCCGCTCAATGAAATCGTGGTGATGGACGCGCAGCGCGACTTCGGTCTGGCCAAGCGCGATACGCTGCCGCAGTACTGTCTCGATTGCGAGGTCAAGTTCGTCTGCAATGGCGGCTGTCCCAAGAATCGCTTCATCAACACCCCCGACGGCGAAGGCGGCTTGAATTACCTCTGCGCCGGTTATCGCGCCTTTTTCAATCACGTTGGTCCCACGATGAATTTCATGGCGCGCGAGTTGTCACAACGGCGTCCGCCATCCAATGTGATGATGATGATGGCCCGTCACGATGCCGAGATGGGGGCGGCCTTCGCCAAAGCCGGGCGCAATGATCCCTGTCCCTGCGGCAGCGGGCTCAAGTTCAAGCGCTGTCATGGCCTACGGGGGAACAGCCGATAACCGCGCCATCGAGATGCAGTTACAATGCGGGGGACAAAGCGGAGGAGATTTGCTCATGGAAGAGACGACTAGGGTACTGCAAGTGCCAGCCTCGATTTATGAGCGCGCGGAAGCAATCGCTAGCAAGAGGGCTTGTTCGGCGGAATCTGTGATGTTGGACGCGCTGTCGCTACTATTCGGAGTGTTGCCCAATATGGCATTGGAGCCTGAAGAGCTAAAAGATTTTGGAGACGATCAGTTACGCGCGGTTGTGTATCAGCGACTGGCTTGGCCCCAAGCCAGTCGCCTGCGCGAACTTATGCAACTGGGTCAATCAGGACAAATCTCTGATGAAGAAATCGTGGAAATGGAAGCCTTGATTGACTTGGTCGACCATCAGATGCTCTTGCGCTCCGAGGCTTTGTTGCTATTGAAGCAGCGCGGTAATGATATCGGTGAGCTGCTCAAACTTGGGGCATAGTAGATGGCGTGGATCCCTGAGCGCATACGACAACAGGTAAAGGAACGGGCTCGCGGACAATGCGAATATTGCCAGACACAAGAATCCGTCGTAATTGAGATGGAAATCGACCATATTATCCCAGTGTCCCGTGGAGGCGAAACTTCTTTGAACAACTTATGCCTGTCATGTGCGGGTTGCAACGTGTTCAAGCGAGACTTCGTGGTTGCCATTGACCCTGAAAGCGGGGCCGAAACTGCCATGTTCAATCCAAGGATCCAGATTTGGAACGATCACTTTCGCTGGGATGGCGAGAAGATAAGACTAATTGGTTTATCTGCAGTGGGTAGAGCCACAGTGTCTCGTCTGCGAATGAATCGCGACAAGGCTGTCCGGGCGCGACGGCGTTGGGTGGAGGCGAAATTGCATCCACCACCTGGTTAAAACTCACGCATTGCCAGCTTCACCATCCAGACATGAAGATCCAATTGGCAAAGCCGGACGCAACGATCCCTGCCCTTGTGGCAGTGGGCTCAAGTTCAAGCGCTGTCATGGCCTACGGCGCTAGAACTACTCCTATTTGAACCTATCTTCGGTCTTAAGTGATTCTTACTGCTCTAAGTTAGCGATCATGCGTCGGATTACTTCATTCGGAATGTCAGCGCGTTCCGTTTTGGAGTAGACAATGAGGAGCAATACGAGCGTTGCCTCGCGTTCGTAGTAGATGACACGAAACCCGCCGCTTTTGCCGCGCCGCGCGGAGCGATTCGGCAGGCGAACTTTGTATGTTGTGTATCCGATTCCAGCCAGCCTGAGCCCCGGTCGCGCGTCCTGCTCAAGCTACGTTGTCAGCAGTTCAATGTTGATCTCTAAAGATGGAAATCTACGAGCCAGCCGCTCTGATTCTCTCTCAAGTGTCTTTGTGATCTCGACCAGCGTCGTCATCTTCGTCTAGTATTTCTCGGAGCTCGCGCAAGAATTCTCGCGCCGGGCGGGTTCGCCCAGCTTTCACATCCTCAATACTCTTGCGCAGCATTTCCACAAGCTCTTCCGTGGTCGGCTCGTCATCATCCCTGGCCGCGTCGAATTCATTGCCCTTGTCTATTACCTTTGCGGCAGCCTTGCGATCCGAGGGCGCCATTGTTTGGTCCTTCCCCTTGACAGGCATTGTAAAGATACCACAATGCCAGTAAAGAAACTATAAGTCCTGGAGGGCTATCTCATGGGGAAACAAGTCATCTCTACAGCAAGCGCGCCCGCCGCGGTCGGCGCTTATTCGCAAGGCATCATCGCTAATGGATTTATCTTCACCGCCGGGCAAGTCCCCCTAGTCCCCGGCACATCGAACCTGGCTGAGGGCGGTATCGAGGCGCAGACGCGCCAGGTCATGAACAACATCAAGGATGTGCTGGAAGCCAGCGGCAGCGGCATGTCCAGCGTGGTCAAGACCACCGTGTTCCTGGCAGATATCAACGACTTCGGCGCCTTCAACGCCGTCTACAGCGAGTACTTCCCCCAGGATCCCCCGGCGCGCACGACGGTTCAGGCCGGCGCTTTGCCCATCGGCGCCTTAATTGAGGTCGAGGCGATCGCATTGCTTGAATCATAGGCTAGGGATAGCGCGAGCGCTCTGATATACTGTTTGCGCAATCCGCGTCGCTCATGCGGCGGGCATAATTCTCATGTTGCGCGAGCGCGACATACTTGTGTGCGATTCGCCGCCGCCGCAGAGCGGCCGGAGTTGACCGATTTAGACAGACTTGAACTGGCGGAAACCCCTCGATGATTGATGTCAATCAACTACGAAAAGGCGCCACCTTTACCCAAAATGGCAACCTCTACCGCGTGATGGAATACCGCCATCATAAACCGGGGCGCGGCAAGGCTACCATCCGTGTGACCGTGCGCGACTTGCGCTCCGGCTCGACCACGGAAATGACCTTTAACTCCGGCGAGCGCGTGGAAGATATCCGCGTGGAAGCCAATAATGTGGAATTCCTCTACGCCGATGACGATTTTGTCACATTCATGAACACCGAGACATATGACCAGCCGCAGTTAAACCGCGCGATTTTCGCTGATGATCTCAAGTACATTAAGGACAGCATGGCCATCAAGCTCTTGAGCTTTGAGGGCGAGATCATCGATTACGAATTGCCCAAGACGATGGAATACGAGGTGGTCGAGGTCGAAGCGGCTGTAGCGGGCGATACGGCCAACAGCCCGACGAAAAAGGTCAAGCTGGAAAGCGGCTTCGAGGTCACTGCGCCCATGTTTATCAACGTGGGAGATGTGGTCAAAGTCAATATTGAAGATGAGGCGTACGTCACACGCGTCAGCAAGTAGCTCAGGGTGACAAGCCCGGCACGATGACGCGGAACAGCAGATAGATATCCAGCGCGAACAGGCACATTATCGTGAGCGCGGTCAACCAGCGCGACTGATCCCATCGGGCGAATATTCGGGCGCGCCAGGCATCAATCCCTCCGACCAGGCTCAGCGCGATCGGTATCAGCGCTGGAAAAAGATAGCGCCCTTGCCACTGCAAGAACTCGAGGTTGTAGTAGAAAAACGCCAGGAACACAATGAGGACCGCCGCAGTGAAGATGATTCTGATATGGCGGCGCTCGATCTTTTCTCGTTCATAATAGATCGCGTCGCTCATGCGACGAGAAAGCTTGTTATTTTGTGCGCGCGCGGCGGGCTTTTTCGCTGTCACCGAGCGGCTGCCTTCAAAAACCGGCGATGAATGCGCCGATAGCAAACTTCCCGTCAGTCCAGCCAGCGTCAAGAGCGCGAAGCCGCGATAGATCCAGCCGCCGAGCACGCTATCCAGCGGCAGCGCCATCCAGCCGAATTGTCCCCAGAAACTCTTGAAGGTCACGGCTATGAGCTGCCGCGCGTAGTTGATCCATCCATGCGTATCGACATAATCTAGCGTTCTAGGTTGGTCGGCCACGACAGCGTCATGCGCCCCCAGACCCAGAAAATCAGGAAAACTGTAGGCGCTTATGTTGCGCAGCCACCATCCGCCACCGAAAATCAACGCGACAATCGCGAATGCTGTAATCCGTCCCGCCAATACCGATACCGGTTTTTCTTGCTTGGTCCAGGCAAGACATATCGCCAGGGGGAAGAGCAGAAGCATAAAATAGATCGTGATCTTGCACAGTATCGCCAGGCCGGCAATCAGACCGAATTGCCAGATCGGGACCCCATTCCCTTTAAGATAGCGGACCATCCACAGCAGACCAAAAGCAACGAGTGCTTCTGCCATCGCGTCATTATTGACCGCGCTCATCATCGCCAGGTGCTGCGGGAGGAAGGCGACAAGCGCCATCGCGCCGAGGGCGATCTGAGGTTGCTCGGGCACTACATGCTTGCCTATCACGTAGGCGAGTCCGACCGTTATGGCGCCCAGCAAAACCGAGAACAGGCGCAGAGCGACGAGGCTGCCATTGCCGAGCTTGTAGACCAACGATGCCAGCAAGTAATAGAGCGGGGGGTGATGATCTTCGTATTGGATCGTGTAAAGACGCTCAAGCGATTCCGGCGCAAATCTGGTTGACGTTAAGACTTGCAGGTAGTCGCTCTGCCAATCACCGATCTCGACGCGCGGGCAGCAGCCGTTTTCCGCCACTTGCCGAACATAATTGTAGTGGGCCGGCTCGTCAGGCGCTTGCCAGGGCGGCGTATAGACGGCAAAGAGCGCGCCGGCTATCAGATAGCCCGCGAGAATGCTCAGGAATAGCGCGAGTTCGGGGCGGGAGCGGGTCATTGCATGGCGATTCAACAGGTCATCTGGCACTCCCGTATCATGGCACAAACTCGGCTTTTTTCCACGCCAACTTGTCGGCGGCATCACGTATCCGCCTATACGTTTTGAGTTATACTAGGACAAATTCAACGCGGCAGACTTGAGGCGCAATGAGAACAAACGGGATGAATGTCGTATCCATCGGTGGCGGTCTCGGCGCGGTCCAGGTGATGCAAGGTTTGAAAAGCCACACCGACCAGTTAACCGGCATCATTGCTGTGACCGACACAGGACGTAGCACCGGCATCGTCCGCGAATTCGCGCAGATCCCCGCGCCCGGGGATATTCGCAATGCCTTGGCCACGCTCAGCGCCGATGACGGCTCGCTGTTGTCGCGCGTCATGCAGCATCGGATTGTGGCGCCCGGCGACCCCAAGCTTGACGGCATGGCATTCGGCAATCTTTTCATCGCTGCGCTTACGCAAATGTCGGACAGTTTTGTCAAGGCCATTCAACAGATCAGTGACTTTCTCGATGTCCAGGCCGACATTTTCCCGGTTTCCGAAGAGAATACCCATATCTGCGCGGAGTTGATGGACGGGACCATCGTCGAAGAAGAGTTTAACGTGCGTCAATTGGACAAAGCGGCCATCAAGCGCATCTTCGTGCAAAACCCCGAAGCGACGGTCTATCCGCCCTGTATCGACGCGCTGCAAACGGCCGATTTGATCACCATCGGACCGGGCAGCTTGTTCACTACCGTGATCGCCTGCCTCGCCTTCAAAGAGATCGCGCAGGCAATTCGCGATTCTTCGGCGCTGAAGGTTTATGTCTGCAATACCACGACGCAGCCCGGCCAAACCGATGACTACTCCTTGTCCGATCACGTACAGCAAGTGGTGTCTTATTTAGGCTTGGGTATCCTCGATTATGTGGTCTTAAACTCGACGCAGCCCAGCCCGGAATTAATGGACCTCTATGCCCGCGAGCAGGTCAATGTGCTCTTGCCCACCCCTGACGAGATTCACAAGATCAAAACCATGAATGTCACGCCTGTGCTGGCAGATGTCGCCGATACGGGTTCGGGCAAGCGCGCGCTCTGGCAGAAGCAGGATACGATCCGCCACAATCCGGAACTGATCGCGGCTATCTTGCTCAACTTGATGAGCGAGCGAATGGCGGTCAAGTCGGCGGGCTAGGCGTTTTCATCGGACAGCAACGGGATTTCGGCTTCGGGGTTTTCATTCACCTCACCGCTCTCCAGCAAACCCTCAATGCGATCAAAGCGCCGGTCGAGTGCCCGCGTCCTCGTGACAGTCAAACGCTGTAAGTTGTTGTACACCCGTTGGAAGTGATTCGACAAGGTCTGCATCTCGTCCGTGTATTTGTCCCATTCTTTGCGAATCTCGTTGACTATGGCGACAATTTCGCGCGATTTCTGTTCAATGTTGAAGTTTTGCGCCGCCTGTCGAATAACCGCGAGAACAATGTAAAGCGTCAGCGGCGAGCACAATATCACCTTTTGGTGCAATGCGTTGTCGATAACCCTGTGGTCTTGCTCGTGGATGAAGCGATAGATCTGCTCGTTGGGAATGAAGATGAGTACGCAATCCAATGTATTCGCGCCGATATAGCCTCGCTTTTGTATCTCGGACACGCGCGAATTGACATCGCTCAGAAACTTGTCGCTGAAGGCGCGTTTTTCTTGGTCGGAATCCGCCTCATGATATAACAAATAATTGTCCAGAGGAAATTTGACGTCCATGTTTAGCGTCAGTTGATTTGGCATGATGAAGGTGAAGTCCGGGCGCTTGCCGTCTTCGGTAGTAGTCTGTCGGATGTAATTTCGACCTTCTATAAAGCCCAAGAACTTTAGGATATCTTCGGCGATGCGCTCGCCCCACTGTCCGCGCGCCTGGTTATCCGCTAGCGCGTTCTGCAGCGAAGAAGTGGTTGAAGTCAGGCTCTTCAACTGCTCATCAAGCGCGCTGTACTGTGTCTTGCGGTCGGTTTGAAGCTCCTGTACCAGTCGCTCGACCTTGCCCAGCTTGACATCCATGTCGACCAGGCGTTGATCGATGAGCTCCTTTTTTGTTTCCAGTTCCTTGTTATGTTCCTTGGTCTGTGTTACGGACTTTTCGGTCAATTGATCTAAATAACTCTGATTCGATTTCTTGAGGCTCTCGGCCGATTTGTCCAGGACATCTGTGACTTTTGTCTGGCTCTTCTCCAGCTCGGTAGGCACGGTCTTCAGTGTCTCGGACATCTGCTGGAGTTGCTGGTCTATGAGTTCCTTTTTGCTATCGAGTTCACTGCTGTGCTGCTGTGTCTGGTCCGTAAACTTGTCATTTGCCAGGTTCAAAAACCGCTCTTGGTTACTGTTCAATGCTTCCGATGACAAACTGTCGAATGTCTTCTTCATTTCATCCGAGAGTCGTTCAAAGGTACTACGAAAATTTTTCCCATAGAATCGATAGGTGAGCATGGCGAAGATAAACCCACAGACTAAGCCCAAGCCCAAACCTAGCGCGACGCTCAGCCCATGCAAACCGTTTATCAGCGCGGAAAAACTATCCATCGGCATCCCTCTTTATTCTGTCCAGACTTATTCAGCATATCCCTATTCGTCTGGCTGTCAACATGATGTTTGGGCGCGCGAAACACGGCGCTATCGCGCCAGATTTTTTTACCACCGAGTACACAAGTAAGTGCAAGTAAGAAATGAGAATCTGAAAAAGCGATGAGTTGTAGGGGCGTTTCGCTGAAACGCCCGAAAACAGCACACGCGTATGTTTGCACGACGTACTTGGTCTTAGTCAGAGTGAACGCTATTTTGGCGAACTTTCCCTGGATCCGTAGTCAGAATTGAAATGTCCACTAACTAACTTGGTCGATAATTTTCACTTACTGCTCATAACCTACACCATAAGGCGCCAAGTATTTCCGATCATGCTTTCTCGGTGCTCTCGGTGTCCTCGATGGTTATGGATAATGTTTCAACCGAAATGGATACACTACCGCACCTTGCCCGCCTTTGCGCGTATAATCCCTCGTGCTATAATACGCCCGTCCTTTGTTTTGCCGAGACAATCATCTGCCTGGCCAATTTGCAATAGAGAGAAAGGGCGTCACTTGACTTCGCTTGTTTTGACTGTCAGAGAGACCCTGCGCTATCGCGGCGCCATCGGGCAGTGGAGTTGGGTCTTGCATCGCCTGACCGGCGTCGGTGTTGTGCTTTTCCTGGCGCTGCACGTGATCGACACCTCCTGGGCGGTCTTTTATCCCGGCTTGTATGTCAAAGCGATCGCCGCCTATCAATCGCCGATTTTCACAATCGGTGAGTTTGGCCTGGTTTTTGCGGTGGTTTATCACGCCTTTAACGGCATCCGGATCGTGATCTTCGATTATCGGCCCGAGCTCTGGCGCCATCAATCGAGCGCGGCCGTCGCGGTGCTGATCGTGACCGTGCTGGTGCTGGCGCCGGTATTTCTGGGCATGGCCGGGCATGTAGTGGACTTCTATTTCGTGGAACACGCCATCGCCGGCGACAAGCTGCTCGACGTTGTGGTTTTCTCCATCATTGAACAATTGCCCTTTATCGCTGGATTCGTCGGCGCTTTGGCGGCCGCGATCGTACTGGCGGCGCTTTATGGCATGATCCGAGATGGCGGCGAAACCGTACCTGGCAAATATCCGGAAGCGAGCCCGGTCGAGCGATTCTGGTGGGCTTTCATGCGCCTCAGCGGAATATTGATCCTGCCCCTGGTCTTCGGTCATCTGGCCTTGATGCACGTCGTGCAAGGTGTCTTTGATATCACGGCGGCGCAGCAAGTGGCCGGTACGCTGCAAGAAAACGGCAGCATCGGCCCCGTGCCGACCGCGGTAGAATTCGTCTACCACCGTTGGACCTACACGGCCTGGGGCGTCTTCGTCTGGCGCGTCTATGATTTGTTCTTGCTGGTGTTGGTGACCTTGCATGGCTTCAATGGTTTGCGCTATGTTTTGACGGATTACACCAGCTTCCACCCCTTCGCTCGACGAATATCTTCGGCGCTTTGCACGGTGATTGCGGCGGTGCTGTTGGCGGTTGGCGCGGCGGCGCTGTTCCTGCCGATCGAGAAAGACATCGTGAGCGAAGCGCTGGCGGCCACAGCGGAGATCTACGAGTTGCGCGGCGAGGAAGTGCCGGCGGAACTGGAAGCCTATCTGACGGGAGCCGCCGAAGGCGATGCCGAAGAGTAATGACTAAACTTGACAGGGAGGCGACTGTGTCGGCTGTTAGCGCGGCGCGGCGCGTCCCGCGCGGGGGCAATGGATGAAAGTTCATAAACACGAAGCGATTATTGTCGGGGCGGGCGGCGCTGGATTGATGGCGGCGCTCTATGCCAGCAAGGCCGGCGCCGATGTCGCCGTGGTTAGCAAGCTTTACCCCACCCGCAGCCACACCGGCGCGGCGCAGGGCGGCATTGGCGCGGCATTGGGCAACCTCGACGAGGACAAACCCATTTATCACACATACGATACCGTCAAAGGCGGCGACTACTTGACCGATCAGGCGGCGGCGAAGATTCTGGCGGAGAATGCCGTCGATGCCGTGATCGAACTCGAGCACATGGGCCTGCCCTTTGACCGCACCTCGGAAAAGCGCATCAGCCAGCGTCGCTTCGGCGGGCATACACGTAACTTCGGCGAAGAACTGGTGCGCCGCGCTTGCCACGCCGCCGACCGCACCGGTCACATGATCCTGCAGACGCTCTATCAGCAATGCATCAAGAATGAGGTCCATTTTTTCGATGAATTTCAGGTCGTCGACATGATCGTGGTCGACGGCGTGGTTGCCGGCGTCATCGCCATCGAGCTGGGCACGGGCGAGTTTCACATCTTCCATGGCAAAGCCAGTTTCTTCGCCACGGGCGGCTGGGGACGCTGCTGGTCGGTTACCAGCAATGCGCACGCGCTGACCGGCGACGGCGCCGCCATCGCCCTGCGTCGCGGCGTTCCGCTTGAGGACATGGAATTCTTCCAATTCCATCCCACCGGCATTTATCGGATGGGCATCTTGATCACCGAAGGAGTGCGCGGGGAAGGCGGGGTCTTGATCAACAGCGTCGGCGAACGTTTCATGGAGCGTTACGCGCCCAGCGCCAAAGACCTGGCCAGCCGCGATGTCGTCAGCCGCGCGATTTACCTGGAGACGCGCGCAGGACGTAGCATCAAGAATCGTGGCTATGTGCACCTGGATATCCGCCCGGGTACCGTCAATCGTTATTTTGCGGAAGAAGGGCGGGATCGCAGCGACTTCATCAACGACGCCACTGTGGAGCGCAAGCTGCCCGACATCCTCGACTTTTGCCGGACATATCTTGGCGTAGATCCGGTCAAGGAACCGATGCCGGTACAGCCAACCGCTCACTATGCCATGGGTGGCATTCCCACAAATGTCGATGCCGAAGTCGTTATTGACGCGGCTGGCACGGTGATGCCCGGCTTGTACGCGGCCGGCGAGACCGCTTGCGTTAGCGTGCACGGCGCCAACCGGCTGGGCACCAACTCGCTGGTTGATCTCGTTGTGTTCGGTCGACGCGGAGGTATGCGCATGGCGGAGTTCGTCAAACAAGCCGATTGGAAGGCTCTGCCGGACAATCCCGAAGCGGAGATCCGCGCTGAATTTGACCGCATCCGCAATTCAACCGGCAAGTCGCGCTCAGGCGCATTGCGCGCCAAAATGCAGGATACCATGATGGAGAACATCGGTGTCTTCCGCACACACGAAACCATGCAGCGAGGAATTGATGACTTGGCCGAACTGCGGGAGCGCTTCTACACCGACATTCAGATTGACGACAAGACGCGCATCTTCAACACCGATCTGATGGAAGCATGGGAATTGGGCGCATTGCTCGATCTGGCGGATGTGACCGCGCGCACAGCCATCGAGCGCAAGGAAAGCCGCGGAGCGCATAGCCGTGAGGACTTCAAAGAACGCGACGACGAAAACTGGATGGCGCATTCTCTGATCTCCCACGATGGCGCGATCGCGGACCCGAGCTATACGGTCAGCTTCGAAAAACCGGTCGATCTGTCGCTCTGGGAAGAGGAGATCGCCCAGGGCCTGCCCGAGGATAAGCAGAGATTCCGTCCCAAGGCGCGCGTTTATTAGGCGATCTGCTGCAACAATCGACCGGGCTTGCAGGGATAAACGAACGATGGATGTAACTTTTAGAATCTGGCAGCAGAACCCGGCAGTTCCTGGCACGTGGCGATCATCTTCATGGCCGGTCTTTGTGCTGACGGATGTTGTGTAGACCGATATCATGGATAGACCGACCGTGAGAATCATCAATAATCAAGTACGAATTTTTCGCTTGCTTGTCCGCTATTTTTATTTACATGTTCGCTACGTGCAATTACATGTTCGTTATTATCTTCTCAGAGCAGCAGGAGCGGCGCTGGTGGAAGCCGCTAAAATTGAATGCCGCATTAAATCCTTGTCAAAAGAAGACTGCGTCATTTTTGCGACATGTATGGCAGTCTCAATCTATGCCCTGGCGCTTGTCGTATTTATCCGCATTTAGACTGGACGTGAACGAATGGACGTAACTTTCAAAATCAGACGGCAAAACCCGGAAGTTCCTGACAGAGAAAAGCCCTACTGGCAAGAGTTTGTCCTGTCCGACGTCGATCCCACCGATCGCGTCCTGGAAATGCTGCATCGCATCAAATGGGAGCAGGACGGTTCCCTGTCGCTGCGGCGGTCCTGCGCGCACGGTGTCTGTGGCTCCGATGCCATGCGCATCAACGGCGTCAATCGCCTGGCTTGCAAGATGCTCATTCAAGATGTCGGGGAGCGGGTGCAAGTCGAGCCAATTCTGGGATTGCCGGTGATCAAAGATCTGATCGTCGATATGGAACCGTTCTTCGACCATTACAAGCGAGTCATGCCCTTCTTCGTCAATGACAATCCAGTGCCGCAGGACGGGCGCGAACGGCTGCAGACACAGGAAGATCGCGAGCTATTCGATGATTCCACCAAGTGCATCCTCTGCGCATGCTGTACGACTTCCTGCCCCAGCTTTTGGGCGAATGGGCAATACGTCGGTCCGGCCGCGATCGTAGGGGCGCACCGCTTCGTATTTGATACGCGCGATCAAGCCGGACAAGAGCGCCTTGACGTCCTCAGCGAGCCCAACGGCGTTTGGCGCTGCCGCACCATTTTTAACTGCACGCCGGCCTGCCCGCGCGATATTGAGGTCACAAAGGCAATCGGCGAGGTCAAACTCGCAATTCAAAAAGGGACAAATGTTGGCATTATTCAGACAAGTGAGATACACTAGTTGAAAAGTGTCGTATGCTGACTTTTGACGGTCGGCATTCCCCGTACAGTTGCATAATTTTTAGGAGGTCGAAATGAAGCGTATTGAGAGTAAATCTCCATTCTGGTCGCGACTTCTCGGCTTGCTCATCACCTTCGCCATCATTGCGGTGCTGGTGTTCGGCGGCGTAGAGAACTTGCTGGGCGAGTTATCGGCGGCGAACGACGCTTTGGCGGCCAGCCAATATGAGCTCGGCAAGACGCAGCAAGCGCTAGCCACGACGCAGAGCGAGCTCGTCGCCTCGCGCAGCGAATTCACCGAGGCGCAAATGCAAGCCGCGCACTTGGCGCGCTCCTTGCAGCATCGTGACGAGGAGCTTAAGGCGGCCAACAGCAAGATCGTCGTCTTGAATCACGCCAGGGATCAGTTGAAGCAGCGCTGGGGCTATACCTTGCAGGCGCTCGCCCAACGCAATGAGCAGCTTATGGCGACGGACAGTTCCTTGCGCGCGACCCAAGCGGAGCTTGATCAATTGCGCAACCAGCCCCAATGGAGCATGATTGTGACGTCCGAGCGTCAGATGCAGCAGAGCTATCGCGAGCGCTTTGCGGCGTCTCACGTGCGCATGTATGCCGAAGGCGACTCCGGTCTCATGTTCTATGACGGGCAAGAGGCGCTGCACGAGATTGAGCAGTATCTGGCTGTTGCCGAGCGGACCCAGGTCGTTTTAACGACTACAGCCCCGGGGCAGGATGTGCTGACATGTCTCAATAACCCCAGCCTTGGCTGTGGGACGATTGTGGCGGCAGGCGTTCAGGCCTCGCACATGCAAGCCTATGCCTACGAGTCGCGGTACAGCTCAATGGAAACGCTCATGGTGGATGGCCGGCGCGGACGCCGCCCCGGTAGGCGCCGCTAGGCCGTCGTTGCGGCTTTTGAGTGTAGATTAAACGACGTAGCGCATTAGGATAGGAGGCGGAAGACTCTGGTAGGAGTCTTCCGCGTTCGCTGGTCCATTCCGCGCAAAATATCCGGATTATGAAATTCCTGGCGGGCGACCCATTGGGTCGCCTGTTCATATTCAAAGCGCGCAGCTTCTCCAAATCGGCCGAGCGCTCGATCAAAAGGAGCTGACAATTCGACTGACTGGTCCCCTGGAGCTCATTTGAATCCGCAACGCGCAGCCGTTATCGGCGCCGGGACGATGGGCCTGGGAATCGCCGAGTGCTTCGCCCTGGCCGGCATGGATGTCCTGCTCATCGACGCCGGTCCTGAGTTATCCGAGCTGGCTTTGAAGCGGCTCGCCCGCCGTGTGCGGGGGCATGTAGATGCGGGCATGCTTAAGCCATCTGCCCTGGACAAAGCCGCCGCAGTGACAACTGCCAAGGACCTGGCAACTGCAGTGGCCGATGCCGAGTTGGTCCTGGAAGCGGTGCCTGAAAATATTGAAATCAAGCGCGACGTGCTATCCGCCTGTGACCGCCACGCGCCCCCCGCTGCCATTATCGCGACTAATACCTCGTCATTGCCTATAGATAAACTGGCGGCCTTCCTCGACCGTGATGAACGCTTCCTGGGCATGCATTGGTTCAATCCGCCGGAATGGACGCCGGCGGTGGAAATCATCCCGTCTTCGCGAACCGACGTGGCGGTTGTCGAACAACTGCGCGCGTTTCTGCTGGCGATCGGCAAGCGTCCGGCCACTGTCGGCAGCGCACCCGGCTTTGTGGCTAATCGCATTCAGTTTGCGCTCTTCCGCGAAGCGGTCGCCTGTGTAGCTGAAGGCTTGGCGACGCCGGAGGAATTGGATGAGTTGCTGCGCGGCAGCTTCGGTTTCCGCCTGCCATTTTACGGTCCCTTCCAGATCGCGGATATGGCCGGATTGGACGTTTATGAAAGCATCTTCTCCGTGTTGGCGGATGGATTGGGGTCTGATTGGGAAGCGCCCGAACTGCTGAAAAGGATCGTCGCGGAAGGCCGGCGCGGCGCCAAGACTTTGGGCGGATTCTACGAATACAGCGCGGCGCAACGCGAAATGATGCTGCTGGAGCGCGACAAACGTTACGCGGCGCTTAACCAGTTGCTGGGTGAACTGCCGCCGCAGAACTTCACGCCGAGAGGCGCCGGTGATGATCAAGATTAGGCGAGTGACGGTGATTGGCGCGGGCACAATGGGACGACAGATTTCCCTGCAAATCGCGCGAAACGACATTCCGGTCGTTTTGTTCGACATCGACGATGCCGTTTTGGCGGATGCCAAGGCGGCTCAAGAACGGATCGTCGCTGATTGGGTCGCTTCCGGCATCGAAGCCGAGAACGCGCGCGGCGCGATCCTGGGAAACCTGCGCTATGAGTCGGATCTTTCCCTCGCAGCTCGCGATGCCGATCTGGCAATTGAAGCGGTGCCGGAGCGGCTCGAACTCAAACGGAGGGTGTTCAGGCAAATCGACGGTCTGGCGCGCGAAGGCGCCATCATCGCCAGCAACAGTTCGTCGATCCGCGTCAGCGCCCTGGAAGACGCTACCGAGCGCCCGGAACAGGTGGCGAATTTGCATTTTTATCTGCCGGTTTGGGATAGCCCGATGGTGGAAATCGGCGGCGGAAGTTGTACGCGCGACGATGTGCTGGATGCGCTGTCCGCATTCGCGCGCGCAATTGGCGTCTTGCCACTGCGGGTGAGGCGGGAAAGCACGGGCTTCATCTTCAATCGTGTCTGGCGGGCGATCAAAAAAGAGGTGATGAAAGTGGCCGATAGCGGCGTCGCTACGGTGGAAGATATCGACCGCGCCTGGATGATCAAATTCGGAGGCGAGCCGCCGCCGCCCTTCGCGCAGATGGATCGCATCGGCCTGGACGTCATCTACGATATCGAAATGCGCTACGCCGAAGAAAGTGGCGATCCGGACGATCTGCCGCGGCCGATATTGACAGAAAAAGTAGAACGCGGCGAACTGGGCCAGAAAACCGGTCGCGGTTTCTATAACTATCCTGATCCAGCTTATGCGGCCGAAGATTTCCTGGATCCGGATGCGTCCGAATAGCCCATACATTGGCTACATAAACCTGCCAAACTCCATCTACGAACAGGTCGAAGTCCCAAGGCTTGTCCGATACTGAGTATCATGCGCAGAGAAAACTTGCACAGCACCGAAGCAATACAAAAAAGTGGTCGATCCTTGCGAAACTCAACAGATTACTACGAAGCCACCAAGCCTAGCTGCCCCTCTCGTAGTGCGGTGTCTACGCGCGCCCCTTGTGGGATTTCCGCCCCCCGCTTAGCGGGGGGACCGAGGGGGCACAGGGCTGGGGGGTGGGGGGTAAAAAGCGGTTATCGCGCCCTAATACCAATCAAGCCTTGTAGCCGCCGAGCGGCTGTGAGCGCAGGAGTCCTTCTCGTCGGTTACGCGTCGAACGGCTTTAATCGCTTGACTAAAGCGCGACCATATAGTCGCCCTCTCCGCCCAAAACCATGCTACTTTGATCCCAATCCTGCGCCTTAACAACCGCATACACAGTGCCGTCAAACGGCCAAATAGCTGAAAAAACACTTCCCCCGGCGGCAAAATGACAATGAAGCCCTCGCTGCCCTCGGTGGTCAAAACCCTTCGTGGCTATGTGGAAACCAACGAACCGCGACCATATAGTCGCCCCTCTCTCTACGCCTTGCGATATCCTTTCTTCGCGCCAGCCAGGCTCTTCCGCCTCGATCTACCCGACGCGGTTCGCCGCTTGCCAAACCCATTGCAAACCATGTCTGCGGCCGAAACGATGCGACATTGTCCGAAAAGAGGCGATAATGTCCGAAAAAAAGTTTTTTTTGTCCGCAATCGGACAAAGGCGGACAAAGATCAAACCGAATCCTTACCGACTGATGTTGGTTGTTCTTTAGTTCAACCAACTTCAATGCACTTACCGCTGCCAGAGCAATCGCGCCAGAACCAGTTTCTGTCAAAAGTCACATAAATCTAACGAATTGTAGGGGCAATTCTGTGCCGCGCGTAGACACTGCGTGTCTGTCGCCCCTGAAAACAGCGAGAATATCTTGGGTGATTCACAGAATCGCCCCTACTTTGCTTCCTTCTTGCCAGAAAAGGATTCAAACCTCGGTGACCTCGGTGGTTGAGAAGAATCTGCTGCGATTGCTCTGCCTCGCTGCCACGCGCACTTGACATGGCCAAGGCGCCGTCGTAGAATGTTTGACGCTGTAGCTCCTGGGGGAATGTCCTTGAGCGTGCTCTGCCGCTATGCTATACTGCACCGGCTACGCCACCATAGCTCAATTGGCAGAGCACCTGTTTTGTAAACAGGTTGTTCTGGGTTCGAGTCCCAGTGGTGGCTCTGGTTTAACAACCAAATCTTATGGGGGTCGGTGCCCGAGTGGCTAAAGGGGGCGGACTGTAAATTCGCTGGCGAGAGCCTACACTGGTTCGAATCCAGTCCGGCCCACTATTGTTCAAACCGCTTTATAGGTATCGACAGGGCATACCTTGTGCAACGAATAC
>JAPOOU010000139.1 GCA_026713245.1 Chloroflexota bacterium
CCCTGCCACAAACCAAAACCCTACCAAAATTCTGGCGAAAGTGTGTCCAGTTTCATAGGACCGCTACAGCCTCGGTGCTTAAAATCTTGCGGGCTTTGCCAGAGATTTGTAATTTGAAGCGATTGCCCTGGGCGGACATTGCATTTGCCAGAGAACTTGATTTGGCATAAGCTAATAGGTATGAGATATGCGCCGATTCTAATCGGTTTTAGCAACTTATCCCTAAAGGGAAGGAGTCGAAAACTCATGAAGAGAATCTCTATCTTGTTGGGTCTGTTAGCCTTGGTTGCGATCATCGCCGTCCCAACCATGGCTCAAGACATGATGAATTACCCAAGCGAGCTCAGCGAATGCGAGGTCGATCTGACTGGCGAAACGCTCACGATCTTTCACTTCGGCGACCTGAGCGGACCATACGCCTTTATCACGCAGCCGATCGTTTCCGCAATGTCCGACGCGGTCAATTACTGGAACGGCCATGGTGGCGTTTGTGGAGCCATGCTGCAGCAAATATATGAAGACACGGGCGGCAACCTGGAAGCAACCCAGAGCGCCTACGATCGCTTCACAAGCGAATATGCTGAAGAGCTGGACTTGCTCATGCTCTATAGTTCTTCTGATGGTGAGCTGCTGCGGGAGCAACTGGCGGAGGACGAGATCGTTTCCATCATCTCCGCCGGTTCAATCGAGAGCTTGTACGGAGAAGATGGCATGACGCCGGGTTGGCTCTACGCCAGCAACCCGCTCTATATCAACCAGTTCGGGTCCTTCTGCGAGTTTGTCGCTGCCAATCCGGATACCTTCCCCGATCCTGTGATCGGCTTTGTCACCTGGCCGGGCGCATTTGGCCTGGCAGGCACAGAGCCGGCCGCGGACGAGTATTGCGGTAGCATGGGCGTGGAAGTGCTCGACCAACCGCAGATTTTCTTGCCCACCGATACCGATATCTTGACCCAAGTGCAAAACGCTGTCGACGAGGGCGCGACCATCCTCTACACCAATTCTCTGGCGACGGGTCCCGCCTTAATCGCCGGTACGCTGGTCGACCTGGGCCTGGAAAGCGATATCGCGCTGGCAGGCGTCAATTGGGTCATGGATACCAGTGTCGGCATCCTCGGACAACGCGTTTTGAAGCCCAATGGTATGCCCTCTGTGGATGGCATGTACGGTTCGATGCCCTTCCTGTGGTGGACGGAGTTGAGCAGCCCCGGGGTGCAGTTTGTCCAACAGCAATTCGCAGCCAACGATCGTTCGCCGGGGGAGCAAAACATCGCCTATCTCGTCTCCTGGGGCGTTGTCGATTCCATCATCGAGATCTATATAAGGACGGTGAACGCGGTCGGCAGCCTGGAGGCCGTGACTGGAACGGACATTCGCGCGACGGTGGAGAGCATGGATTATTCGATTCTGGGCGGTCTCATGCATCACAGTTTTGCCGACGGCATGCGCGATGGAACGCAAAACCGGATAGCGCGTATGGCTTTTGCCAATAGCGGCATGACCGGTCCGGCGAGCGGTCCAGAGGACGCTTTGCTCATCCCTGACGGCAGCGGCGGGCAACTCTTCGTGCCCATCATAATTCCCTTGACCGACTTCATGCCGGTGCCGCAGTTGCGCGGACAGTAAGTAAGCGAACCTAAACAATTTCGAGTGAGGGCCGGCGCCCGGCCTTCACTCGTTTTCTCGCGCGAAACATCAATTTGCCTCAAGTCCTGCGAGTCTTGGGATGACCTATGGCGCTTGCAGAAAAAACAGCCGAACTAACCACGACGCGCACCTTGTCGGTCAACAACATCGAGGTCGTCTACAACAGTGTGATCCTTGTGCTGCGCGGCATCACCCTGGAAGTCGCGCCGGGATCGATCGTGTCCTTGCTGGGACCAAACGGCGCGGGGAAATCGACAACCCTGAAAGCCGTTAGCGGCCTGCTCAAGGCGGAACTGGGCGAGGTCACGCGAGGTCAAATCCTCTGGGGCGAGGACCGCCTGGAACTCCTTTCTGCCGAAGACGTCGTGCGCATGGGCTTAGTGCAAGTGATCGAAGGACGCCTGCTCTTCCGACATCTGACGGTGGAAGAGAACCTGCGCGTCGGCGGCATGGTCTATCAAGGCGGGCGCAGCATCCGTGACGATTTGGAACGGGTTTACCATTACTTCCCACGCTTGCGCGATTTGTCAAAGCGAGTGAGCGGATATCTCTCCGGCGGCGAGGGACAAATGCTGGTGATTGGACGCGCCATGATGGCGCACCCTCAGATTCTCATGCTGGACGAACCATCGTTGGGATTGGCCCCTTTGCTGGTTCACGAGATCTTTGAAATCATCGGAGATATCAACCGGCAGGAAGGCACGTCGGTCTTGATCGTGGAACAAAACGCCCGCGCCGCCCTCGAATTGGCCGATTATGCTTACGTCATGGAGAACGGCAGAATCGTGTTGGATGGCCCCGCCGAGCAACTGCGCGAGAACGAAGATATAAAGGAATTCTTCCTGGGCCTGGACCAGTCGGGCGGGCGCAAGAATTACCGCGAGGTCAAGCACTACAAGCGCCGCAAGCGCTGGCTGGGTTAGCATTCGCGCCTAGACGTTGACAAAGCGATTGACAATGAGGAGCCTTTCTTGGCCGGGAAACGGAGCAAGACATTGACAGACCTCAATCGAAGGATTCAAGACTTCGTCCGGCATGGATACGAACATGCGCCGGCGATCCGTCAAATGATGGACGACGCCGGCGTCGCGCCCGCGGACATTCTTGGCGCGCATGATCTGGCGAAGATACCGGTTCTTGCCAAAGACGCCTTAGTCGAGATGCATCAAGCGAATCCGCCATTTGGCGGCTTTCTCACTATCGACCCCGCCGACCTGCCGCGCATCTATATCTCCCCGGGGCCAATTTATGACCCGCAGCCGCCACCCGAGGACCCTGACTCGCTGTTGGCGCCTTTTGAATATATAGGCATCGGCCGGGGCGATCGCGTGCTTAACACCTTCATGTACCATTTGACGCCAGCGGGGATCCTGTTGGACGAGGCGATTCGCGCTTGTGGAGCGACGGTCATCCCGACCGGACCCGGCAATACTGAATTGCAGATCATGATGATGATGGCCTTGGGAGCAACGGGATTCGTCGGCCAGCCCAGCTACCTGATGACGATCCTGGATAAAGCCGCGGAGATGAGCTTGGGCGCGGACGCCGTGCCGATAAAAAAGGCGCTCTTTTCGGCAGAGCCCTATACGCCAAGCCAACGCGAGCGCTTCGAAGGCGAATATGGCATAACGACCACCTCGGCTTATGGCACGGCGGATTTGGGCTTTATCGGCTACACACGTGAAGGCGTCCAGGGATTCTGCATCATGCCGAACATTTTCCTGCAGATTTGCGATCCAGAGACGGGCGTCACACTTCCCGTGGGCGAAACCGGCGAAATCGTCGCGACCAGTTTCAACAAGGCCTATCCCTTGATTCGCTTCGGCACAGGCGATCTGGGCGCTTTATCGCCGCAGCCGACATGCGAAGGGCAACAACTGCTGGGCCTTTACGGGCGCAGTGGAGACGCCGTCAAGGTGCGTGGCATGTTCCTGCACCCGAACCAACTGCAATATGCGGTGATGCAATTTCCAGAGATCAAGGATTTGCAGGTCGTGATCACACGGCCGAAAAACCGCGATGTTGTCACGGTAAATGTCGAGCTGCGTGAGGGCGCTGAATCGGCCGGTATCGCGGAGAAACTGAAAGCTCTGGCGCATGAGGCGGTACGATTGCGCATTGATTCCGTTGAGGTGGTGGCGGACGGTTCAATCGACAACAATGCTGGCAAGATCGTCGACATGCGCGACTGGGATTGAGTTACGTTAGTCGGTTGCTTCAAGCATCAAGTCTTCGCCCGCTTCATCAATCTCGCATATAACTGCCAGAATTATCCATCGGCGGAATCTTCCGCGTCGTCGCTCTCTTCCCCGTCTTCCTCCTCTTGCGGGACCTCCACGATCTTGAGCGTGAACTGCTGGATGTCGTTGCTATTCTTGACGCGCACTTCCAGCATGAAGTTGGCCGATTGTTCCCCCACATCGAGCTCGGTCAATGCCGAGCCGCGCGTGTCGTCATCGGCGTCGTCATTTTCCCCAAGCAAGTTTGACCCCGATTCGTTATAGATCCCAAGTACCGTATCCACCGTGTCGTCAATGCCGCTGAGATAAATGCTGACTATGCGATTGCCGGGCAAGGTCGCGCGATAGCGTACGCGCTGATCGGGACCTACGACGCCATTGGCTTGCACCTCTGTGCTGCCCGCGCCGAGCGACAGTTCACCGCCGTCGATCAACTCGCCCAGGATCACGTCGGTCAGGTAGTCTTCCGCAGCTTGCAGAAGCAGATCGCCTTCCTTAAACAGGCTCTCATAGGTCACCGGTACATGCACGGTTGGCAGAACGCCTTGCGCCTCGATATGGACCTCTTTGTCGGCATTGACGGCGCGCGTGACGGTGAATCGGATCGTCATATCCTCTGGCATCAGGAAATCGTCGACCGCGCCCCCCAAGCCACCAGTTCCGTAATTCCCGACGACGGCCGCGCGTTCGTCAATCGTGAGATTGTAGGTGAAGAATTCGCAAGCGCTGAAGCAGCCTGGCGCGATGATGACGGCGACCTCCCCGTCATAGCGCAGGTCCTCCGGGGGTAAGATAAAACGATCTTCGGAACGCGGATCCAGGTAAAAGTCGCCCAGGGACTCGTTGTAGGCGCTGGAATAACCCAGGATGTGTTCCTCCTGGAAGAAATAAGCGCCGAGTTGATCGGCAAGATATCCGTTGCCGCCGCCGTTTTTGCGCATATCAATTATGATGCCGGGCACATCGGCCTCGAGAAAGGTCTCGATCATGCGTTCCCATAGCTGAACCGTCAGCCTTTCGTTGTCGCTGAAAGAATAGATGGCGACATATCCATAACCGCTGGGAAGGATCTCGTATTCGACCGGCAATTCCCATCCGTCTATGCCAGAGAAGAACGAAGAGTGCGAGAAACTGGCGCGTTCCGAGATGACCTCCATCGTGACCGTCTGTTCTTCCTCGCTTTCGGGATTGCGGAACGTTACTTCAACTTCGCTGCCCAAGGGGAAGCGCGTGATATAGCGCAATTGCTGCAAGCGTAGGGTATGCTCGGTGCTCAACGCCTGGTGAGCCCAGACGAATTCGCGTTCCAGCGCTTTTTCAACGGCGCCGCCATCCCATGCAAAGATCTCCGCGCCCAATTCCATGCCGGCATTGGCAGCCGGGGCCCCTTCGAGGATGTAACTGACCACGATTCGCTCGTCGTCCAGTTCCGAAAGGGCGATGCCCAGCCCGCCGTCGGTCTCTTCACGAAAGACATCGCTTATCGCTTCCAGCGGCATACCGACATGTCCATCGGGAATTTCCCATATGAAATCACGCATAGCGAGCGCGTAAGCCTTGCTGTCTTCGGCTTCCCCGGCTTTTGCAAAGCGGGGGCTGTAGGTCTCGAAAAGGTCGTCCCAATCCAGATCGTAAACTTCGGTGTAGGCATATTCATTGCGGAAAAGATCAACCATCGCTTGAAATGCTTCTGCATAGCCCAAATCGGAAAAGTCATTGATAGCTGCTTTTTCGGGCTCGTAGAGATCAATGATTTGCCGGGCGGCGCGATCAAAAACGAAGGGTTCTTCGTCCATAACAACAACTGAATAGCCTTGTGGGACAATGGCGATTGGATCGTCTTCTGTAAATAGCAAATCATCAGCGCCGAACCCGGAGGGAAAACCTTGCATCTCGTCGGGCGCGAAAATGATGAATTTGCCGCCGATGATTTCCAGCCTGGTTTCGACTTCGTCGCTGGCGCGCGTGGACGCGTAACCAGTCGACCAGCCGCCGCCGTGAAGATCACGCTCTTCCAGATAGCGGTCCCCGAAAAGATTGGTCCAGTGGGCGATGGCGAATACCATGACACCGGTGTCCTCGTTGCCGTTATTGTCGACATCGCGCAAACCGCCGCTGGGTACTTTTGGCAGAGACAAGCTGTAGCTGAAGGGCGAAGTGTAGAAATCCGATGTGATCTGCCCCAGCACCTGGGATTCCAGTGGGAAAATGTAGTACTCGTTTCGGTCGACGAATCCAGTTTGGTCTTCCAGGATGATCAGCGGCTCGTCAACGCCGCTGGTGAAAAAGGCGTTGGAATAGGAGAGTTCGCCCGTGATGCTGACTGGGCCACCCTCTTCATTGATGATCTGGGCGACCGGCGCCGGTTCTGCGATTGTCGCCGGGGCATCGTCAACTTCTTTTTCACCGATGGCTGTGGCGGGCTGAAATGCAGCTAAAGTATATAATATGGTAACAATAAGCGTGAGCAACCGATTCGTCCGCATGCAGAGGTCTCCAGGTGATGGATAAGCGACAGCTACATTCTAAGCCAACTTTGAGTTTAGGGATCTTGCGAAGCTTACAAGTTGCGCACAGATTTGCAATCAATTACAGGACAGCGCCATTGCACGCATGGATCGATTGATACGAATGTAGCAAATCACACGAATTTCCGAAAGCTGTAGAAGAGAGGGTCGAGATTGAATCTTATTAAAAAGCTCACGCGAGCACTTAGTATACATCGACATTTTGTTCTGGTGGTCGCCTGCCTCCTTATCATAATGACATTCCCAACTATCTTATACGTGTTCAATACTGATGTGTTTTGGGTACCTGTAAACAGCGGTGACGTATGGATAACATTCTGGAATGCATGGTATTTCAAATCTTTAGTCGCCGGTCAGGCAGATTTCTATTTCACTAATTTGCTGTTTTATCCGGATGGTTTGTCGCTCGTTTACCATAATTTCACTGTTCCACATATGATCGTTTTTGCCGCCCTGCAACTGGTAATGCCAGCATCCAACGCGTTCAATGTGACTTATTTGCTCGTTATTGTTTCAGTGACCGTGGCGCCATATGTCTATCTGAATTTCCTGTTTAAAGACAAATGGGTTGGCTTGTTTGGCGCAATCATTTTTGGATTCAGCGGATACGTGGTAGGGCGTCCACAGAATCCTGGTTCGGCATTTCTTGCGGCGCTTCCCTTGGCTCTTTACTTTCTCCACCGGGCTATACTCGAGAGACGCATGTCGTTCATATTCATATCCGGCGCACTGACAGGAGCCACAGTTTTCGCCGATCTATATATTTTCGTTTGTTTGCTAATTGTTATCGGGTCTTTTGTTGTTTACTTTGCGACCTTGAAATGGCGAGAGAAGGACTTTTGGCGGCGCATCGTCGTTTTAGTCATTGTTATAGGGTCGCTAAGTTCTTTTCATTTGCACCAACTGCTTGCCGATTCTGGTTCGCTGGATAACGTACTTGACAAGACGAGCGGCCAAGAGAAAGAGAATGACCTATTACAGTACTTTATCAATTATGAAAACCCAATTGCAAACAGACTCATTACAAACCGATTGACCACTTCAGTTGTCCAGTTGACAAATCCCGGAAGATGGAACACCGCGTATCTAGGATATGTACCGTTGTTCCTCATATTCTCAGGGGTATTGCAAGCGAGATACCGAAGAAGAATGATTCCTTGGTTAATCTTGATCTTTTTCTTTCTAGCCTTAAGATTAGGTTCAATTCTTACTATCAATAGTCAGCAGCTTCCCGCGGTACGCCTCCCGAAATACTTTGCCGATCAGGTATTTCCCCTGATGTTTAAGGCATTTCATGAAACCGACCATTTTCAGATAGGAATACTGCTACCTCTCGCGGTTCTATCTTGTTATGGGTTAATATCTATACTAGAACGCATGTCCAATAGCAAGAATAAACGAATCATCCTGATTTTGATTGCGTTACTCGCCGTCGAATACTTCAGATCACCACCTGGCGGAAGAATTGTTTCTCCGGATGAAATCCAATTCCTTACGTGGCTATCAGATGAAGACGCGAACGGGGTCCGCCTAATTAATTTGCCCATGAATCGGGGCAATTCAAAGCAATATCTGCTACACCAGACGCTAAGCGAGTTCCCGCAAGTGGAAGGACTTGCTAGACGAACGCCGCCGAGCGCCTACAATTACATAGAAGCCAATCCCGTATTGAATGCCTGGCACAAGCACGAGAGCTTGATTTGCACGGAAGGGAATCGGGATGGCTACCTGACCGCCGTTGCACAACTCGGGGCCGACGGTTTCTCGCATGTGGTTCTACATTATTCACTGCTGAAACCGGACACGATCGAGGGCAGTTTCTCCGGTTTGGAACCGGCATATGAAGATGGGTTCGTGGCGATATATCGTCTTGCGATCTTGGCGGAAGCCTGCCCATAACGGGCCAGGGTTCTGCGCCAAAGTTCAGCAATCAATCTAAACCAAAAAACAGTCAGGTGTCGTGTTGGCGGCATACTCTCCCACATCGTCTCCAATGCGATACCATCTGCGCTTGACGGCTTAAATTCAGGGTTCGGGATGGATCTAGTTAAGCGCATGCCAGGCTTGTATAGTTCGCGAGCGTCGGTCTGCATGCATACCACGCGTCAATCAGCTGTCGTTGCTGTTATCGAGTGATCGCGAGCCGACTCTTGGGTCAGCAATACGCTAGTCGACGGTATACCCCTGCAGAAATGCCTCGGCAGCGGCGGCGCGTTCATGAACGTGCGCAACCAGATCGTCGGTTGCGGTACGCAGCGACGCCACAGCTTCTTCACCATTGAATTCCCGTATGTGAGCGGCCGCGAGCTGAAAGTTGGCCTCGTAAATCGAAACCATGCGTTCGGGAGTGAAGATTTCGCTGCTAATCCGCGCGACTTCGTCCCGGTAAGCTCGCTGGTAGGTCTCGTCGGCGAGCAGGAAACCGATAAGGGGCCAGCTGTCAGCGTCAACGTGGAGGTCAAGGCTCAGCGCTGTGCCAAAGTTGGGTATCGCCTGGCGTATGGCGCGGATGTTGCGGTCAGTCAAACCCGCGATCTCCGCCTGCAACGCAATGTTGTTGTCCCAGGGGATCCACACCAGCTGCCCGGTCGCGCCATCGGCGTAGAGGTAATAGTTGTGCGCGAGGATGCCGTAAGTGTCCCAGTTTTGCAGCAGCGTATTCGCCGCCAGCCAGCGCAGAAATCCGGCGACATCAAACACCGCTTCGAGTTCAGCGCGCCAGTCGCTCGGATCGCTCAGCCGCGATTGCGCATGCAAGGCTTCGAACACCGCCAGCACATCGTCGTAACCGCTATCGCGATAGGTTTCTTTGTCGAAACTGACTTCATCAAAGCTGCCAAAAGCGAAAGACGCGCCGTCGCCGGCTGGTTTGTACATATTGCCGTCATCATCGTCGAACTGCGTTTCGATGAGGGTATCGTCTGGCAGTTCAATCGCCGTGTAAAGCCCCCAATACTGCGCGCCCCCGCCGTCACCTTTGTCAATATGAACCGCATAGAAGGCTGTTTGCGGGGCCGGCACGCCAGCGTCACGAAAGATGTCGGCGGTTACTTTTTCGCGCTGCAGCGATGGATCAAAGTCGTTAGTATTGGAGAAGCTCAACTGCTTGAAGCCATAGAAGCGCTGGTTATCGAGCGCGGGATGCTCGTCTTCGAATTCGTCGAAATCGAGCTTAAAGGGCAAGTCATCGCGTCCGGCCGCCCAGCCCAAGGAGAGCGTGGAATTGCCCTTGTAGCGAAAGCCGACTTCCCACCAAGTACGCTCGCCAAATTGAACCGTGACCGGCACCCAAATGGGGTTGCGGGAGGAGAGCTGCATTCGTTCCATGTCGGGATTTCGGCCTGGCGCCAGGAAGGAGATTCCGGCTTGGCCAGCGCCGGCCGGAGGACGCGTGCCTGCGGGAAGTTCAAGTGCCGCGAAAAGCTCATTTGGTTCGAAATCCAGGGCGGCAGCGATGGCGTTGAAATCCGGGAAGTAGGCGAATGCTATTCGCACTGCGGCTGCGTCGCGATCTAGCCGCACAGCAAGCTGGGTGATATCGGGCATCCGTTCCGGGCGCAATGCGCTGGGGCGTGCGCGTAAGCCGCGTTCGCCATAGAGCTCGGTCATATCGTCTTCTTCGGCCGCCCAGGCTTCCGGTGTGAACGTGATGTAGATCTCGTTGATACGGTCGTCGGGGAGTATCAGGTCGTAATTGATTGGGCCGCGGCTGCCGTGCGATTCGTCGGTCCAGCCGGTCGGGCGCTCGGCTGTCTGGGCTGACGACGGCAGTACCGCGGCGAAGAGCAGTAGCCATGCCAAGAGCGCGGCGATAAAGTCCTGCGATGAAGCACCGGTACCTTCGTTCGACATGCTATTCTCCCTGTTCGATATACCAGACGCGCATGCGGGCGTTCTGGCTCTTGATACTCATCCGGATAATGGATACTCGCACGGGTCTGATGCCAGTGCGTTCTGTGATATCTGAGAACAGGTCGTCTCGTCTACTAGGGCGCAGGAGTTCAAGATTATCGTAGGACAGCCTGAAACTGGCTTGACTTTGCATTACGCGGCTATATTCCAGCACGGACAAGGTCGCCAGAATCGCCAGGTTGACGGCGGCCACCTCTTCCCAAGTGCCGAAACTCATCAACATCGCGTTCACCAGCGAAAGAGTAATCGTGGCGAAGAGATAAGTCATATCGCGCAGCGAAATCGCCACCGTGCGGAATCTAAGCAAGGAGAAGATGGCAAAGATGCCGAAGCCGACGCCCAAGCCGATTTCGAACTGCACCAGCAGTCGAATCACCACATAGACCAGGGAGCCGCCAACGATCATTGCGAGCGCGTAGTTTCGGTTGGGCTTGCGCTGCCAATAGAGTGCGGCTATCAAGAGACTGATTATGGCCAGGTTGATTCCGAAGTGGAGCCAGTAGTCTAATATCGCGCTCATCTTGAGTTACCTTTTCCCGACGCGTAGGAGTCGTCGCAATCCAAGTGGATGTTGGCTGGCGCGACGAATTCGCCGTGGCGCGCTGTTTCACCAACATCAAGTCAGTATACCGTTGATTGAGAGGAAAATTGTAAGGGTACTGTAAATTGTTCAGCTAAGTTGCATTGGAAGGAATGACCATGAGGGAATCTGAAAGATTAAGGGTAAAAAAGAGAGCAGTCAGGGTACGTGTTGGCGGCGGCATACTCTCCCACATCGTCTCCAATGCAGTACCATCTGCGCTCGCGGGCTTAACTTCCGGGTTCGGGATGAGACCGGGTGGAC
>JAPOOU010000008.1 GCA_026713245.1 Chloroflexota bacterium
GCCCCTCTGCGGCAAAAAATCTCTGTGCCCTCTGTGCCCTCTGCGCCTCTGTGGCCAACGAAAAACCTGTACTGTGCCCGCCAACCTCCCATCCCCGCCAAAGAATCCCTGCACTGTTTTCAAGGACCTTGTAGGGGCGACCTATCAGGTCGCCCGAAACATTCCATCTACAATCACGTCGAAAAGTGTAGGGGCGACCAATCTGGTCGCCCGCCGAAAATCTCAGTGCCTCTGCGCACCTGTGGCCAAATCAAAAACCCAGCAATACCGCGCCCTCCAGCCCTTCCGCCACCCCCAAAACCCCCAAAAACCTGGGGGCAATGCGGGGGCTTCCAGAGGCGCTCCCGGGGGCTTACCGGAGGCTCGCCCCTCTGTGCTCTCTGTGCCGACGGTCAGTGTCGCCGGTCAGTGTCTACGCGACCTACGCGACCAATCTGGTCGCCCGCCGAAAATCTCCGTGCCTCTGCGCCTCTGTGGCAAAACCAAAAACCCAGCAATACCGCGCCCTCCAGCCATTCCGCCACCCCAAACTGCCCGAAAACCTGGGGACAATGCGGGGGACTTCCGGGGGCGCCAAGGGACGATACCACTCTCTCCAGAGGAGGCAGTATTGGAAGAAACGGCAGAGGGCGTTATACTCCTTTCGATTTATGAATCGGCGATTTCGCGCGGATCAAGAAAGGAACAATCTTATGGCGAGACCGGTGACCTTATTCACGGGACAATGGGCCGACCTGCCCTTTGCGACGATTGCCGAAAAAGCGAAGAGCTTTGGCTACGATGGCTTGGAACTCGCTTGCTGGGGCGACCATTTTGAAGTCGACAAAGCCCTTGAAAGCGACAGCTACATTCAGTCGCGCCTTGACGGCTTGGCGCAACATGGCCTGGACTACTTTTCGATCAGTAATCACCTGGTCGGGCAATGCGTGGCCGAAGCCTTCATTGACGAGCGCCACCGCGCGATTCTGCCTGATCGGCTCTGGGGCGACGGCGACCCCGACGGCGTGCGCGAGCGCTGCGCCGAGGAGATGAAGAATACCGCCCGCGCCGCCAAGGCATTCGGCGTCGACGTCGTCAATGGTTTCACCGGCAGCCCGGTCTGGCACTTGATCTATCGCTTCCCGCCCACATCGGATGAAATGGTCGACGCCGGCTATCAAGAATTCGCTGATCGCTGGAAGCCGGTTTTGGACGTCTTCGCCGCCCAGGGCGTCAAGTTCGCTTTAGAAGCCCACCCGGGCGAAATCGCTTACGACATCTACACCGGCGAAAAGACCCTGGCCGCCCTGGATCACCATCCTGCCTTCGGCTTCAATTTCGATCCCAGCCACTTCATTCATCAACTTTTTGATCCCGCCAAGTTCATAGATCGCTTCGCCGATCGCATCTTCCACGTCCATGTGAAAGATTCCAAAGTCACCCTGGACAATGTCAGCAGCATCCTCGGTTCTCACTTGAACTTCGGCGATGCGCGGCGCGGATGGGATTTCGTCTCTTGCGGTCGCGGCGATCTGGACATGGACTCGATGATACGCGCCCTGAATCGCGCCGGCTATAACGGCCCCCTGTCAGTCGAATGGGAAGACAGCGGCATGGATCGCGAGTTCGGCGCGACCGAATCCGCAGCCTGGGTCAAGAGTAAAGACTTCACCGCCTCCGAAGTGGCCTTTGATGCCGCCTTCGCCGACGACTAAGCGGTCAATCTAGACTAAAGTGGGAGACCTGAAATGTCAGACGAAAAACAAGTAGCGAGTTCCTTCACAAACATGGCCAGCGCCGGATCCGATATTGAGGCGCCGGAAATCGGCATCGGCATGTTGGGTTACGCCTTCATGGGCAAGGCTCATACCAACGCCTTCAAGAAGATTCCCTATATGATGTATCCGCCGGTGGCTATTCCGCGCCTGGTCGGGATCGCCGGTCGCAACCAGGAAGCGGTCACTGCGGCAGCCTCTCGTTATGGCTACGAGAATGCCTATACGGACTGGCGCGATCTGGTCGCCAATGATGATGTGCAGGTACTGGATAACGGCGGACCAAACGATGCCCATGCCGAGCCCTGCATCGCGGCGGCGGAAGCGGGCATGCACGTCTTCTGCGAAAAGCCCCTTGCTCGCACGGGCGAAGAAGCCAGGACAATGCTCGACGCCGTCCACAAGGCGGGCGTCAAGCACATGGTCGCCTTCAATTACCGCTTTGTCCCGGCGGTTCAGCAGGCCAAGAAAATCGTTGACAGCGGCAAGTTGGGCAGGATCTATCACTGGCGGGCGGTTTATCTCCAGGAATGGGGCATGGATCCGACCATGGAAACCACCTGGCGTTTCCAAAAAGACATAGCGGGCAGCGGCGCTCTCGGCGACCTTGGCGCGCACATAATCGATCTGGCGCGCTTCCTGGTCGGCGAACCCAAAGCTGTCGCCGGACTGGCGCAAACCTGGATGACCGAGCGTCCCGACGGCGCCGGCGGCATGGTCAAGTCGGACGTGGACGACGGGTTCGTGGCGCTGCTCGACTTCGACAACGGCGCGCTGGGCACGGTGGAAGCAACCCGCTTCGCGCAAGGGCGCAAAAACTTTAATTCCTTCGAGATCAATGCCGAGAACGGGTCCATCCAATTCAATCTGGAACGGCTCAACGAACTGAATGTCTTCTGGAAAGGGGAAAGCCCCGATACCACGCAGGGCTTCCACAATGTGCTGGTGACCGAAGCGCATCATCCTTATTGGGAAAACTGGTGGCCGCACGGGCATATCATCGGCTGGGAACATAGCTTCGTACACGAATTCCATCACTTCTTCAACGCCATCGTCAACGATGAGGGCGTCGCGCCCTATGGCGCCGATTTCGTCGACGGCTACCGCAACGCCGTCATCTGCGACGCCATCCTCGAATCCGCAGCCAGCGGCAAACATGTCGATATCCGTTACGCCTGATACGCGGTCGCTCGATTTGAACTGCCGCGGACTATGAGAAACTATCCGTCGAGGTCGTAATCTGTAGGGGCGTTTCGTTGAAACGCCCAGGAGTTTCAGATCATTTTCGTAGCTGGCTCGGCGGGCTTTGGCTAGGCGACCTGTCAGGTCGCCCGAAAGTCGCCGCAATTACTGAAGGTCCTGTGGCAATTTCGCGCCGCCCCTGCGTCAGCTAACTGGTAATACCATCAGCGCCCGTTTAGGCGCTTCCTTTAATCTGCACGCGGGCGCCATCGCTGATCATGTGAATCGTGCCGATTTCGTCGGTGCGGAATAGGCGATTTACCTCATCCAGATCGCGGAACAGTGATAATGTGTCAGGGTCGGGGTCGCCCCGCCGGTTAGCGATATCGCTTTGCAGCAGCCCGATCTGTGGCTGCGCCAATGCAAGAAACTGGCTTTCGATTGCGCGGACGGTACCGTGCTGGGGAATCTGAAAAACGCTAGCTTGTGGAGATATTCCGCGTTGCAACATCTTGGCTTGACCTGTCGCGCTCAGGTCCGAAGTCAGCAAAATGGATACGTCTCTATGATTCACGCGCAATACCAAAACGTGATCCGCTAGCCGGTCGGTAATCCTGGGCTGCTCCTGCGGATGCAAGACCTCGAGCGTGACGCCGTCTCCGAAGTCGATGATGTATCCAGCTTTGACGATCACTTGCCGGGCGCCGGCCACTGCCAGAGCTTGCATGACTTCTTGAAAAACTGGGTGGCGATTCGGCTGGCCATTGGTCAAGGCAACGCCAACGGCGTATCGATCGAGGACGCTGCTGAGCGCTGCGATATCCCATTCATCGGGGTGCGTAATCGCCAGGATCTCGATTTCACGATCAGAGAAGGGCATTCTGTCCCCAAGCGCTGTCAGCAAGCGGGATGGGAACCGACCGCCATCGACAAGCATTTGCGCGCCGCCGGGCGTCTCTATTAGAAAAGCATTGCTGTGACCCATATCCAGCATCCAAATGTGCAGTCGGCCGTCTCGGCGGCTCACGTGCGTCGCGACCATCAATACAAGCAGAACGAATGCGGCTGAAAAGACCAGCAAGGTCATTCGTCGCTGCCGAATGGCGGCGGCAATCCGCGTCCATATCTGTGGTCTTGAAGCAGCGATCACGGCGCCTCCGATCAAGAGAACATAATAAGCCTGGATCAAGCGAGGGTCGAAGTTGACGGCGATGTCCGCAAAGTCGAATTGAGCGAATCCGCGGACGACCCCAATCGACCACGAGAGAAAGACCATCACGACCCAAAAGGCGACTGTGCCAACCACGGGCAGCAATAGACTGATGCCCGCTGCCAATAGCCCAAGCAGAAGCACAGCCGCTTGTACCGGCACGATCAGGATGTTCACCGGCAGCGTTACCAATGACAGGCGCCCAAAGTAAAGGACAATCAGCGGTAAGGTCGCGATTTGCGCCGCGACCGACACAATTAGCGGTTCGTTGAGCGCAGTGTGCAAAAGGTCTGCGCTAGCGGGCGCAAAGCGTCGATCCAGCCACCTGCGCAACAGCCCTGACAGGGGATCCGCAAACAGGCCCAGACCCAGCACCGCGAAGAAGCTAAGTTGGAAGCCGATGTCCAGCAGCACGTTTGGGTCGAGCAAGGAAAGACAGAGCGTTGCGAAGGCCAGGGAAGTCGGCACAAAGGTATTGCGGCGAAGTTGCTGCCCGATGACCAGGAGACTGCTCATGAAGGCTGCCCTCAAAATGCCGCCGCCGGCGCCCACCAGCAGCGAATAAACGGCGATGAAAAGAATCGCGCCCAGCGTGGCCGGGGCCTTGTTCCTTCCCAAAACGCCGCCGAATACGCGCATGACGATCGCGCTGATCACAACCATGTTGAAACCGCTGATGGCAATGATGTGCGAAGCGCCCACGCGCCGAAAATCATCCTCAAGTTCAGGTGAGATTCCTTGTTCGTCGCCTAGCAAGATACCGGCGAGCAGACCTGCCTGAGGCTCGGGCAGAGCGCGATTAATGTGTCCATGCAAGGCTTGCTTGATTCGAATCAGCAGCGCCTGCAGGTCAAATCCGTATCCGGACCCGAGGACTTCAATGCCGGCGTTGCGCATAATTGAAAAGACACCTTGGCGAGCCAGGTAGTCGGCGTAGGAGAAACTGTCCCAGGTAGCGGGGATAGCCAGAAACCCGGTCGCCCGAATGTAATCCCCATAGGCAAGCGGAACTGTTCGATCAGTTTCGATAAGGGCCAGGCCACTGGTTTCGGTCCAGTTATTGCGGACGTAAATCGTATCAACATGAACGCGCAGTTGGGCGCTATCATCACGAATAACCGGCTCGGCAATGATGAGCCCCGTGACCGTTCCTGAGTATCCGTTGTATTGTGAGATATCGCTGCTGCGAGGGACTAATTCTTGACGCAGACCACCGACGGCAAATGCCACCAGTGACATTGCATACCAGCGATGGCGATGTTGCTGCAATAGAAACGCTGGAATCGTTGCCGCAACAGCTAGCAACAGCCATGACGAAAAACTGAGGCTGACAACATGTCTCGCTAAGCTGATTCCTGAGACCCAAAAGACAGCAACGAGGATCAGACGCATTAGCTGGCGCGATGCAATAACCGTCGATGAACCGCAGGGTGATCTTGTCAGTACTGTTCAACAGAAAGCGGACATCAAGCCTTTGATGCCCGTTTCTGCATAATTCATTGGAAAGCGACGATTAGATGTGATTGCCGATCGGCGCCTGCGCGGGTCTGTCAAAGTTTATCGGTTCGCGGTTGACTTCCGGACGCGGGACATGAATTGCTTGCTTTTCGGGTTCAATCTCCACCGCCACGGATTCTTCATATTGCATCAAGTGGATACCGTTGCGGATTTCTTCCAGGCTGCTGGCAAACTGAAGTTCGAGCTGATTGAGTTGAGCGAGAACGTAGGCGTCAGCTTCGTCCGTGATTTTCGTAGATTCTATCTTGGCTTGTTCAATCACGTATTCGGCGCGAACTTTCGCCTGTTTCACCATCTCATGCTGATCAATCAAATCTTCGCTGTGCTGCCGCGCCTGTTGAACAATCCTCGCCGCTTCCTCGTTTGCATTCGCCAAGACTCGGTCGCGCTGCTGCGTCACGTGCGCTGCTTTTTCTATTTCTTCCGGGATCGATATCCGCATTTGATCGATAATCTCGAGGGCGCGTTCCTCGTCAACCATAGTGTACTTGGTGCCAAAAAGATGACGCCCTTCATCAATAAGGTCTTCCAAGCGATCCACAAGATGTTGAATGTCCATCAGCTTCCTCCCCACTGAAAGTTAATGACTGTGTCCTTTACAAATGCACTAGCTGAACTTCTCTATGAGCGCGCGTTCAATAGCTGGCGGCACCATCGAACTGACGTCACCCCCCAATTCCGCGATTTCTCGAATTGTACTCGAGCTAATGTGTATGAACTGCTCATCGGATAAGATTGCGATGGTTTCCAATTCCGGCGCCAGTTTTCGATTTGCCATACCCATGCGAAACTCGAACTCGAAATCCCCAAATACTCTTAATCCACGTATCAATGCAACGGCGCCTGTCGACTGCGCATATTTGACGGTAAGCGTACTGTATTGCGTTACGGAGATATTCGGGTAATCCTGGAATACATCCCGCGCAAGATCAACGCGCTCCTTAATGTTAAACAGTACCGATTTGCTCTTGGGATTCGCATAGATCGCGACGATGATTTGATCAAAGAACCGGGACGCTCGAATCGCGACATCAATATGTCCGTAATGTATGGGGTCCAATGATGCTGGATATACCGCGATACCCTTTCCCGACATCTAGCTACTCCTACGGCACGACATGATTCTAATGGGATTCAAAAAAGCGCGCCAACAGAATTGACATAAAATCCGCCTCAATCAAGCATTTCAGGGAATTATAACCCAAAAATAACCTAGTGAGAGTTTATGCGGTTGTTTGTCGCGTAAAGGAAACCTATGGTCTCATGCGCTGGATTGCCCGCTGTGGTCACGGTGAACCCCTTGGCGCGCAGAAACTTGCGCAGGTCTTGGTGCCGGTATTCGGTGAGGTGGTTATGGTACTCCATACAAATACGATTGATTGATGCAAGCGAAGCGTCGTCCGCATTGAAGAAGACGTCGTATTCCGCGCCTTCACAATCCACTTTCATGAAATCGATAACGTCTTTGCCGCTGCGCCGAATGACCTCTGACAATGGAATGGTCGCCACTTCTTCTGCGGTTTGGGCTGTATCCCCGACTGTATGGTACATGACGGGGTAGGGAGGGCTCGTGTCCATGCGGCCCAAGCCAAAATCAGCGCCGACAGCTTCCGGGTAGCAATTCACATTGTTGACGCTGTTGAGCTTCAGGTTCTCGCGCAATAATTGTCGCGACCCTTCAAAAGGTTCATAGACGTGTATAGTGCTGCCGTCGGTCTGCGCGGCCAAAATGGCGAAATCCCCGATTCCACCGCCAATATCCACGATCGTCCAGCCAGGTTTCAAACTGGCTCCATGCTTTTCATAGTCGCGGTCGAGGCAGGTCTCTTTGGCAATCCATATATCCATTCTGGATCTCACGTTGAACCTCAATCCGCCCTTGAGTTTGATCGTGATTATTGCCTTCTCCAGTCCCAGGAAACTCGCGATAATCTTTGCTCGAGGCGACATGCCAAGCAGGATAGTGAATATCGAGCGCAGGTAGTACGCGTATCTTGATATGTACAATCGGGTTTTGCGTAGCAAGATGACAGAGCCTCCTCAGCTCAATTCGCTTGGCTCAGCAAAGAGTTGGCCGATACGGCGGGCCAACAACTGATACTCCGGCAATGTCAGCGACGGGTCTTCTTCATAAATCGTGCGCGCCTCGCGCTGTGCCAACTGTACCAGCTCCGGGGAAATCTCTTGCAGAGACTGCAAAACATTGCTGCCGCTCTGTCGCCAGCCTAGCAAGTCTCCTCCGCCCCGCAATTGCCAGTCCAATTCCGCTAATTCGAAGCCGTCGTTCGATTGGGCCATCGCGACCAGGCGCCGTTCGGCAGTAGCAAGCTGACTCTGTGGCGTCTCACCCTCAAGCGCGTCGTGAACCCGATCCATATTGATGCTTGACGATCGGTCCGGAATCAAGAAGCAATATGACTGGTGTTCCCCGCGCCCGACCCGGCCGCGGAATTGATGCAGTTGCGCCAGGCCAAAACGATTGGCGCCATCAATGACAATGACCGAGGCGTTGGGGACGTCGACGCCAACTTCCGCTACCGACGTTGTGACCATCACATCATGTTGGCCGGCGCTGAATTCGGACATGAGTTGATCCTTTTCGGCGGGGCTCATTCGCCCGTGCAAGAGGCAGACGCGGAATCGAAAGAATACCTTTTGAAGTCTCTCAAAGGCCTCCGCTGCCGAGGCTGTTTCTATCGACTCGGATTCTTCGACCAGGGGATGCACGAAAAATGCTTGCCGTCCCTGTTCCAACTGCGCTACCACGAATCCGTGCAGACGTTCCCGCGCAACAGGATCGATGACTTTTGTACTGATCTGACGCCGACCTGGCGGTTTCTCCTTTACGAGCGTCAAATCCAGATCGGCGTAGACCGTCAGGGCCAGCGTACGGGGAATCGGCGTCGCTGTCATTACCAGAAGGTGAGGATTGCCACCCTTGCCCCGTAGCTTGGCGCGCTGGCCAACGCCAAAGCGGTGCTGCTCGTCAATCACCACGATCCCCAATTCCTTAAAGTCAAGTCCTGCCTGAATCAAGGCATGTGTTCCGACAACAATATCAATTGAGCCGTCCCCCACGCCACGATAGACAGCTTCACGTTCTGAATTGCTAAGGGCGCTGGTGAGCAGGGCAACTACTGGTCGATTGGATCCGGGAAAGGCATCGACGGTATCTGAAATCAGTCGGTAGTGCTGCTCTGCCAAGATGCCGGTTGGCGCCATCAATGCCGCCTGCCTTTCGTTTGCCAGCGCTATCGCCATGGCGACCATCGCGATGGCGGTTTTGCCGGAGCCAACATCACCCTGTATGAGCCTGTTCATTGGCACGGTCTTGGCCATGTCTTTCCGTATGTCCGCAATGGCAACCTGTTGATCTGCTGTCAGTTCAAACACGAAGGCGCTCTTGATGAAACCTGCCAAGACCTCGTTGGATACAGGCAGCGCCGGGATCTGCGCGGACTGCCATTCTCGTCGGTTGCCAAGCACGGCGAGCTGCAGCATTAGCAGTTCGTCAAATGCCAAGCGCCGATCCGCATGGCGCAAGTGATCCCAGCCTGAGGGAAAATGCCTCTGGCGCACGGCCCATCCCAAATCCGCCAATTCCGCGCGATCCAGGACGGACTGCGGTATGGGGTCGGGCAAGTTGCCGGCCCAGTCCGCACTGAGAGCTTTCATGGTTTTCCGAAATAGCCGCGGCCGCATACCCTTGCCGAGACGGTATACAGGCACGATACCGACAATTTGCAGGTTCTCCAGGTCGACGTGCTCCCATTCGGGATTGGACATTTGCAGGCGATCCCGGTATGCGGTCACCTTTCCGTTGACTACGATCTGGTTGCCGGGCCGGATTCTGCCGGAGAGATAATGCTGGCCAAAGAAGCGAATCGAGAGCGTGCCCGAGCCGTCAGTCACCCGTACCAGGAAATCTTGTCGCTGGTTTGCGCCCATTGCCGATCCCGCATGTGAGACTGTCGCGACGATTGTCGTCGATTCATTGGGCGCCAAGTCGCGGATACATGTGAGCTCGGTGTAATCCAGGTAGTCCCGCGGGAAATTAAAGAGCAATTGGCCAACAGTATGCAGGTCTAACTGGTCGAGGGATTCAGCCAGTTTCTTCCCGATTCCTTTAACGTGCGTAGTCGGCGCAGCGAGCGCGTCGTACAGCGCTAGCGCCTCTTCGAAACTCCGGTCCGGGCGCGGTATTCGCGGCGGGCGCTCCGAACGCGGCAGCGGCTTGATGTCCAACTCCCGGCTCTGCGGGCCACCCGTATAGTCTTCGTCCCAAGTCGCATCGTCATCTCGAAAATCCTGCTTTTGCGATGAGGGCCCAGCCTTTCGTGACCGCGATGGCTTTGCCTGCCGCCGGTCCGAGTGATCGTGTCCGTGTCTCTGGCGCGAGTCGCGCGGCTTGTCCGCAGCCATTTTTTCCGTCCAAGCCCGCAATCTGTCGGTGTACTCCGGCGGCGGCGGGACGCGATTGGTAATGCGATCCAGTATGTAATTTAACCTATTTTTGCGATTGTCTTCTGGCTCGATCTTCCCATAGTCCTTGAGGCAATCCATGATCTCGTCAATGAGTATCTGATGCCGTGGTTTACGCGCTTGACGTCGCGCTTCGGGCTCCCAATTCCTGCAATAGTCGCTCAAGCCCCCGACGACTGCCGTATCATTGCCACCCTGTTCTCGTTCCAACTTCAAGATCTTGACCAATGTTTCCAGTGCGGAAGGCATGCGCTAGTTTCTCCAGTCTTGGTTCAAGGTCGCCACGCCGATCGAGCCCGGTCCAATATGAGCGCCTAAAGTTGGGCACACTTCAATAACATGCGTATCCTGCGGCGCAATCTCGCGGATAGAGTCCAAAAATCGCTCGGCGCCAACACGATTGTCGATGTGCAAGATCGCGAGACGGTCCAAGGGCGCCTGATCTTGTGTGAGCGCCTTGAGCTTTGTTTCCGCGCGAGACCAGGTTCGCGAACGCGCGAGCGAGGTGATATCACCATCGGCGACACGGACAATCGGCTTGATCTTGAGCAATGTTCCGATACCTGCGACAAGCGAGCTAACGCGGCCGCTACGTTGCAAGTAATGCATGGTATCGATAATGGCATACACCTCGGTATGCCGGCGTACCTTTTCAATCGCTTCCAGAATCTCATTCAACGACGCGCCCTCAACAGCTAATTCTGCAGCCACCCAAACCTGGAATCCGATTCCGAATGTCAGTTGCATGCTATCTACGAGCGCTATCCGGTCCGCGTCTACAGCGCGCGCGCCTAAACGCATGGTATTGAGCACGCCGCTCAGTCTGTCCGGTACATGGATCGACACGATTTTTTCCGCGCCATCGTTTAGCATACTCTGATAGAATGCCTCCGCTTCTCCCGGGGATGGAGCGGAGGTAGTAGGTTGCGCACTCATGAAGGGCAGTTGGCGATAGAAGGCCTGGCGATCGAGCCCAGCGCCGTCATCGGGAATGCTCTGGTCGCCGATGTTGACATATGTCGGAATGATCCGGATTTCCAAATATTCGACGATCTCGGCTGGCAAGTCGCAGACGCTGTCGGCCGCAACTTGAATCCGTTTAGAAGTCATAGTCCAGTTCGTCCGTTTCTTTTTCCAATACCGCGACGCCGATCGCGGCTGGACCAAGCCAGGTTGCCATAGTTGTACTGTACATAGTGAAGGGAAAATGCTGGCCGGGGAATTCCAGGGCCAATCGATCCTGCATGATGCGAGTCTCTTCACTGATTTGGTTCTGGCGCTGCAACATCACCGCGTCTTCTAATTCGTTAAATTCCACCAGAAACTCGACCAGACGTTCGATGGCCTGCGCCTGGTTGCGGACCTTTTCAATGACGATGATCCTGCCGTCTTCCAGACTGACAAATGGTTTGATGCCCATGTGCGTGCACAAGATCGCATGAGAGGGTTTCATGATCTGGTTAAAGCGCAGGTAATCGAGGTTGTGTATGCAATAAACTGAATAAACGCGGTTGACCGCCGTACGCACCGTCTGAATCGCCTCGTCAACCCCAAGTTTGTCGTGAGCGGCACGCGCCGCGACTCGTACCAACATACCCTGGCCCGCGCAGAGGCTTTGCGAATCAATTACCGCGATCTCACAGTCGTTTCCAACCTGCTGCGCAGCCAACCGGCCGTTTTGCCAACTTTTGCTCAGGTCGCGCGACGGATGAATGGAAATAATCACATCGTAAAAATGCGAGAGCCGGGCGTACAGTTCCGCATAATCGTTTTCCGACGGCGGAATGACGGTCGGCGTCGCCTCGAGTTTTCCAAGAAGTTCAAAGGCGTGCTCACCTTCCAGGTCAATATCTTCTTGAAAGCGAACCCCCTCGATTTCAATTTGATTGGGCAGAATCGTAACCGGATAGTGTTTTATCAGACGCGGATTGGAGAATGTCGCGCCGCTATCGGTGACAATATGGATTCGAGGCATCACTCAAGGCCGATCAAATACGGGTAAAGGTCTTGTCCGCCGAAGACGAGATCAAATTCTAATTCCGAATAGAAAAATGATAAACGCTCAATCAATTTCGCGGCCTCTCGCTCTTGGATGCCGTCGCCATAATATAAGGTAGCCAGTTCATGTTCGGCCTTTAGCACTTTGGCCAAGGAATCGAGTACAGATGCCTCGATTGTGGCGCCGGCAGCCAGAATCTGGCCGTCGCCGGTCGCGAGGTAGTCGCCAGAGCGTATTGCCAAGCCACCGAAACGCGATTCTCTGGTTGCCCGAGTGATCTCTATCGAGCAGACTTGTTGGGCTGCTGCTCTCATTTCGCAGATCGCTGAGTCCAAATCGCCGCCGCTGTCTTCACCGCTGTCTTCGAATGATCGCAGGGCGATCAGAGCGCTAATCCCTTCAACGACGGACGTCGTGGGCAGGACATCTACGCGCGTCTCATCGGTTGTTGCAGCCGCTTGCCTGGCAGTCATGATGATGTTGCGATTGTTTGGCAGGATGAACACGTTCGAGGCATTTACGCTTTCTATTGAAATGAGGAAATCTTCCACGCTCGGGTTTCTGCCTTGGCCGCCTGCGATTACGGCCTCGCATCCCAGATCCTCAAAGACCGCCCGTAGTCCGTCTCCAGGCGCCACGGCGATCACTCCGTAGGCGTTTGGTATCAGCTGTATCGGCAGCGTCGCGGATGATGGTACTTGGCGCGGTCTTCGCTGAAACTGCAATTCCATGTTTTCGATGACGATGTCATCCAGTGTGGCGCCGGATTGAACCGCATAGTCAATGGGTAGGGCAGGATTGTCCACATGTATATGGACCTTGACCGTCGAGTCATCGCCGACCACCAGTAGGGACCATCCCACCTGCTCCAGAGCTTGACGGATTTGAGCGATATTCAAGTCCTTGCCGAGCATGAGAAACTGCACATCGTAGCCGTAGGAGGCGTCGCCGGACGAATCCATTGAGGCGCCTGGACCTGCTGCAACGGGCGAGTCCGCTTTCTCCGGCGAATCGAATTTACCGTCGTCAGACGCGAGTCCTTGCAGGAACGAGACCAGACCCAGGGCGCCTGAATCAACCACGCCGGATTCCTTTAGTACCGGCAGTAGCTCTGGCGTTCTGTGCAACGATACTCGCGCTGCGTGAACCAGAATATTCAGCGCCTCGGAGAGCGGCACGCTGTCGTCAACATGAAGTTCGAGAGTTTCCGTCGCTTCCCGCGCGACGGTGAGAATCGTACCTTCTACCGGGCTTGTTACTGCTGCATAGGCAAATTGCACCGCGCATTTGCAAGCAAGCGCGAATGCGGGCGTATTCAGCGTTTCCGCCGTTTGCAGTTGCTCGGCGAATCCTTTAAGCAACTGCGAGAGGATTGTGCCGCTGTTTCCGCGTGCGCCCATTAGCGCGCCATACGCGAATCGCCGGGAGACTTCCGCAACGTCCGCATCGTCGAGATCCGATATTTCACTGTAGGCGCGCTGGAGGGTGTGGTACATGTTAATTCCCGTGTCTCCATCAGGAACCGGAAAGACATTCATTTCGTTGATTTGTTCAACGTGCTGAGAAAACTGACCGATGGCGGTTGCCAAAGCCTGTATTAGCGCCCTACCGTCGACGCTGGTCTTGTCGCGACATGAAGACATCAGGAATCAAGACTCGCGATTGCTCGACGCAATTCCTTGATTCCGGCGCCGATGCCTCCCGCATGCCCGAATACGCAGGTACCGGCGATCATGACATTGGCCCCGGCCGCCGCGGCCAGCGAGATCGTTTCGCGGTTGATTCCGCCGTCAACTTCAATATCGATTTTTGACCCGTCCTCGTCAACCATAGCGCGCAGTGAAGAGATCTTGGCCGTCGTCGCCGTGATGAACTCTTGACCGCCGAAGCCCGGGTTGACAGTCATCACATTGATGATATCGACCATATCCAGGATCTCGCCAAGCGATGCGGCGGGAGTGTGAGGGTTCAGCGCGACGCCGGCCCGGCAACCGGCGGATTTTACCTCACCCAAAACGCGATGAAGATGTGCGCAAGCCTCGACGTGCACGGTGATGGAATCGGCCCCGCATGCGGCAAACCGTCCTATAAGGCGCTCCGGCTGGACGGTCATCAAATGTACATCCAAGGGGATGTTCGCGACTCTTTTCACCGCTTCAACAACCAGAGGACCCATGGTGATATTGGGTACAAACTGCCCGTCCATCACATCAATATGAATCCAGTCGGCGCCAGCGTCTTGCGCCTGCTTCACTTCTTCGCCGAGCCGGGCGAAATCCGCCGCGAGTATGGAAGGCGCTATCTTGATAGGCTTGTATGTCATATCGGGTCCCCGAATCTTGAGATCGACGGACAGCACCATATTACTTGTAACGCAGCGTTATTGCAAAACGGCGCGGACCTGATTCGCTATAGCGGGCAGGGCATGACCGAACTGCTGTGGTTAGGACAGCAGGAGATTTACATGCCCAGGAAACGTGCGGCCTCGATAGCCTTAACCGCTGATCTGGTCAAGTTTGATGAGACTGGTTTTCAATTGACCGCATCCGGCGTCAATGTCAATGCCTCGACGCAAGCGTACGGTACTGGCTACTTCATAGTGCTTAAGGATGTTTCTGAATTTGTCGATACTTTCATGTTCGGCTGGCGCGCCCCGGTATCTGTCGGTTGGGTTCAAGGGAATGATGTTGACGTGGCACAAGAGTCCTGCGAGCAGACGTCCCAGCTTGTGCGCCTCGTCCGGCGTGTCATTCTCGCCGGCGATAGCCGCCCACTCGATCGTGATTCGCCGGTTTGTCGCGGCCGTGTAGTAACGACAAGCGCTGATCAGTTCGTCGATCGGCCAACGGCGATTAACGGGCATCAGCGCGGAACGCTGGATGTCGTCAGATTTGTGCAGGCTCACAGCCAAATTGACCTGAAGACCCTCGTCGGCAAAGCGCCGGATCTGTGGCGCCAAGCCCACTGTGCTGACGGTAATATGTCGAGCGCCGATTCCCAGTCGGTTCATGAATTGACGGATGGCATGCATGGTCGCTTCGTAGTTGTGGAAGGGTTCGCCCATGCCCATAAGCACGATATTGCTCAATCGTTCGCCCTGCGAAGCGAGTTCACGCGCGAATAGCATCGCTTGTTCGAAGATTTCCTCAGCCGAGAGGTTGCGCGCGAATCCCATCTGACCTGTGGCGCAGAAGACACAAGCCATCGCGCAGCCGGCCTGGGTCGACAAACAGGCGGTCTTGCGCTGGTCATCATAGGGCATAAGGACTGACTCAACCAATTGACCGTCCGCCAGTTGATAGAGCCGCTTTTCTGTACCATCGGCGCTGTTCTGTCGCGCGACTGACTGTAAGCTGCCAAGCGAAGCGCATTGACCGAGTTCATCAATAAGGCGTTTGGGTAAATCAGTCATTGCAGCGAAGTCATCCACGCGCTTTTCGTACATCCATTTCCAGAGCTGGCGAGCGCGAAACGGCCTTTCGCCGAGCTCGGCGACCAGGCTGCCGAGTTCTGACGGGGTCAGCGCGTAGAGGTTCGTCATTTGCTTTCTTTCTCGATTAGCCCCATGCTCATTTGAGGAACGGGACTGTTGCTGTTGTGCGACCGCGCTAGACATTTTCGCCGGTTGCGCGCCGAGCGGATGCTGTCCGTAAGTCTGTCGAATTATGCCATACTTGCCAAGAGAAACGGGATCATATTGTAGACGAAATGCGAAACAATAGCCGCGGTAGTATTAAAGCAGGCGCGGGCCCATCCGAATGCGAGCGAGACGAGAAACACGATTGCCGCGGCCGGCGTAGCGGCATACTGCAAGTGGATCGCTGTGAAAAAAAGCGAGACGATCATAACGCCGAAAACGGGCTGAAGCGCGCCGCGAAACAATGTTTCCTCGCCAATTGCGGCCAAGAGCGCCACGAGCGCTCCCATGAATAACGAACTACTGAAGGAATCGAAAATCTGCCGCGCCGCCGCCGTCTGTTCTTCGAAATCGCTGGCGGGCGCCATACCTTGCCATACTAACATGAGCAGCGAGGCTCCAAAGTACAAAATGCAGCCAAGCGCGATGCCAACCAGCAAATCCCTACGAGTAGGGAATCGCAAGCCGAGGCGCTTGAGGGCATTTGCCCAATCTCGGCGAACCACCCAGCCAACACCCAAAAGCGCCAGCAAAACATTTATTATGGCATCCGTGGTCAGGTTGAGCAGGGCGGCGTCAGCGGCCAGATAATCGTCGAGCAGATTTTGCAGACCGCCCTCGGCGCTCGACCGCCAATAGAGCGTGGCAAGCGCAGATATCAGCAGCAGTAGCGCCAGACGGTGCATCGGTCGCCGGCTGTCGAATGTCGGCGAAGCGATCAGGCTTGAAGCGCTGATCAAGCGCGCGACCTGGCGCCAGGGCGTCTCGAATCTGATCAGGAGCAGCAAAATCGCGATAGATGCGACGGCAAACAGGATGTACGACAGCCCAAACAGATCATTCACCGTCGAAGCGGAGATCCTGCCTAGCAACTGGATAAAGATGAGGGCGGGCATGGCAGTCTGAAGAATTCGCAGAGGTCGGTGTGAAATGCCGAGCCCGGTTGCGGCGTTCGTCAGCATGATCAAAACTGTTATATACAGGAAACCAAAAAGCGTCAATGCCATCGATCACTTCGAATGTGCGGGCTCGCGCAGTATAGACGATATCAGTAAAGCGCTCAACCGGCAGCCCATCCGGGGCAGAGCAATCGCTTCAAGGTGATAGAGACCGGCATGATGCGTAATTGGATTGATTAACCACCGAGGTCACCGAGAACACCGAGGATATAAGCGCTATTGTCCTATTTCAGGCGAGGATTCGAGCGACAGATAAAGTTTCGCTGCCGACTTTGCCATATTTAGGCGTCGGATTTAGAGGTGTAGTCGCCACGGATGCCTAAACTCAGCAAGTGCAAGTAAGTAATGAGAATCATCGACAAGTACGCACTGTAGGGGCGTTTCGCCGAAACGCCCACAATACATATTCCTTCGTTGGTTTTTCTCATTAAGTAAGTAAGTCATGCAACTTTCGCTAAAGCAACGTTCTTTTCGGGCGACATACCGTGTCGCCAGCAATCACGAGTCGCAACGGCAGCGTGCGACCAGATTGGTCGCCCCTGTTTACGTAAGCCACGTCGCTCATGCGACGAGAAGGCTTACGATTTTGCGTGAGCGTGGCAGACTTTTTCGCTGCCGCCGAGCGGCTACAAGGCTCACTTTTATTGCGCGACTTGCTTGCGCTTGCTGCTGTGCTCTTAGTAACACCAAGATAGTCATGCAAAAAATCGCAATACTCGGCGACTAAATCTCCCTCTCCAATGCTTTGGGGAGGGGCCTGGGGAGGGGTTAGAAAAGCGGCATTCCGAATTATCATTACTTACTTGGAACTACTTCTGTGTCCTCTGAACTAGAGAAAATATGGTGTGATTACTCTGTCCGTCCGCCGCTGGCATATTGACAGGGCACAAGGCGCTGTGCTAGCATTAGCGGCGCCACATTGAGACTTGGTTTACAGTTGGAGAGGTGGCCGAGTGGTTTAAGGCGATGGTCTTGAA
>JAPOOU010000007.1 GCA_026713245.1 Chloroflexota bacterium
AACATAGAGGCAGCGTCGATCTCGTAGCTACGAATGTTCGGCATACATATCATTCCTCTTGAGGCTAGAATCGCAATTGACCGTCAACCAGACTACGGAAGAACCGCCGACAAGGTTTCCCGCTTATGGCGCAGCAGCATATCGCGATCATTCAACGATTTGCCAGCTGGAGTCAAATTCGTTGAATCTAAAGGTATCGCCGTAGAGACTTTCGACCAAGTGATATCCGGGTCCGGCCATGTATTGGTTGTTGGCGCCCAGCGCGCCGCCATGGTGATACTCGTAGCGGGTGGTATGACCAAGTTCGTCTTCCAATGCCCAGCCAAGCGCGGTACGGACTTCCAGGTTCTCGCGCCAAAGCTTGCCAAAGCCACGGACCGGCTGTTGTTTGCCTTCCGGCGCGACAATCTCGGGATCGGATTCGATATCGCCATCGACAAAATCATCATTGTAGACAGACCATAGATGTTCATCGCTGTCGTTCACGGTCAGCAACCAGACCTGCTGATTGGGTTGCAGCCATAACATCCAGCCCCGCTCGAATCGCTGTTCGGCGACATAGATTGCCCCGATGACCGGGGTCGGGAAAGGATCAGGTGTTGGCGTCAGGGTTGGCGCCGCCGTTGGCGCCGCTTCGGTGGCTGCTTTAGCCGCCTCAAATGTTGCCGTAGCGCCACTATCGGGGGTGGCTGTTACAATGATCACACGCTCTGTGACGGCTTGTCCCTGACATGCCGCTAGGGTCCCAAGCAAAGCGATGAGGCAGAACAAGCGTGATTTGATTGACATGCATGAGGCTCCATTGCTTGATCGGCGAGACTGATAATGCTATTGTATCAAAGCTAGGCTGTAGGGCAAACCGGATTGAAACGCGCTGTATTTCGGTAGGCGCGCTTCCCTTCAAAACCCTAGTATTTTCTATCTGTTCGAGCAATAAGGCCGCGACTCAAGGCTTATTCTCACATCGTTTCTTAATCTGCGGGCTGCCTTCTGAGCCGAGAGTGGAGCAAATGCAATTTCGTCCGACAAACATCACCTTGAACAAATCCGAAAAGACGCTCGAGATCCTATGGGACGATGGCTTGAGGAGCCAGTATCCATTGTCGCAGTTGCGAGAGGCATGTCCCTGCGTTGAATGTCGCGGCGGTCACGCAAATATGGGGATGGCGAATGCTCCTGACGATCTCCTCCAACTTGTGCCGCAGCGCTCGCACACGATCACCGGCTTGCGCCCGGTGGGCAATTATGCGCTGCAACCGAGTTGGGACGATGGCCATGAAACAGGCATATACACCTGGGAATTTCTGCGCTTGATTTCGCCGCAGGAATAGTTCAGTCTCGGTTCCGCGCGGATCTGTCGTCTCAGGTGGGACAAGGCGCAATTCAGATTATTGGCGATTAACCAGCGAGGGCGCCGAGATTTAACCTCTTGCCTGCCAAAGAGTAGGCGATGTAAGGCTTGATTGGTATTGGGCGCGATAACCGCTTTTCTACCCCTCACCCCCAGCCCTGTGCCCCCCTCTATCCCCCCGCTTAGCGGGGGGCGGAAATCCCACAAGGGGCGCGCGTAGACACCGCACTACGAGAGGGGGAGCTATGCTTGACGGAATGGCGATATTTTGGCAGTTTTCACAATGTTTCATCCCGAATCTGCTTATCGATGAGGCATTGCTCCAATTATTTCTATGTGAGAAATGAAATACCAATCAAGCCTTGTAGGGGCGTTTCGGCGAAACGCCCAAGAATAGAAGGTCAATCAACTGGGGCGTCTCACGAGACGCCCCTACAATTTCCAGATTAATGTGATATTTGACGTATATTGATTTTGCTACGATTGCCCCGGCCCATCGCCACAAAGTATTGAAATGCACCGGCAAAGCGGCTGGGGTTTGACAGTCGGCAGCCAGTTGTTTTATGCTGAATCGTGATGAATGCGTACTCAATCCTATTTGAAAAGGGAACGATGATGAAGCTTATAAGAGCGATTGTAGCAGCGATAGCTTTGATCACAACAACGCTAGGCGCCTCGGCGCAAGACGACAGCCTGGTCATTTGGGCCGATGATACGCGGGCGCCGATTCTGGAAGAGTTGGGAGCGCAGTTTGAAGAAGAATTCGGAATCGCCGTGCGCGTGGACGAATTGGGCTTCGGCGATATTCGCGATCAATTCAAGACGGCTGCCCCCGCCGGCGAAGGTCCCGACATGATTATCGGCGCCCACGACTGGCTGGGCGAATTGGCTGTTAATGGCCTGCTTGCCGAAATTGACGTATCCGATGTCGCGGATGATTTCTTGGGGGCGGCGCTTTCGGCCTTTGTTTATGATGGCGTCCAGTATGGCTTGCCCTACGCCGCGGAAAATGTCGCTTTCCTGCGTAATGTCGACCTGGTGCCGGACAACCCGGAAACCTGGGATGACGTGCGTTCGGTGAGCGAGCAGTTGGTCGCAGACGGCGCGTCGAAATACGGATTTGTTATGTTCGACAACAATCCCTATCACTTATTCCCGATGCAGACTGCCTTTGGCGGTTACGTCTTTGGCTTGACGGACGAAGGCTACAATCCGGAAGACGTTGGCATCGACAGTGACGGTTCCATCGCGGCCGCAACTTATCTCGAAGCTTACGGGACGGATGGTTTGATGCCCAGCGGCATAGATTATGACGTGATGCATACCATGTTCGAAACGGGCGACGCCGCCATGATCATTACCGGTCCCTGGGCGATCCCGCGTATCGAAGAATCGGGCGTAAACTTTGTGGTTGATTCCATTCCCGCGGGTCCCGGCGGCAGCGGCAAGCCCTTTCTCGGCGTTCAGGGATTCATGATCAGCGCCTTTAGCGAAAACCAACTGCTCGCTGAAGCCTTTCTCTTCGACTACATCGCTACTGACGAAACGATGTCGTCGATTTACAGCGCGGATCCGCGGCCGCCCGCGTTGCTGGAAACGCGCGCTGGCATTGAAGATGAAATCATGCTTGGTTTCGTCGCGGCCGGAACCGAGGGTTTGGCAATGCCTGCGATTCCGGAGATGTCTTCGGTCTGGAGCGCCTGGGGCAACGCTATGCAATTGGTGCGAACCGGCGAGCTTAGTGGCGAAGAAGCCTTCGTCAACGCGGGCGAACAAATCCGCGCGCTGATCGCCGGTGAGGAATAAGCCGCGCTATTTCTAGTCCGACGCAACAGTTGAATCGCCGCATGACGGGGGAATGCCCAAGACAGGGCTCCCCCGTTTGTATTTCCGGTCGGCAAGAGTAGAAAGGAAGGCGGTCTCTCGTCTCTGACGAGGCGCGCCGCAGCTAATGGCGACACTTCTGAGCGGCAGCAAGTCGAAACGATCGGAATTCAGTACGCGCTCCATCCTGCGCCTTGCCGCAACGTACCTGGGATTGGCTGTGCTCGACGCCATGGCCCTGTACCTTGTGTACGTATTCGCCCTCGATGGCGTGTGGGAACTGGCGATCACCATTGCTGTTATCACCTTGCTGGTCAATGTCATCAACCTGCGACAGGATCTCTATCCCCTGCGCTGGATATCACCAGCCCTGGCATTGATGGGACTGATGGTGGTCTTCCCGATCATTTACACGGTTTATGTATCGCTGACCAACTACGGCGACGGCAATCTCTTGACCAAGCAACAGGTGCTCAACCTGCTTGCGGGGGAGACGTACTTGCCGGAGGGGGGCAAGGTCTATGGCTGGGACCTTTATCAGAATACCGCCGGCGACTACGCCCTGTGGCTGACGGACGCGGACGATGGCTACTTTTTGGCGACGCTCGGCGACTTCGCGGCCGTCACATCGGTGGCTGCTGGCGCCGGCTTGCCGAAGGAATATCAAGGCTATCGCCGCCTGGATCGAGGCGAGGCGCTGCGCGCCAGCCGCGAGGCGCAGCAACTTACGTTCGGGACGGCGGAATTGCAGATCGGCATAGCCGGGCGCAAGGAGGCGGGCGAATTCGCGCAGCGTTATGTCTACCGCGCGGACGAAGACGCGGTCTTTGACAACGAGGCGTCCGAGCTTTTCCACGCCAACTATGAGACCGGGCAATTCGAAAACGCCGCCGGCGATACATTGCGCACCGGCTTCATCAGCGGAACCGGCTTCAAAAACTATGTCCGCTTTGTCACCAGTCCCGCGATCAGCGGGCCGTTGGCGCGCATATTTGCCTGGACGATCGGCTTTTCGCTGGCGAGCGTCGTTTCAACATTTACTGTCGGCTTGTTGTTCGCCTTGATCATGCAAAACGAGAGGATTCCCTATCGCAAAGCCTTCCGCACCTTGCTCATCGTCCCTTATGCGATACCGGCCTTGATTTCGGTGGCCATCTGGAAGGGCATGCTCAATTCGAATCTCGGTGTCATCAGCAATGCAATCGCCTCGCTCGGCATTCAGCCGCCTCCTTTCTTCATTGATCCCGGCTGGTCCAAGTTCGGCATACTCTTGATCAACCTTTGGCTGGGCTATCCCTATTTCATGCTGGTATGTAGCGGCGCGCTGGCCTCCATCCCCTCGGATATGTACGAAGCGGCCGAGGTTGACGGCGCTACCTGGTGGGAGAAGTTCCACGCGCTCACCCTGCCTATGCTGCTGGTGGCGGTGGGTCCCTTGCTGATCGCGTCCTTTACTTACAATTTCAACAATTTTGTCATTATCGAAGCCTATAACGAGGGCGGACCGCCTATGATCGAGTCTGGCACTTTGCCGGCCGGGCATACCGATATTTTGATCAGCTACGCTTATCGCCTCGCCTTTGGCGGCGGGCGCGGCGCCGACTTTGGCCTGGCCTCCGCCATCACCATCATCATTTTCGTCCTGGTCGCGGGCGTCACGCTGGCGCAATTCCGCCTGACCAGAGGCTGGGAGGAGACATCCGAAAATGTCTAGCCAAGTCAAACTCAAACGAGGCAGCGCTCGTCCGGCTTTCACGCTGGGCTTGGCGATCCAAATCGCGATACTGGTCATCGCCGTGATCTTCGCGCTCTTTCCCGTGGTCTGGATTCTGTCGGCGGCGCTCAATCCCAGCCAATCGATGAACTCACAGTCGGTCGTCCCGCCTTTGCCCGAGACGCGCGTCGTTTTGGCGGAGGAAGCCGGCGTATTGCTGGAGATCGCAGCGTCAAACGGCAGCCGCGTTGAGCGCAGCGCGGGCACGATTTTGCTGGTGGATGTGGACGGCGAGCGGAAAGAGTTGCGGGCGCCCAAGAACGGATATGTGCGGAATATTCGCCTCCAGATCGGCGATTCCTTCGAGGCGGGCGAGGCCCTATACGACATCGGTTCCAGTTACCTGATCAATTTTGATACGCTATTCAATACCGAGCGCAAACCTTATGTGCGCTGGCTGCTTAATTCGGTAGCTGTTGCCACGATAACCTCGATCCTGGTGGTCATGGTGACGGCCTTGAGCGCATATTCGTTTTCGCGTTTTCGCTTCAAGGGGCGCCGCAGTTTACTCATGTTGATATTGCTGGTCCAGGTCTTTCCCAACTTGTTGGCGATGGTGGCCATCTTTCTCATGTTGCAGCAAATCGGCAATCACATTCCTTTCTTTGGATTGAACACGGCGGGCGGACTGATCCTGGTCTATGTCGGCGGCGCAATGGGTATCAATATTTGGCTAATGAAGGGATTTTTCGATTCTGTGCCGCGTGATATCGACGAGTCGGCGATGGTCGACGGCTGCGGCCATTGGCAAACTTATTGGCGTCTGATATTTCCGCTGGTCCGCCCGGTTCTGGTTGTCGTCGGCATTTTGTCTTTCGTTGGCACCTTCAACGAGTTCGTTCTGGCGCGCGTACTCTTGCGAGACAAGGAAAGTTGGACGCTGATGGTCGGGCTTTGGGGCTACATCAGCGACAATTTCGCACGCGACTGGGGCATCTTTGCCGCCGGCGCCATCATCGGCGCTGTTCCTACCCTCATTATATACCTGTCACTGCAAGATCAGATCGTAGGCGGCTTGACGCAAGGTTCGGTCAAAGGCTAAAGCCAATCTTGCCGTGATCTGAAGCGGGCGCCGCTAGGGCATGCGCGACCAGGATTGTTGTGGTTATAATTGCTCGCTATGCCGATATCATGCTGTCAAGCGGGAATGAGGACATCAAGCAATGACGGCGCCTTCGTTGGATATTGTGAATCGAGCGATCGGCCAGGAGCTGGAGCCGCTCGCCTACAGCTATACCGAACGAGACGCCGCGCTTTACGCGCTGGGTATCGGCGCGCCGGCGGACCCGATGGATCAAGAGGAATTGAAGTTCGTCTACGAACTCAGCAACCGCGGTTTCGCCGTTTTCCCGACCTTTGCCGTCACTTACAGCAAGGATTTAATAGATCGATTCTTGACCGGCAAGCTTGCCGGCATTGTCTATAATCCGATGATGATCCTTCATGGCGAACAATATCTGGAGCTGCTGCGCCCCTTGCCAGTCAAAGGGACTGTCAGGACCGCGCCCAGAATCGCGCAGATCTATGACAAAGGCAGCGGCATGCTCCTCACTATTGAGGGTGAGAGCGTAGACGAATCGGGCGCGACTCTGGCATTCTCGCGCTGGTCGGTTTTCATTCGCGGCTTGGGCGGCTTCGGCGGCGATCGCGGTCCCGGCAGGAAAGTGAAAATGCCGCAGACCACGCCAGATTTTGTGCAGGTGGAAAAGACATCGGAAACCCAAGCGCTCTTGTATCGCCTGGCTGGCGACGCCAATCCCTTGCATGCCGATCCGCAAATGGCGGCGATTGGCAATTATGACAAGCCGATTTTGCACGGCCTCTGTACTTACGGCTTTGCGGCGCGCGCCATCTTACGGCATTGCTGCGCCAACCAGCCGCGCCGATTGCGCTCGATCGGAGCGCGTTTTTCTCATCATGTGTTCCCGGGCGAAACGCTGCAAACCGAGATCTGGTCTCTTGACGAGCGCGAGTTTCATTTTCAGACCAGAGCGCTGGAACGAGGCGCAGTGGTCTTGAGCAATGGCCGGGCGCGGCTGCGGGAGTAGGCATGACCTTTGACGCGACCGAGCATCCTCATCGCAGATACAATCCGCTAACGGGCGAGTGGATACTGGTTTCGCCGCATCGCACCAAGCGCCCCTGGCAAGGCGGGCAGGAAAAACCGCCGCCGGCGGACCGACGCGTTTACGACCCCGATTGTTACTTGTGCCCCGGCAATCTGCGCGCGAATGGCGATCGCAACCCGGTATACGACGACACTTTTGTTTTCGTGAACGACTTTGCCGCTGTGTTGCCCGATGTGCCCAATCTCGACAGTAGTCAAGAATCCCTGTTGCGAATGCGGCCGGTACGCGGGGAGGCGCGCGTCATCTGTTTTTCGCCGCGTCACGATTTGACGCTGGCGCAGATGTCGACCTCCGAGATCGAAATAGTGATTGACTTATGGGCCCAGCAAACAGCGGACCTGGGCCGACGTTACAAGTGGGTGCAAGTCTTCGAGAATCGCGGAGAATTGATGGGCGCTTCCAATCCGCATCCGCACGGGCAAATATGGGCGACGAGCGAACTCGGGGATATCCCCGGGGCGGAAGACCGGCATCAGCGCGAGTATTATGAGCGACGCGGGAGCGCGCTGTTGCTGGATTATGTTGGGCTGGAACTCGACAAGCGCGAACGCCTGGTGCTCGAAAACGAGACCTGGATTGTGGTCGTCCCCTATTGGGCGGTTTGGCCCTTCGAGACGCTGCTCCTGCCCCGGCGGCATCGTCCCCGCTTGCCCGATTTGGATAGGCAAGAGCGGCGTGATCTAGCGGAAATCCTCAAGCGCTTGCTCATCCGCTATGACAATATCTTTGAAGTGTCATTCCCGTATTCGACGGGTTGGCATGGCGCGCCTTTTGACGGTGGCGACCATGCTCACTGGCAAGTGCACGCTCATTTCTATCCGCCGCTATTGCGTTCGGCAACGGTGAAGAAGTTCATGGTGGGCTACGAAATGTTGGCCGAAGCGCAGCGTGACATCACTGCGGAGCAGGCTGCGGAAAGATTGCGAAACTTGCCGGATACCCACTACAAGTTGCGCTAGCCGTGTTATTCCGCATCGCGAAGTCGCGATCCTATTCGTTCCATAGCGGCTGCATGATGTCTATCACCAGAGGATCGCCGTTGTAGTTGCAACTGGCGGCGTCGGGAATATAGCCGTCGCGGATTTCGGGCTGCGGCGCCTGCGGGTTGAAGTAATTGTAGACGCGGCGGGAAACCTCGGCGATCAGCGGCAGCGATTCCCCGAAGTTCAGCCACTGCGGCTGATAGAGCATCATAGCAATGACGTAGTCGCCGCCGGGCGTGAAGAACAGGGCGGCATTGCCATGCGTATCGGCGATCCAGCCGTGTTTATGCGCGACGCGGGTGCCGGCGGGCACGCCGGCTTTGAGCAGGGCGTCCACCGTGTTGCTGCTCATGACATGGAGTATCTGCCGACATTCTCTCGGCTCTAGGCGACTGCCAAATGCCTCGATGAGCGGACCGTCTTCGCGATAGGCGCAACGATAAATGCCCCCCAGCAAGGCGCCCGCCTCCGACACTGTCAGTTGATTTGAGAGATCCGGATTGGCTTTGACTTGGTCGGCGCTGGTCTCCGGCAGCTTGATAGGTCCTGGCGGCGGCTCCGGTGTGCCGATAGTGGTAAATGGCGCCGTGATGAAAGAACGCGACCAGCCCAGCCGGTCATAAAAGCCGGACACAGCTTCGGCGCCGTAATAGGTGTTGCCGCCGCCGAGCATGCTCAGCAGACGGTTTGTAGCCACGTTCTCGCTACAGATCATTGTATTGGCGATGTCGGTCGCCAGCGAGATCGATGGCGGGCCCTCCAATTGCGTGTAGAGCGCTGTGAGAATGGCAACCTTGTTGATACTGGTGCCGCTGAAGGCGATGTCAGCGCCGAAACTGAAAGCTTCTCCGCTCTGCAAATCCATCACAAACAAGGCCCCGAAACGACTGGTTTGCGGATCGAAACCGCTTTCCAATACCAGGTTCCACAAGTGATCAGCGAGAATCCGGAAACCGGTGCTGAGCGGCGCCCCCTCGCCGCCGCTGATTGCGGGCGGGGTTGCGGTCAAGGGCGGCAGATTCAGCCGCGTTTGGGAGATAGCCGGCGTACCGAAGAGATCGCCGCGGACGCGCAGCAAGTCGCGCGCGATCCAGGCCTGCTCGTTAGGCGCGCTCTCGAAATAAATGCGCACCCAGGGAAATTGCGTATGGTAACCTGTGATAGCAAATTCTTGCCCGGCTTGGGCCAGGCCAACGCGCGGATAGTCTATGCCGGGTCCGTAGCGAATGTTGACTTCACCGATGACTTCGCCGCTAACGCCGAAGCGGGCCGGACTTGGCCTGGGGCTTGAGCTGAGACCTGGATCCGCGTCTGGCGAGTCCGACGGCGATGGAAGCGCGGTCGATGTTGCTGTGGCCGTCGCCGGCGCGCGATCCAGTTGCAAATGGGAAACGGGCGCCTGATCGAGATCCCCGCTGATGGCGACCAGCGTCTCGTATACCCAGCCGACAGGACTGGCCGTCCCCGGCGATCCAAGCAAGAGCCAGGGATAAAACTGGCTTCGTCCCAGCACGGGATAGGTTGTGCCTGCGGTGATCTCGCCGATCAGCGCCGAATTGATATTGTCGCCGGCGCGCAGGTTCGCCTGTCCCAGGGCCTGCGCCGTGATCCCGGAATGCCCTTGCGCGAGCGCGGGGCTGGCAAGCGTCAGCAATAACGAGAGGGAGCAAACGACCAGTGCGCGCATGAGAAGTCCTCGGGTGGTGACGGACGGGAATCGTCGCGAATTATAGCAAAGGCGGCGAGCAGCATAAAGCCATTGTCGACCGATTACCAGGCGTATCGCTTCAACTGCGCTGAGTCATAGTGAGGCTAATGCGGGCCAGGATTTAACTACAGAGGATGCACAAGTGAGTGCAAGTAAGTAATGAGAATTTGAAAATTTGACGAGTTGTAGGGGCGTTTCGTTGAAACGCCCGATTACAGTGTGTGAAGGAACGGGCGGCACAGCGTGCCGCCCCTACAGTACATGCATTTTCGTTGCACGACTAACTTGGTCTTACTTGTGTTCACCGGCGGTGAAGAGATTTTGAAGCGATTGGCGTGGCGGATTGTCATATTGACATAGCCCGCCAAGTGGGTATACTTTGCGGCATGCTCCAGCCGAAGTGGCGGAACTGGCAGACGCGCTACGTTCAGGGCGTAGTTCTCTTCGGGGAGTGTGGGTTCGACTCCCACCTTCGGCACAGCAAGGAACTCGATCATACGGTCGAGTTCGTTCTTTTTATGGGGACAGGCGTCGGGCGCGCGGCCGGCGCAAGGTCCCGGAAACGCGCCCCGGCGAGACCGGGGGCATTCCCCTCGCGCGAGAAAAGTAGATCATCATTAAGTTTGTTCGCCGAATTGTGTGACGATCCAAAGCAATTTATTGGTTCTGTATTATCATAATGGATGATCCGGCAATCTGGACTTGCATGCGCGATGGCTGAAGCGACGCCCGACATAGTTTCAACGCGGGAAAGCGACGAGAAGCACTCGTTGGGTCAGCGTTTTTCCAGCGCCCAAATCCTGATCGCAGTCATCTTGACGCTGGGATTGCTCTTGACGCTTAATTTTAGCAGCCGCATACAACTGGGTCGCGAATTGCAGGGGATCCACGCCGAAGTCTTGGCCGAAATTGAGGATCTGCAAATCGAACAAGGGTCCCTGGTCGAAGAACTGAAATACGTCAAGAGCGATGCTTATGTGGAGTACTGGGCGCGGGACGACGGCAAGATGATCCGCGAGGGCGAAATTCTGATCATTCCTCAAGGCATCGAAAGTGACGACGCGACCCCTTCAACAACTGTAACTTTGGTCGAATTTGTGACGACGGAACCGGAGCCGGAAAACTGGGAACTCTGGTGGGCGCTGTTTTTTGACGGGGATCCTCCCCGACTCAACTGAGAGTCTCCCAATAGCGCCAACCCTACTGTCTTCGTTTAGCCGCTCGGCGGCCGCGAAAAGGCCTGCCCCGCTCACGCAAAATCGTAAGCCGTCTCCTCGTATAAGCGACGCGGTTAACGTAAACAGGAGCCCGCGCGAAGTCCTTCAATCGGTGATGAAGGCTGGTTGCGCGCCGGCATAGTCGCGTACACGCGCCGGACTGCCGGCATCGCCGACTTCGAGCTGGGTCCCGGGGCGGGCGCTGGCAGTCTTTAGGACGGCCAGCGCAAAAATCTCGCCATCGGGGCTCTCTGCGCTGCTTGTTAGCTTGCCACATTCTTTGCCATCAGAATATATTATAGTCGGCGCCGTCAGCGGATGTTCCAATTCCAGGCGAACCATCACCTTGGCAAGGCGCTGTCTGCTCTCCATGCGCGCGATTATTTCCTGGCCCGTATAGCAACCTTTTTCGAAGCTGACCTCGTCCCACAAGCCAACCTCGAGAGGAATGTATTCGGAAGACAGTTCCAGGCCGGCCGGGCTTCCGCCACGAATTCGCAGCAGATTGTAGGCGAGCGAGCCGGCCGGCCGCAGCTCAATTGACTGGCCCAGATCCAGAATCTGTCGATGAATGGCCGTTGCGCTCGCGGCGGGGCAAATGACGATCCAGTGCTGGCCAATGATGGACCTGCGTCGCGCCGCCGTTGCAGCAGCATGACCGAGGTTGAGTTCATATGCGAAGTAATCCGCCGGCGGGGGCAGCTCGACGCCGACTTGCTCTATTATCCGCTGAGCCTTGAGCCCGTGGATCGCGAATTGAGATGTCGTCAGGGATTGATCACGCACCGCGACCTTATCGCCAAAAAAGATGTTGCGTCGCAGATAATCGCCAAGGCCTCCCCCCTGTCCGGGCTCGCTGATCATCAGCAAGCCCTCTGGCAAGTTGTAGCACATCGCTCGAAACTGAATTCGCGCGTTAGCGTTGGTGAAAACCGTGGGGCGGCCCTCGAACGGGCTCATGCCCAACAGGTCATTGGTCGACATGCGATTGACTAGATCGAAGCGGCTGTCTCCCTCTAAAACGATGCGACCCTCGTGCGAGCGATCCAGCAGTATCGCGCCATCAAAGGCAGCGTGATATTCCGCACCGAGGTCGCCGTAATGCAAGGGAATGCCATCCGCGGCCAGCAGGGCGCCCATGTTCTGATGATATGCTGATAGTTCCGTCATAACGGCGCTCCTGGCAGACCACGTCGCGACAGCTCTTCTTCAACGATAGCGCGCGTCGAGGAGATCGCGCCCGCCAGCGTGCCATTAACCACGACATAGTCGCACTGGCTTTGATAGGGCAACTCAAGCGTCCGGGCGCGTTCCAAGCGATGATGGATATCGGTTGCGCCATCAGCGCGCTGCCGCATGCGCCCTTCCAAAACTTTACTCTGCTCATCAATAGTCTCCCCCGGAACCGTGACAAAGACCTGAACGACATTTTCCGGGTAGGCGCGCGCCAGTTTCTCCGCGCCCAAGACTTCGATATCAGCGATACGCACTTCAGCGTTTTTCAAACCGTCGGCAACGGTTTGTCGCGGAATGCCATAGAATTTGCCCGGGGTCACCTCCTGGTGTTCAAGCAGTTCGCCCCTGGCGATCATGGCCTTGAACTGTTGCCGGCTGACAAAGACATGTTCGCGACCTTGCTTCTCGTCGGATCGCATGTCGCGCGTGGTCGCCGTTGCCAACTGCCGAATATTGGCGTAATGTTTGATAATGGCTTTCATAATGGCGTTTTTGCCGGCCCCGCCGGGTCCGATCATCACCAAGATCAGACCCCGCAGACTCTCGGATGATTTCACTCTATGCTATCCTTGGATCAGTTGGCGCTTCGTCCAAGTTTAGCAGGACGGCGGCACAAACTCCATATTTGTTGGGGGCGGTCTCGACGCGGCGAACGAGAAGTTGGATTGAGCGGTCGCGCAAACTTCGCTTGATAAACAGTTTGACGATGAAAGGGTGGGGCTATGTCAGCGCAAATCATCGATGGCCGCGCGATTGCCGCAGGAATTCAGGGCGAAATCAAAGAATCGGCCAGCAAGTTCATTGAGCAAGCCGGCGCCGCCCCCGGGCTTGGCGTCGTTCTTGTTGGAGACGATGCGGCATCGGCGATGTATGTGCGAATGAAGCGGCGGGCTTGCGAGCGGGTCGGCATCGTGTCCGCGGCGCGGATACTGCCCGGTTCGGCAACACAGGGGGAAGTTGGGGACGCCGTCCGCGGCTTCAATGAAGATCCCGCAATCCACGGCATTCTGGCGCAGTTGCCCTTGCCGAATCACGTTGATGAAGAGGCGGTGCTGAACGAAATCAGCCTGGGAAAAGACGTGGACGGCATCCATCCCATGAATCTGGGTAAGTTGGGCATGCGCGGACGCGAACCAACGTTTACGCCGGCGACCCCGACCGGGG
>JAPOOU010000074.1 GCA_026713245.1 Chloroflexota bacterium
ACTTGCCTTGACAGCGGCGGAGCTGGGCGAAGGCGTGGCTGAGTTGCGCGGCATGGCAAATGGACGCGCCGTCACGGCAAGTCTGCGCAGCAATATCGAGTTGCTGGCGCCGCGCGAAGCGGCGCAAGGCTACAGCGCGCCGGGTCACATCCCGCGCGGAACTGCCGCCGAGGTCGTCGCCGAACTCGAGGCATACCAGGACGCCGGCCTGGAATACGCCGTCATTTGGCTCTTCCATCAGAGTTGGAGCGAACTCGAAGCGAAGATCAACTTGTTTGCCGACCAGGTGCTGCCGTACTTCAAGTAGACCGGCAATAGACCGGCGCAAGGAGAATCCAAATGGGCGATTTCAAATGGAAAAACGATCGTATCTGCGCCGCCGCTCTCACATTCGACCTGGACGGCGAGACCATTCCCTACATGCTCGACCCGCCCAACGCCACCAAACGCATGGCGCTGATGTCCGAGTTCAGTTACGGGCCCAATGTCGGCATGCCGAATATCCTCGACTTGCTCGATCTCTACGAGATCAAAGCCAGTTTCTTTTCGCCCGCGCGCACGCTGGAGTTGCACGCGGACCTGGCGCGCGAGATCGTGGCCCGCGGCCATGACCTGGGGCATCACGGCTTCATGCACGAGCGCCCCGATGGCTTGAGCGACGAGCGGGAAGAAAGGGTGCTCAGCGCCGGCATCGACGTCATCGAGACGATCACCGGCAGCAGACCGGTCGGCTATCGCTCGCCGGCTTGGGAACTGAAACCGTCGTCGCCCGCCCTGCTCAAGCGCTACGGCTTCCAGTTCGACAGCAGCCTGATGGGCTACGACATTCCCTACTGGGTGGAAACGTCCGAGGGCGATCTGTTGGAACTGCCCGTCAGCTGGCGCAACGACGACTGGGTGCAGTTCGGCTTTGTTTCGGTGCCGGCGATCGGCAACGGCATCAGCCCGCCTTCGATCGGCCTGGAAGTCTTCACTGCCGAGTTCGATGGCCTCTTTGCGCGCGGCGGTCTCTTCAATATGACTATGCACCCCTTCCTGGCGGGACGTCCCTCGGGCTTGATCGTTCTTGAACGCTTGATCCGTTACATCCGGGGCTTCCCGCGCGTATGGTGGGCCAAGCTAAGCGAGATCGCCGATTACTGTCATCAAGAGGATGTCGCGCCGACGCTGCCCCGCGCCGATACCGATATGCCAGCGGCGAAGTGGATCGAATGACGATGCCGTCGCGATTTCATAATCAGACGGTCTTGATCAGCGGCGCCGGGCACGGCATCGGACGTCAGGTCGCGCTGGACTTCGCCGCCGAGGGCGCGCGGGTCGGCGTGAACGATGTCAATATCGAGCGAGCGTCGGCGGTAGCCGCGGAGATCGCCGCAGCCGGCGGGCAATCAATGGCGCTGGCCGCCGACGTCCGCTGCGCCGCGCAAGTCGAAGCGATCATGGACGCGCTGAAGGCCCAATTCGGCGCGCCGAATATAGTGGTCAATAACGCCGGCGTCTATCCCAACAGCCTCGTCGTCGACATGAGCGAGGAGGAGTGGGACCGCGTCTGGGATGTCAACATGAAGGGCATGTTCTTGCTCAGCCGCGCGGCGCTGCGGCGGATGATTCCTGTCGAGTCCGGCGGGAAAATCATCAACATGAGTTCGACCGCGTCGATCCGGGCGCGGGTCGGCGCTGCGCACTATTGCTCGTCCAAGGCGGCGATCTCGATGTTCACGCAAGTGCTGGCCCTTGAAGCGGCCGAGCACAATATACAAGTCAACGCGGTGGCGCCCGGCCTGGTCGAGGTGCCGGACTGGGGTTTGGATCAGGCCTATATTGACGCCCTGGTCGGCATGACCCCGCGCGGGCGCATCGGCTATCCGCGCGATATTTCGGCGATGGTCCGCTATCTGGCGTCGGATGAAGCCGATTTCATCACCGGCTCGGTCATGATCGTCGATGGCGGCAGCGCCGCCGGGCAGAACCTGCCCTTGAGCGGATAGGACAAGAGCATATGGACGCGATTGAAGCGGGCGTTTACCGTCGCCTGGACGCCATGCGCGACGACATCATCAAGCTGACTCAGGATATGGTCGCTTTCAAAAGCGTCAATCCGCGCTTCATGGCGGACCCGGCAAACAGCCAGGAAAGCGACGTACAAGACTATCTCGAATCCAGGCTGAAGGCGCTGGGGCTGGATGTAACCCGCTGGGAAGCGGAAGCGCGCCGACCGAATCTGGTGGCGCGGCGTCGCGGGGACGGCGGGGGACGGAGCCTGGCCTTCAACGGGCACATTGATGTCGTGCCTATCGGGGACCGGGAAGGCTGGCGCTATGATCCCTGGGGCGGTGACATCGTCGACGGCAAGCTTTACGGGCGCGGGTCGGTTGACATGAAAGCGGGCGTGGCTGCTTTCATCGCGACGAGCGAGGCGATCATCAGGGCGGGCGTCAAACTGAAGGGCGACCTGCAACTGCATATCGTGGTGGACGAAGAAGCTGGCGGCTTCGCGGGTACGAGGGATGTCATCAAGCGCGGCTACCGCGCCGACGGCGTCATCGTCGCCGAACCGACATCGGGCTTTATCGACGCGGCGGAGGGCGGGCTCAGTTGGCTGCGCGTGACCATCCGCGGGCGGGCGGCGCACGCCGGCTGGCGCTTCGCGCAGATCTACCCACAGCCGGAGCCTGACGCCGAAAATGCCGAAGGCGTCAACGCGATTGAGAAAGGCGTGAAGTTCGTGGCTGCGGTACGCGAACTGGAGCGCGAGTGGGCGCATGGCCGCCATCATCCGCTGATGCCGCCGGGCATCACCACCATCAATCCGGGCGTGATGGTCGGCGGCGTTGGGCTGGGTGCAAACGGCCTGCCGCAAATCACCTCCAACCCGGCTATGATCCCCGACGTCTGCGTGATCGACTTCGATTTCAAATACCTGCCGACCGAGTCCTTTGAGGAAGTTCGCAACGAATTTGAAGCCTTTGTGGCGGCATTCGCGCGCACCGATCCCTGGCTGCGCGATCATCCGCCGACCTTGCAATGGCATTTATCGAATATTGACTTCCCGCCTTTTTCCACGCCGCCGGATCACCCGCTGATAAAAGCTGTGCGGGATACGCATCAAAAGCTGGGCATCGAAACGGTCTTGACCGGCAAGCGCGCCGTTACCGACGCCGCCTTTTACGCCGGCGCCGGCATGACGCCGATCATCCTGGGTCCGGCCGGCGCGGGCTTGCACGGCGACAACGAATACGTGGAACTGGATTCGGTGATCGAAACGGCCAAGGTATTCGCCGGCGTCGTCTTGCGCTGGTGCGGCATTGCGGGATAGATGGGGATAGATGGCGCTCCTCGAGTATCTGCGCTCGCAATTGGATCAATACCTGGAAGACCTCGCGCTGCTGGTAGCGATCGACTCCGGCACTTACCAAAAAGACGGCTGCAATCGCGTCAACGACTGGCTGGAGCAGCGCCTGGCGGCACTTGGCTTCTTCATCGAACGCTTCCCGCAGCAAGACACTGGCGATCACCTGCTGGCGCGCTTGGGGGGACGCGGCAGCGCCAAGATCATTCTGCTGGGGCACAGCGATACGGTGTATCCACGCGGCACGGCCGCGCGGCGACCGCTGAAACAGGCCGGCGACCGACTGTTGGGACCCGGCACATGCGATATGAAAGCGGGTTTGCTGGCCGGGATTTATGCCATGGAAGCCTTGAACGCGCTCGGCTTTGACGACTTCAGGATGCTGACGCTGCTCTGCGTCGCTGATGAAGAGGTGGACGAGCGCAACTCGATCCCGTTGATCCGCGACGCGATGGCCGGCGCCGACGCCGTGCTAACGCTGGAAGCGGCGCGCGACAATGGCGATATCGTTACCGCGCGCAAGGGCAATGTCGTGGTGCGCGTCGAGGCGCAGGGGCGTAGCGCGCACGCCGGCGTTGAGCCGGAAAAGGGGCGGAACGCCATCAGCGGCTTGCTGCGTCGGCTGCTGCAAGCCGAGGCGCTGGCGCATCCCGTGAGCGGCGTCACCATCAATATCGGCATGATCGGCGGCGGCACGATGCCGAATGTGGTGCCCGAACATGCCAGCGCGAGCATTGACATCCGTGCCTTCGAGCAGGACGAGCTGGATCGCACTGTCGCCGAAATCGCGGGTATATTTGCGCGCCCGGCGATTGATGACATACGATTCACATTGAAGCATCGTCTCGCCTCGCCACCCATGCCCCGCACAGCCGGGGTCGCGCGCCTGGAAGCGCTGGCGATCCGCGCGGCCGCCGATCTGGGATTTGAGTTGCGCGGCGTCAGCACGGGCGGCGCCGCCGACAGCGCTTTCGCCGCTCAAGCCGGCGTGCCGGTGCTGGACGGGCTGGGACCAATTGGCGGACTGGATCACGGACCGGACGAGTATATTCTGAAGAGCAGCATTGTCCCGCGCACGGCGCTGCTGGCGGAATTGATCAAAGGGATTTGCAATCCGTGATCCGTCCAAGCGCATCAGCTTACGGTTGTTATGGATAATTACAGGATCAATCGGAAAGGCGGCTCGCGCCCTTGATGGCGTAGAGCGTGGCATTGTCCAATGCAATCGCCAGTTGCACGGTCCGCCCTGGCTGGCAAGCCGGTGGCGGGCCTTTCCAACGCAGCTTGCATGATATGCCGCTCGTTTTCAGGGGCAGGCAATCCTCAAGCGCGTAGCCGGGCAAGCACGAGCCGGCGCCGTCGAGCAGCGCGGCGCGGATAGCCCCGTCGGCCGCGATTTGCGCGTTGACGGTAATCAAGTCCGCGTCCAGCCGCAGCGGCGCCGTAGTCACTAGCGCCGTTTGCCGCTCCTCGCGCGGACCATACCCGGCGAAACGGTCGATATCGAGCGTTGCTAGATTAAGCGAACTTTCGCGCCAGTTATTGTGCAAGCCGTTGCTGCCTCCGTAATAAATCAAGAGCTTCTCGCCATGTACGATGGGAGCGGCGGCGTAAATGCAGCCGCAGTCGTATTCGCCGTCGGGATAGCTGCCCCGGCCGCGCGGGATCAGCGCCTGGCCGGGACAAATCCGTCCCCAGTGGACCGAGTCGGCGCTCCAGGCCAGCTCGGTATCAACGGTATCCCAATCCGCCGCCTTCTCGTCGCCCTTATGGAATACCGCCGGCAAGCCTATGTATAGACCTGCGTATTGAACGATGGGCATGGAATAGATCTGATCGTGAGCGTCGACGCCGCGCATAACCTCGACCGGCGCGGACCAATGCAGGAAGTCCGTGCTATCGCTGCGCAGGACAGTACGGAGCCCATGAAAAGCTCGCTCCGACCAGCCGCGCGTGATGCCGACGTAGCGCCCCAAATCCGGCGACCAGATGGCGTTGTTATGCGTATCGCCGACAGCATCGTGTTCGGGCCAGAGCCGGGGCTGCGACCAGCGCAGCCCGTCCGCGGAAAAACAAGTCCCCATGCGCCCCGCCCGTGGATTGCGGTGGATGAACTTGTAGCGACGGGTGGGATCGGGATCGCGAGGGTCTTTAAGTACGCCGCCGGCATGGATGCCATGTATGGCGCGGCGCATGACGATATTGTTGGCGCGCGAGCCTTCAAATTCGATCAGTCCCAGCGCCGGTTTTTCCCAATGCACGCCGTCGTTCGAGGTCGCGTAGAGTAGGCCTTCTTCGCGTTCGCCGCCGGTGTAGCGCGTTTGTGGACGCTGCGCCAAAGGCGTCTCGATCGATGCTTCATCGACGATGAAGGACTTGTACCAACACTTGAAAATGCCTTCATCCTCGTCATAAATGACGCTGGGATAGACATTGTCGAAGCGCGCTTCCCAGCGCTTTGGCGGATCCGCGAAGAAGTCTTCGCAGAAAAGCGGATTGCGCCTGCTTTTTTGCACGCTTCCCAACTGAAGTTCAGCATTTTCGACGGTCGTGAAATTACGCGAATCCAGCGCCAGTAGCGGCGGCGATAGGGTCATTTACTCCACCTCCATTGTTGCTCAAGCCATGCCAGATCAACGCGCGCGGGCGTAGCCGCGGACGTCTGATATGAAGAGGCTTAGTTGCTGGAGCATAGCCTCGGTCTCGGTGGCCTATTGCCCACATCCCTGGCCTCCCAGTATGCAATTGGAACAGTAAATCAATGTGCGAACGTTTTCAGTTAGAGTTTCTATGTCTCCATTCATTAGGGTACACAAGTCTAGCATTAGTATTATTGAAAGACTATTTCGAGCGAGTGTTTTGATCTGAATCCAGTGTAATCACAATTTTGTATGATAACATCATAATAAAAGAATGGCACAATTCCCGGCTAAATAACTCTATAGTCTCAACTACTTGCATTATCCCATTCTGCTATGATATAGTATTATATCAATATCAAATCAGAGGCGGTGATGATGGAACAATTCGATACAAGACTGACGCGAGTGGAGCAACAGCTTCCGCAGCTTGTGACCCGTGATCTACTCGCTGAAGTATTACAAAATTTTAATAACCGTTTCGATGTCATAGAAAGCCGTTTTGACGCTATTGAGAAGCGTTTTGACGCTATTGAAAGCCGCATTGACGCTATTGAGAAGCGTCTTGACGCCAGTGAAAACCGGTCTGACGCCTTTGAAATCCGCTTTGACGCTATTGATGATCGCCTTAGCGCCATTACTACCCATCTTGAAGGCCTTGCCAGTGCGCAGCATGCCACTAACAAACGATTGGATGATTTCATCAGGGAACAACGCGATAATAACAGAGCAAACGGCGAGGCATGGGAAAGGGTTGACCAGCGCACGGCGCACATTGAAGAGACTAATGACTACGTATTTCGTAAACTCGAATCTATTGAAATTGCTTTGGAAAACCGCGGGATAACTTTGAATTAGAGAATACGAGCGCTACTGGACATGCTCGAATGTGCTTGCGTCGGGAACGTCACTACTGCCCGATCTCGCAATACAAGACTCGCAGTAAAATCTCCCGCTACAATACCGACAAAGCGCCAAATTGGCGCTTTGCTTCGGCTCCCGAATTAAAGCGTTTGATCTTTTTGGCAACACAGCTACCAACGTGGATAATATGCAAGCCGTTACGCCTAATGTATGTGAATCGCCTATTCCCCTGACATCACCTGCCCCGCCAGGGCGGTGAAGCGATTGACCATATCGTCAATGGCGAATGACTCTGTGCCGATGATGAATGAATGCGCCTTGTTGTTAAAGTTGCGCGTCCACTGCTCGGGGATGGCGCGCTTGCCATAAGCCGCGCCGAAGATGCTGCCGGCGCTGGCGGCGGTGCAGTCGTTGTCCATGCCCATGGCCACCGTCTCGCCGATGACCTTGGTGAAATCGTCGCCGCCGATTTTCAGCCCCCAAATGGTCAGCGCCACGTTGTTGATGGTGTGCACCAAGTGCATACCGGCGTAACGCTCGTCAGCGGCCGCGCGCGCCGCGAGATAATCTTTGATATCGTCGGCGGCATCCAATGCCCAGCGCACTTCGCGCGCCAGGACGCAATCCGCCGGGATTTCGCTCAAGCCGGCTTCAACCGCAGCCATGGGATCGCCCAGGGCGAAGGCGGCAGCGATGACGGCGGAGACGTACATGGCGCCGTAGATGCCGTTGCGGCGGCTGGAGACGGTGGCGTCGCGCCAGGCGAATTCGGCCGCTTTCTCGGGATAGCCGGGCGCGGCATAGCCCCAGGGATCGGAGCGGATATCACCGATGATCCAGAACATGGTGGGATTGTCAACGTCAGCCGCCTTCATCGGCGGTACGCCGGCTTGCAGATTACCGAGCACGGGGGACGCTGGCGAGACCGGCAAGTACTTAACCCAGGCAGAGCCAACATCGTCCACCGTGAAGTCGGGTCCGTAATCCTCCAGGATCAGCATGCCCAGCTGCGTATAGATGAGGTCGTCATCGGTGGGCGCGCCGTCCATTTTGGAGGGCGTGAAGGCATCGCGCCGGCTTGTCTCGTATTTGAATTCAAAGGGCCGCTCCGCCTCGCTCCAGTAGTCTATCGGCGGGAAGGCATCGCCTAGGTAAGCCGCCCAACGCTCCATCTTGTCAGGTTCCCAAAGTTCAACGATCGAGCCCAGCGTGCAGCCGGCAAAACGCCCCAACATCGCTCCTTCCAGCCGATTGCGGTAATCCGACCCCGGCAGCGCCGTCCAATAACGGCGGGGGCCATCCGGACGCAGCGCGCGAATGCCGTCCAAGTCATTCGGTTCCGCCGCGCCGAGATCGGGGTCATCGGGCAAGGCGCGCAGCTCGGCCAGCTCCTTCGCGATCAAGGATTTGATTTCAGCAACCTTTTCTTGCACCCCGGGGGCGCCGGTCTCCGTTTTGAGCTGGGCCCAGAGGTTGATATTCCGGCTTAGATCGCCGAGCGGCTCGGGGTAATTGTATGCTGTCATGCGTTACTCCTAATTGGTAGGTGATTTTCGCGTTCGGGTGGGCGAGCCACGGGCTCGCCCCTGTTTACGTTAACCGCGTCGCTCATGCGACGGGAAGGCTTAGGATTTTGCGTGAGCGCGACATTCCTGGGACCTTTTCGCTG
>JAPOOU010000006.1 GCA_026713245.1 Chloroflexota bacterium
GCTCGGCGCGTAACCGGCGAAAAGGTCCCAGGAATGTCGCGCTCACGCAAAATCGTAAGCCTACTCGTCGCTAGAGCGATGCGGTTTACGTAAACAGGAGCATAGCGGAAAGGGCAAAGCAAAGGGCGACTATATAGTCGCTCTTTGCCCAGTTGGGCGAGCGTTGGTGAAGTCTCTCGAGTCAGTGTCCAAGTTTTCGGGACCGCTACTTGGTGAAAACAGTTTTTCAACAATGTCCGATTGTTCGCCCCTTTGGTTTTTTGCCTCAAACGCGAGGCTATGTGGCGGTTTTATGCCACGGACCTTGCGGCTAGCGCCTGTTGCTTGACTTCTTTGATCTGACCGTAATGACCGACCTCGTGTGAAAGCCCAAACAGGAAGGCGGCCGGCGCATTCATGTTGCCAAAGCGCGCGGCAAATCGCTCTGATACGACGCGATGCACATCAAGAAAGGGTGAATCTGGCCAGGTCTCGAGGTAGGCGTTGCGCATGCGCCGGCTTTCCTCAAGCCGCTGACGGACCTTGGCGATCGATGTCATATCGCGCCAGGGCGTCTCGTACCGCGGCCGTTCTGAAGCGGCGACGCCGCGAGCAAGCAGGGAACTGAATGCGGCCGCCTCCTCGGTGCTGGCGGTGACGTGAGCGATCAGATGTCCGAAAGTCCAGCCGATTCTCTCTTCGCCATCTACCGCATAGGGATCATCGGCCTCGGAATCTTCGGGTGTGTTTTCCATGTCCGCGTCTGTCAATCCGTCCAGCAGCGCAAGCAAGTAGTCGATACTCTCGTCGCTGAGCTTTCGTAGCGCTTTCGCACTGATTTCTTCGCGCTCGGCGTATTCGAGATAGGTAATTTCGCCATTTTGCATCGGTGCAAAATCTATCATTGTGCATACTCCCGTGATAGTGGTGCCGAACCCTATTCACAGTACGGATGATCTTAAGGTTATCAAACTTACTTGTCCCTTCGTCCTCCAGGGCAATCGCATCAACGAGCAATATATGTCGCGTGCCGCATAAATCTAGGAAAATGTACGGGCGTCTCGTAAGACGTCCTTGTTAAATGATCTTATATTAGTGGGCGTCTCGGCGAAACGCCCCAAAATACCTAAACCGCGTCGCGCTTGCGACGAGAAGGCTTACGAATCTGCGTGAGCGCGGCAGATCTCATCGCTGCCGCGGCTACACTGCCTCCTGTTATGATGGGCGAGTGCAAAATTCTCGGCGTTCTCGGCGATTAAATAATTTGAGGTTATCAAAGTTACTTGCCCCTTAGTCTGGTTGGTGAAAGATACCAGCAATGGTAAACTGAGTTCGGACGTAGTTGGCGCGCGGGCCCATATCATTGATGAAACGGAAACTTGTGCATGTTGACGGACGTTGAGAAACTGCTTTTTGCCCTTCTTGCGGCATTCTCCATTGGCGCGGCCTACTCCGGATTCGCAGACATGGTCCGCATCATTCAGCGAGGGCGGGGTCAGCTGCAACTAGACGGGCTGTGGCGGAGGACGTTGCGGGCGCTGGCGGTTTACCTGTTTCAGCGGCCGACACTACGGACTCGACGAGCAACCGGCCTCTTTCATTGGGGCATCGTCTTAGGCTTCACTTTCTACTTTCTTGTTAACCTTGTGGACCTGGCGCTTGGCTACGTGCCCGGCTTTGAGTTGACATTGTCCGTTTGGGGAACATGGTTTGACCTGTTTCGCTTGCTAGCGGACGTCTTGAGCGTTGTAGTGCTGTTGGGAATCTGCTATTTCATCGCCCGCCGCTACTATTTGCCGAGCAGGCGCGCGCTACATTTCAATGACAACGTTCTGCTTCATCCCAGTGTGCGCGGTGGCGCTATAAATCGTGATTCACTGATTGTTGCGGCATTCATCCTGCTGCACGTCGGCGCGCGGTTTCTTGGCGAATCGATAACGGTGGCGCAACACGGTCACGATCCTTTCATGCCCTTTGCTTCGGCGGTGGCGCCACTTTGGCAAAACCTAAATGTCGACGCGTTAGTAGTATTGCGGCGCCTGTGGTGGTGGATCGCATTGGGCGGCATTCTGGTATTCTTGCCATATTTTCCGTCTACGAAGCATGCGCATCTGTTCATGGCGCCGCTAAATTTCTTGACTCGACCGGAGCGCAGTTCGCTCGGAGAATTAGAACCACTTGATTTTGAAGATGACGCGGCCGAACAGTTTGGGGCTGCTCGCCTGGAAGACCTTCATCAGACGCATATCTTCGATGGTTTCGCCTGTATCATGTGCAATCGATGCCAAGATGTTTGCCCGGCGTATGCGACCGGCAAGGAATTGTCGCCGGCCGCGCTTGAAGTCAATAAACGTTTCTATATGAAGGATGATTGGGAGTCGCTGGCAAAGGGCAAAGAGGGGCGGGCATTAGGCGGCATGCTTCTGAGCGAGTCGGCGCTTTGGGCATGTACAGCTTGTGGCGCCTGCGTCGACATTTGCCCGGTCGGCAACGAGCCGATGTTCGACATAATCGACATTCGGCGCGACGCCGTACTCATGCAGAGCCAGTTCCCCAACGAGTTGCTGGGCGCTTTCAACGGTATGGAACGGCAAGGGAACCCCTGGCAAATAGCCGAATCTCGTCTCGGCTGGGCGCGGGGACTGGAATTTCCGGTTCCAACTGTACAAGAGAACCCCGACTTTGAAATTTTGTATTGGACGGGTTGCGCAGTCAGTTACGACCCCAGGGCCCAGCAGACGGCTCGTGCGCTGGTGAAAGTTCTGCATGCCGCTGATGTCAACTTCGCCGTCCTTGGCGAGCAAGAGCGCTGCACCGGGGACGTCGCGCGCCGCGCCGGCAATGAATACTTGTATTATGAAATGGCGAGCGCCAATGTCGACGCGCTACAGGACTTGTCCCCCAAGAGAATCGTGGTCACGTGCCCTCATTGTTTGCACAATATCGGCAAGGAATACCACCAGTTTGGCGGATCATTCGAGGTTATTCATCATAGCGAGCTGATCGACGAGTTGATCGGTTCTGGCCAATTGCCGGTTGCGGCTGAGGCATCGCGCTGGAGCAATGTCACCTTTCACGATCCCTGTTATCTTGGTCGTCACAACGATGTTTTCGACCCGCCGCGCGATGCATTGGGAGCGATGGGTGTTGGCATCATAGAGATGCCGCGCAATCGCAGGAACTCATTTTGTTGCGGCGCGGGCGGCGCGCAATTCTGGAAGGAAGAAGAACCCGGCGAAAAGAAAGTAAGTGTGGAGCGCATTCAAGAAGCGACGTCGACGGGTGCGGAGGCTATCGCAGTCGCGTGTCCATTTTGCACGCGCATGTTCGAGGACGCCGGCAAGGAACTTGGCGAGAAAATCAGCGTGGTGGATATCGCCGAGATTGTCGCCGACAGCTTATGATATTCGCCTGCGAAGTCGAAGCAACGCCCTTTTTGAATCTGTCGATCAAGAGCCCGTCGGCCGGCGGAGATTGTGACCTTGGCTTTCGACTTTGAAGAGGCGCCAATACTGGAAAGCGAGCGGCTTCGCTTGCGGCGCATCCATCCCAGCGATCTGGCTGCCTGGGCGGAGATCTGGCAGTGCGCCCGTGTGAGGCAATACCTGCTGGAATTTGAAGGTGCCCCCGATGACTCGGCGGTATGGTCTATCATGGAGTGGGCGGAGCGCATTTTCAAACGACGGACGGGCATTCGCTGGGCGATCACGCTGAAACCGAAGGATCGTATGATTGGTTCATGCGGTTTCCATTTGTACGAAGCGCAAAACAGACGGCTGGAAATCGGCTATGAGTTGCATAGCGCCTACTGGCGAAGGGGAATCATGACCGAGGCGGTTTCCGAGGTATTGCGCTTCTGTTTTGATTGCCTGAGCGTTCATCGCGTCGAAGCCGATGTCACCGAAGGCAACGCCGCATCGGCCGCCTTGTTGCGAAAGCTGGGATTTGTCCTGGAAGGCCTTTGGCGCGAGCGCGTCTATTCGCGCGGCGCCTATCACGGCATGTGGCAATTTGGACTGTTGGAATCGGAGTATCGGCAACAGTTGAGCGCTGGAGTTGGCGGATGCTAGAATTTCATACATAATCGGAATGATAACTGTCACCTATGATTAGTACGATAGCTAAGGGTCCATTACATAATAGACGGAGGAGTTCGATGGACGCCAGCGATATCAAACATCTCTTCACTATGACCCTGATTCTGCTAGTGGCATCGGCCATTGGCGTTTCGGGCTTAAACGCCGATGTCATCTGGGGGGATGAGTTGATATCGTTAGTGGTCACGGGCGCTCTTGATCCTCCGTTCTCTCCTTCACGGGTATTAGACACAATTGCAAGTTTTGCTCCCGATCACGTGCCGCTCTACTATCTTCTGAGCGCCGGATGGTCGCAACTGGCTGGATGGTCGCAGTTGGCACTGCGCTATCTACCGTTGTTGGCTGGGATTGCGATGATCGCATGGCTGTATCGTCTTGTTTGCGACGATATCGGCCGTCGATACGCTATTGTCGCAGCCGTCGTCATGACGAGCAACACCTATGTCATGATTTTTTTTCACGAAATACGGACTTATATGTTCATACTGCTGCTTGTAGTCGTTCACACTTGGTGCTATCGACGTGTCGTGCAAAGCAAAAACCCATCATTGCTGCTGTGGGCCTGCTTCATAGTATCCGCCGCTGTTCTGTTGTACACGCATTTGCTTGGACTATTCTTCTTGGTTGCGCTTGGCGCTTCACATTTGCTCATTGAAGGTTTGTCAAAGCGAACACGAAGTATGCTCGCCGGATGGGCTGTTGCAATGGGGTCCCTGACTCCATATCTGCCGACCTTTCTAACGCGTGGATTCAAGTATGGAGAAACTGAAAGCGCAATTTTGGCGACCGAGTTGGTTGAACCCCTGGTCGGCCTTCTTTCAAACGGACTTGGAATACTAATGATTCCTCTAGTCTTGAACCTCGCGTACCAGATCTCGCGCAGAAGAAATACCATGATCTTGAGCCTGGTTTCGCTGGCTATTATTTACTTCACACTTCTGATAGTTGCCAGCTGGATGTTTAACTTGATCACATTGAGCCGCATGCGCTATTTTCTGATTCTGTGGTTCCCTTGCATGATTCTTATCGCGTTTAGCATCTCGGAGTTTTCACATTCACCGAAGGTCGCCATTATTCTATTAACAGTTTGGGCATTAGCGGGATTGCAGTTTGAGCGATCAGGACAGATTCGCCAATACGCGACGCATGATAAACGAATCCTCCAATATCCGCCGCTACATCTGTATGAGACCAGTCTCCGCGGAAAAGTGCGCCCTGATGACTTCCTTGTCGGATTCTCCGAGTCGCTTTCTGTGAATGAAAACAAGGGCAGGCTAGGCGTTGGGATAGCTGACTACTATCTTGGCGCCCTGCTTGGCATCGACGGCGTATTCCTGCATACAAACCTCAGGCGGTATCGTCTGGAGGAAGACGTTCGATCCATTCTAGAAGCGCGCCCTCTGGTTTTGCTCGCTCACGACCCCAGCAACGCGCCGCTGAACTACGCCAAAACGTCGGCGGTCATCCAGTCCGTATTCGGGCCCTGTGATCTCTTGGCGGACGAGCCGACGCTATTGATTCGCAGATACGCGCATGCAGTCATGGGATGCGACCACATAGCCGCGTCGATTGAGTACGACAATGGCATCCGCGTTGTCGACCGGGCCCTGCGATTCGATGCCGGCGCGGAGCGAATAGATGCGCTTATCTGGTGGGAAGTGCCTGATGAAGCCATGTTGGACGAGTACAACCTTTCTTTACAAATCATCTCATCGGAAGGGAAGAATGTCCGACAAACCGATCATCACCTTTACAACAATATCGTTCCATGGTCTGTGATCGAATTGTCGACAGAAGAGTTGCCTGCCGATGACTACGCGCTTGTGTTGATCTTGTACAGACGTGATACCGGGTCGAAGGTTGTCGGGGTGGATCAATCGACTGACGAGCCCGGCAGTATACTTCCCTTATGGGGATTCACCAGGCGCCCGGAAGATGCGGAATGATTCGCGTTCCCGTGGCAGCTTGATATCACACGTTTTGGATTCGTCCGGAATCTATAGACCGATGGCAACGGCGGACACACCTAAAGCCACAATCCAACGAAATCGTCTCGTAGCAATTGCCGCCATGACGATCATATTGCTGTTGGCATTCGCGCAGGGCGCTCACGGGTTGAATTTGGATCCGATATGGGCGGACGAGTTGGCATCGGTCACATTCATGGGCGCTTTTGATCCGCCATATTCGCCGACGCAGGTGATAGGGTCTGTCCAGGAATATAGTCCGGATCAAGCCCCTCTCTATTTTGTCTTGGGCGCTTACTGGGCTCAGGTCGCGGGCTGGTCGCAGTTTGCGCTTCGAAGCCTGTCTCTTTATTTGGCCATGGTATTTGTCGCCGGGCTGTATCGCTTTGCTCACGATGTTTTCGGCGAGCGCGCCGCGCTATTCGCCGCGCTACTGGTGACTACGAACAGCTTCGTAGTTCTTTATTTTCATGATATTCGCATGTACACCATGCTCATGGCGGTTGGCATACTGCACACTTGGCTGTACTGGAGACTGGCGCAAAATCATCGTACAACTCGATCCGCCTGGTGTCTGTTCGTTGTATCGTCGGCACTGCTTTTCTACACGCACAACTTCTCGACAATCCTTTTTGCGGGGTTGGGTTCGTATCATGTTCTTTTAGTCGGTAAATCTCGTCGTTGGTTAGAGATCGTTTTGGGATGGTGTTTGGGGGCGGTGATCTTTTCGCCGTATGCTCCCTATGTCATCGCTGGTCTACAGTTTAATCAGGGAGTTACCGCCAACCCGCTGGGGGCGGCCGATGTACTGAAACTGTTTGTTTATCTGCTGGCCAATGGCGCAAGTTTACTTTGGCTGCCAATTCTCTCAATTGGCGCAGTGGCGCTGTGGCAGAAGCGCGATCCATCAGTCCTGCGCCTAGGTTTCATTGCTCTGGTAATGGTCGGTTTAATCTTGGCTCTCAACTGGCGCTATGGGATTATAACTGCGACAAGATTGCGTTACTTCTTGCTTGTATGGTTTCTCATTGCCATTCTCATAGCGTATTATCTTACAGCCATTCGTCTATGGAAACCAGTGGCGGTCATATACACGATTCTGTGGACTGTAGCTGGCTATCAGTTTCTTCAGTCGGGCGAAGTGATTACCTATGCGGGGCTGATGGCGCGCGACAGGCAATATCCGCCTCTTCACGACTATGTTTATGCCTTGAGTGGCAAGACGCAGGAATTGGACTATCTAATCGGGTTTTCTGAAAACGACCGCGTCAGTCGCGTTTCCTACAACAGCTCGAACAGCACTTCCGACTATTATCTAGGGGCACAGTTGGGCATAGACGGCGTATTCCTCCACTCAAGCAAGAAACGATATCGCCTCGAGCGGGATGTACGCGATATACTGCAATCACATCCTCACGTTCTACTTGCGCACGACCCTTCGAACGCGCCGCTCAACTATGCCCAAACGCTTGCGGTCATTGAAGAAACTTACATATCGTGTACATCGTTGGTGGAGGAGCCGGCGCTGCGAATTCGCAAATTCGCGCATCCTGTCATGGGCTGCGACCACCGACCCGTTTCCATTGATTACGACAATGATGTACGGTTAATCGACCGCGCCGCATATTACGATGCCGATAGGGAGATTGTTCAGGCGCTGACCTGGTGGGATGTTCCTGACGCGGACATATTGGACGAATACAACATTTCCGTTCAGATCATCTCATCAGAGTGGAACAATGTTCGACAAGTCGATCGACATCTTTATGACAGTCTCGTCCCATGGAACGTCATTGAATTGCCAACGGATGATTTGACCCCGCGCGAGTACCGATTGATGTTGGTTCTCTATGATCGTGAGACGGGCAAGAGAGTCAACGGTCGCGATCAGTTAAGTGGAGAATCAGCCAAGATACTGCCGCTGCTTGCTTTTAGCGTACCAGCGTAATGTCACAGACCACCGATAATTCAACTTCCAGAAACGTTAGCCGCAGCCGCCTATGGGTTCTCACGCCTATGATATTAGTGCTGCTCTTTGCCTTTGGTGTAGGTGTGCGCGGGTTAAACGCGGATCTAGTCTGGAATGATGAACTGGCGTCGCTCACGAATTTCGGCGCCTTTGATAAGACTATGGCACTGCAAGACGTGCTCGCAACAATGAAGCAATATAGTCCAGCCGACGTGCCGATCTATCCATGGATTGGATATATGTGGGCGCGGATAGCCGGATGGTCTCAATTCGCGTTACGGTCGCTGTCTCTCTTTGCAGCTGTGCTCATGATCGCGTTCCTACATAGATTTGCGTCTAGCGTCTTCAATTGTCGGGTAGCCGTCGTCGCATCATTTCTGATAGCGAGCAACTCTTTTGTATTGCTGTATTTTCACGAGTTGCGAATGTACACATTGTTTATGCTGCTTGTCACCATCCATTTGACGTATTACTGGAAGCTTGCGTTTAACGCTCGCGTGGAGAGACTTTCCTGGCTGGCGTTTCTATTGAGTATTGTGTTTATGGTTTATACGACGATTGTTTCCGTAGCTGTTATCGCGGCGCTTGGGGTATTTCACGTGTTGTTTGCGCCAAGAAGCCGTCGATGGAAAAAGATTGTGTGTGGCTGGGCCATCGGACCGCTGCTCTTATTCCCATTCGCAACAGACTTCGCGCATGGAGTGGGACTAGTTACAAACGATGGACTGGCCGCTTCAGGTTCCGATATCATCCGCGCCTTCTTGCACCTCGCTGTCAACGCTTCGGATTTCTTGTGGATACCGCTCCTGGCTGCTGTATGGTATGCGCTGCGGAAAACAAGCAATAGCAACCTGCCAAGATTAATTGCCGTAGCGCTGGCTATGACCGGGCTTCTGCTGCTGATGAATCACCTGTTCGCCTTAATCGCCGTGACGAGGATTCGATACTTCCTTGTTGTCTGGATTCCGCTCTCAATCATATTTGCATATGGAATGGTTTCTTTGCCGCGTTGGAAGTCGCCTACGGCCGTTCTCTTGGTGATATGGTTCGTGGCGGGTATCCAATTCGGACAATCTGCAGACTTTTCAACATATTATGCCGGCGCGAAGGCATCGGGTGAGGGGTGGCCTCCACTACTGCAAATCGTAAGGGGCCTTCGAGATAAAGTACAATCTCAAGACTTCCTGGTCGGATTCTATGAATCCCAGGATCCGAACTATTTGTGGCGGGTCCACAGCGCAGGAAGCTTATCCGACTACTACCTGGACGCCCAACTTGGTATTGATGGCATGTTCCTGCACACTCATCTCAAACGCTATCGGCTTTCGAAAGACACGCGCGACATACTCAAGGCGCATCCGCATATCTTGCTCGCGCACGACCCGAGTAATGTCCCGCTCAACTACGCCAACACGCTGGCTGCCGTTCAGGAAGTTCTCATGTCCTGCGACTTGTTGGTGGACGAACCAGCACTGTCAATTCGCAAATACACGCATCCCGTTATGGGCTGCGACCACCAGACCGCCGCCATTGATTACGACAATGGCATACGCCTAATCGACCACGCCGCGCAGCTCGACCCGGAACTTCAGCGGATTCGGGCTTTGACCTGGTGGGATGTCCCGGACGACGCATTGCTCAACCAGTTCAATATTTCGCTGCAAATCATCAACTCGGATTGGCAAAATATTCGACAAACTGATCGACATCTTTATGATAATATGGTCCCTTGGAGCGTAAGCGAGTTGTCCACGGCAGATCTGCCCCCTGACGACTACCGACTCATGTTGATAATGTACAATCGAGAGAACGGGTCCAAAGTCCCAGGCGTCGATGAACGCAGCGGCGAATCGGACGGCATACTTCCAATACTGCGTTTTTCCATCGACGCCTAGAGCCATTTGTGGCCGACGAGACCTTCAAGTTCAGGCTCGGCCGCAGGTCAAGAATGGAGCCAGCAGCCATCGCATTGCCTATTATGGACGCTAGAAACGACACTCTCAGACAGCCCGGCAGTCTGGCAACCATGGTCGCCGTTCTTCTGCTGGTTTTTGCGCTTGGCGTTAGCGGCGCGAATGGCTATATCTTTCGTACTGACGAATTGTTTTCTGTCTCAAATATGGGCGGGTTTGATCCGCCTTACGCTCCTGACGAGATTATTCGCTCGATTTCACAATTCAGCCCGGATCATGCCCCGCTGTTTTTCTTGCTTGGCGCGGGCTGGGCGAGTGTCGCGGGTTGGACACAGTTCGCCTTGCGCATGTTCGCTGTTTTGACTGCGACTGTGATGATTGCATGTCTATATCGATATGCGACCGATGCTTTTGATTACCGAACCGGTCTGCTTTCATCAATCTTGACGGGCGCGTCCGCATACCTGGTTCTGCACTTTCACGACTTTCGCATGTATCCACTGCTGCTTTTGCTTGCGATCGTTCACAGTTGGCTCTATCAGCGGCTGGAGAGCGGACGGGCGACCAATCGATGGCACTGGATCCTGTTTGTTTTGTCAGCGATATTGCTGGTCTATACACATACGTTTTCGGTCATACTGTTTGCCGGACTGGCGGCTTTTCACCTGATTCTTGCGCGCGACTCGAAGCAATTTATGAAGGTATGGGCGGGGTGGGCGATAGCCGTGATTGCTTATCTACCATATTTTTCAACAACATTGGCCGCGCTGCAACAAGCGGCTGAAATCGAAAAAGTTACCACGGCCGCCGCGAGTACCGGAGAGCTAATTGGGACCTTCTCGCATCTGCTAACGAATGGCGCTGACTGGCTTCTGATTCCCTTGGGCGTACCAATCGTATATGGCGTCCTTCGCCTGCGAGACCGCGCCTCTTCGAGGCTGTTGTTCCTTGCGATTGCAATGCTCGTCGTCCCGCTCGCGCTTAATGAGTTGGTTGGTTTGATTCCGCTCTCGCGGATGCGCTATTTCCTGATACTTTGGTTTCCCTTCCTGTTGCTATTTGCCCGCGGGATCACGCTCGTACCACGCTGGACATTGCTGGCGCCGATTCTTGTGATTGCCTGGTCGATTGCCGGGTATCAGTATTATCATTCCGAGGATGTGCTGGATTACATCGGGGGCATGTCCAAGACGCGCAACTATCCCGCTTTGGACGACTATGTGAGACAGTTGCGGGACAAAGTTCGGTCGGAAGACTTCCTGCTCGGTTTCGCCCGCAATTACTATCTCAATCACGATCACGATCACAAACACGGCAAGAGCGTGTCCGACTATTATACGCAGCTGCAACTAGGCATCGACGGCGCGTTCGTGCGCAGCCGGGCGGCCGGTCCTTGGCTCGTCGAGGAGATGAACGAATTGATTGACGGGCATCCATATCTGTTGTTCGCGTATGAACCGCAGACCCCGCCTGACGGACTTGAAGGCGCCAAACACGTAATGCGCAGCAGGTACAAAGCTTGCGACATCCTTGTTGATTCCAGGGCTCTCTATGTACAAAGATTCGTCGATCCCGTGTTGAATTGCGATCGAGAATTTCTGCGTATCGAATACGAGAATGGCATCGCGATTGCCGATCGATATGTTGAGTTCCAGCCGGAAGCCGCTCTCTTGACTATACTGATCGGCTGGAGTGTACCCAACCAGCGTTTCTTGGATGATTTCAGTTTCTCACTCCAGATTCATACGCCACAAGGGGAAAAGGTCCAGCAGGGACATAGCGACTTTTATCTGCATCAGTTTTCGAGAAAGTGGAACACGCTCGAACTGCCTGTCGCTGGCATTGCTCCTGGTGAGTATCGTCTGGTTGTCATTCTGTATAATACCGAGACTGGGTCGAAAGTCGGTGGAGTCGATATTTCCACAGGCGAAACGGGCGCGATTCTTCCGATTCTTTCGTTTACTGTAGAATAGAGTTAGCGCTTCAATCTCACTCTCGAAAGAAGTTGCAAGTGACAACTTTTCCCGACTGGGGAGTCTTGGTCTTGTATTTCCGCAGCATCTTCGCCGACAACCGTGAACCCTTTGGCATGGGGGCGTCATCTTTGCTGATGACCTTCGTACTCCTCTGTGTTTTTGCCTTTGGCGCCAATGGGTTGTATACCGACTCCATCTGGACAGACGAGCTATACGCAATTACCAACATGGGCGGATTCGACGGACCCTATTCGCCGGCAGAAGTTGTCAATTCAGTAGCCGAGCACTTCCCCGATCACGTGCCGCTCTTCTTCTTGCTTGGCGCCGGCTGGGCAAACTTCGTGGGATGGACGCAATTCGCACTGCGCCTGCTGCCTGTGTTCGCAGGCGTACTCATGCTTGCATGGACCTATCGCCTGGCGAGCGACATGTTTGATCGTTTTGCTGGACTGGCTGCGGCGACTCTTTTGGGTTCCTCGGCCTACATGGTCCTGTATATCCATGACTTCCGTATGTATTCACTATTCCTGATGCTCACAGCAATGCATATGTGGCTTTATTGGAGACTGTTGGAACGTAAATCCAGAGACGGACGACTCACGCTAGTCGCGTTCGCTTTGTCGACGGTGGCGCTCTTTTATACGCATTTTTTTGCCGGCATATTGTTTGCGGGCTTAGGTGTCTTTCATCTGCTCTTTGGGACGCGATCCCGTCGCTGGCGGCAGATACTCTTGGGATGGGCTATCGGCGCGCTGCTATTCCTTCCTTACCTGCCGGTCCTGGTTGATGGCGTACAGCGCGCCTCTGAAAAAGCGGATGTCACCAGCCGAGCGGCTGCCGCGCCGGAGCTGCTTCGGACTTTAGCTTTGCTCTTGAGCAATGGTAGCTTGCTGACGGGCGCAATGCTGGCGGGAGTTCTTGCTTATGTAGTAGCGCGCCGACGTCCGCTGCGCTTGATCAAGCTCTTGGCGATTCCGTTGACAATGGTGACCTTTATTATTTTGGCCAATGCGTTGATCGGCATCATTCCCCTAACAAGAATGCGCTACTTCATCGTAATCTGGATCCCGGTTAGTGTGCTTCTGGGCGCGTGCCTTGCGAACGTGCCGCGGCGTCGTCTGGTGAGCGGAATCGTACTGCTCGTCTGGCTGTTGTCGGGCTATCAGTATTACCGATCGGAAGAGATCATGAACCATGTAGGCAGTATGGTGTTCACCAGGCTCTATCCTCCGCTGCCTGATTATGTCTGGCATCTAAAAGGCAAACTTCGCTCGGAGGATTATCTCCTGGGATTCTCGAAGAGCAGCCATGTGAACAAAGTCCTGACACTGGGCAAGAGTGTGGCGGATTATTACACGCAGGAGCAACTGGGGATCGATGGCGCCTTTATCCGTCGCGGCGCCTATGGAGAATGGCTGGAAGGTGAGATCAGGCAATGGATGGGCAATCAGCCATTTCTACTGTTCGCGTTTAATCCTCAAGACTTGCCAAATAGTTATCGGCGAGTGCGCGAAGTCATCGAAAACAACTATTTGCCATGCGATGTCGTGGTGGATCAACCCCATCTCTTTGTCCAGCGCCATGTCAATTCGCGCTTGAGCTGTGACCGCGAATCCCGACCGATAGCGTATGAAAACGGCGTGACGCTGGTTGATCGCTACGCCCAATATGATCCGGAAAAGCAGAGTGTTTATATCCTCAGCGGCTGGGAAGTGGAGAGCGAAGAGGCGCTAGATGAGTACAATGTGTCGCTGCAATTCATCACGCCGGACTGGCAACGGCTGGGCGCGCAAATCGACCGCCATCTTTATGATAAGATTCTCCCGTGGTTTACAGCCGAATTGTCTACCGAGGATCTGCCGCCCGGCGACTATCGCGTGATGGTCATCCTCTACGATCGCGAGTCGCGGAAGAAAGTGCGGGGAGTCGATCTGGCTGGCGGCTGGGAAGACAGTATCTTCCCGATAGCATCGTTTACCGTAGAAGCGTGAGCGCAAGTTGATCAAGCTCTGCTGTCGCAGGCTTGCGAGTATGGAATCAAGCCATGGACGCCGCACAATCCACTAGTTCAAAGCTTAAGCGTCATACGAAACAGGACGCATACAGTTGGGCAATTGGCCGCGAAAGCGCCCTGGCCTGGCTGACAATCATAATGCTTATGGCCTTCGCATTCGGCGTCAACGGTCTGAATACCGAACCGATCTGGGCGGATGAATTGTATTCTCTGACCAATATGGGTGTTTTCGATCCGCCCTTTAGCCCACAACAGATCATCGACTCGATTACAACTTATAGTTCGGATCATGTACCGCTCTATTACCTGCTGGGATCGGTATGGGCGCAATTGGTCGGATGGTCCCAGGTTTCCATGCGCATGTTTTCGGTTCTGTCCGGGGTGCTCATGATTGCATGGCTGCATCGTCTGTCATCGGAAGTATTCTGCCGGCGGACTGGTCTGATTGCGGCGCTGCTCATGAGCACATCGGCCTACGTGATTGTCTTTTTCCACGATATTCGCATGTATACGATGCTGTTACTGCTGTTTGCCATGCACGCCTGGCTGTATTGGCGAATTGCTCACACACTGCAAGTATCCCGCCTGTACTGGATCGCATTCTTCTTGACTGCCCTGGCGCTATTCTATACACATGTCTTCTCGCTGCTGGTTTTCACGCTTCTCGGCTTATACCACCTGCTATTTGCGCCACGGTCGACGCGCTGGCTTCGTTTGCTGACCGTTTGGGCACTTACCGGGCTGCTGTTTTTGCCTTACTTGCCAACACTATTTACCGCCATTTCTTTGGCCGCGGAAAATGTAAAAGTGACAACTGCCGCGGCGTCTATCCCGGAATTGATCTACAATTTTGCTTTCCTGCTCTTTAATGGTCAGAATCTGTTGATCCCGCTGTTTGCAGGGATTGTGATTTACTCCTTGTGGCGCACCCGCTCCACCGTCGCCTGGAAATTCGCGCTGGTGTCGCTGGGGGTATTGCTGCTGATCACTTTGCTCAACGAGCTTGTGGGCATCATCCCCGTAAAGCGCATGCGATATTTCCTCATCTTGTGGATCCCATTTGTCATGATCTGCGCCTTTGGCCTAACATCGATGCCGCGCTGGCATCGCGCCACTTTTCTGTTCGCGCTCATTTGGATTTTCGCGGGTTACCAATTCTATCGCTCGCAGCAACTGTTAGACTATATTGGCGGTATGCAAAAGGCGCGTCTTCACCCGCCAATACATGAATATACGGACGCGTTGCTTGGCAAGGTTCGGGCGGAAGACTTCCTGCTGGGGTTTTCCTTCGTTGATTATGTGAACAATGTCTACAAGTTTGGCGATAACGTGATTGACTATTACACCGACGCCCGGTTGGGCATCGACGGCGCTTTTATTCCATGGCGCTGGGGTGGGGAACGCTTGATGAACGATCTCGTTCGCAAGATCGATCGACATCCCTACATCTTGCTCGCGTACCATCCAGATGATCTCAAAAAGAATCACGAGGACGTATACGAGTATATCGCTACCCGCTATGTTGGTTGCGAGGCGGTCATTGAAAGAGAAGACCTCTTCGTTCAGCGCTTCGCGCATCCCTTGGCCGGCTGCCAGCACGAATACCGGCCCATTCATTTCGAAAACGGAATCATCATCGTCGACCGGTTCGGCGAATACGATGCGACGCAGGACCTGTTCCGGATCGTCACCGGTTGGGAAGTAGCGTCAGAACAACAGCTTGACCAATACAATATCTCGATACAGTTGCTGGACGCTGAATGGGAGAAATACTGGCAGGCTGATTGGCATCTCTACAACCGCATCTTGAAATGGCACGAATTGGAATTCCAGCCCACTCGTCAGCTCACTCCGGGCGTCTACCGCCTCGTGGTTATCTTGTACGATCGCGATTCTGGCGAGAAAGTCGCGGGCAAAGACCTTACCAGCGGCGATGCCGGACAGCTTCTGCCGCTCTTGACCATCTCTGTCGAAGCCTAGACGCTCATGATAGATCTTGCCCCAAGCAAACGTCACCCATTACAGGTTTTTCCTCGCTGGTGGTGCATGCTGCCGCTATTGCTGTTGGTTACGCTGCTGGCGGCGCAAGGCATTAACGCCGATGTCATCTGGTACGATGAACTGACCTCAATCGGCCATGCCGGCGGCTTGACAGGACCCTTTTCGCCGCTGGACGTGCTTAACTCGATCAGCACGCACAGCCCCAAACACGGACCCTTGTTCTTTGAATTGCTGGCGGTTTGGGGCGCGCTTGTTGGATGGCACCATGCTGTCTTGCGCTGCTTGCCACTATTTTTTGGCATACTGACTGTTGCCTGGGTATACCGTATTGGCGCCGATTTTCTGGGCTGGCGCGCGGGGCTATGGGCCAGCGCTTTCCTCGGGCTGAACGTCTTCTGGCTGGAGTACTTTCACGAAATCCGCATGTATACCGCGCAAGCGGCTATGCTTGTAGCGACGCTCTGGCATTACTTGCACATCGTGCAAGCAAAGTCGACCATTGGCAGCCGCTCGGCGGCAGCGAACAGGTCTGCCGCGCTCAGGCAAAACAGCCAGCCTTCTCGTCGCATGAGCGACGCGCTTTACATAAAGAGGGTGCGTTGGTTCGGGCTTATCCTCACGGCATCGTTGTCACTTTATGCCCAGCCTTTTTCAATCTTCGTCTTTCTGGCCATCGGCGTCTATCACCTGATTTTCGTTCCCAAAACGGTTCGCTGGATTCATACTGCTTTGGCGTTCGCGCTTGTCGGTGTACTTTACCTGCCTTGGTTGCCGGTACCTTACATAGGGTTGACGAC
>JAPOOU010000005.1 GCA_026713245.1 Chloroflexota bacterium
GCGCTGGCACATTATCCATTTTCGCCGCAACTTCGGGCAGACAGCAGCCATGGCGGCCGGGTTTGACGCTGCGCGCGGCGAGGTCGTCATTACCATCGACGCCGACTTGCAAAACGATCCGCGCGATATCCAGCGCATACTGGATAAATTTGCGGAAGGTTTCGATATCGTCAGCGGTTGGCGACAAGATCGCAAAGAGCCGCTCTTCCTGCGGCGCATCCCGTCCATGATCGCCAATCGGCTCATCTCGCGCGCAACCGGAATCCGCTTGCATGACTACGGCTGTACATTAAAGGCCTACCACTTTGACGTTGCCAAGGGCGTTCAGTTATACGGTGAGCTGCATCGTTTTATTCCGGCGCTCGCCAGCCAGATGGGCGTGCGTGTGGCGGAAATCCCGGTCAAGGACCGGGCCCGCAAATGGGGCAGCAGCAAGTACGGCTTTAGCCGCACCTTCAAAGTGATACTCGACTTGATCGCGGTGATCTTCCTGCTGAGTTATTTCAACCGGCCCCTGTATGTCTTCGGCGCGGCCGGAATCCTGGTAGGCGCGGTAGGCAGTTTGCTTGGTCTGTATCTGACCGTGTTCAAGCTGCTGACTGAGAACAAAATCGGCGATCGTCCCTTGTTGCAGCTCTCTGTCCTGTTGATGGTGCTAGGTGTTCAGTTCATCAGCACCGGCATCGTCGCCGATATGATCATGCGCACCTATCACGAGTCCCAACACAAGGCGATCTATTTCATTCGCGAAAGACGCCGTACCCCGGCTGTCCGCGACGACGAGCTTGAACCCGCCCCCTAGTGCTTGCCACTGTTCACCGCCATCCCCTTGTCCCCGTCAAGCCGGATGTAAAGGTGTCCGCTCCTCAGCCCCTTGTGGGATTTCCGCCCCCCGCTTAGCGGGGGAACCGAGGGGGCTGGGGGTAAAGGGTGTAGCCGCCCCGCAGTCCAAGTGTCAGAAGTCGCGCTGAATGAGGTAATTCGCCCAACTCCGCAGCAGGACTTTATATTCGCTTTCCGGCAGCGGCCGCAAATGCTCCAGGGCTTCATCGACATACTTGTGCGAGATATCCTGCGCGTATTTGATCACGCCCAGGTCGCGCATGAGTTGGGCAATCTCGTTAATGGCCTCATCGCCCGCTCCCGCGTCGCCCAGGATAGATTGAAACCGGGCGCGTTGCCCGGCGTCGGCCAGTTGTAGCGCTTTCAGGGTCAAGAGCGTGGACTTGCCTTCGCGAATATCGGACCCGACCGGTTTGCCCAACTGTTTTGTATCGCCGACCAGGCCCAGAATATCGTCCTGAATCTGAAACGCGGTTCCACACAGGCTGCAAAACCGGGCCAGTGCCCGCGCCTCTGGCAGGTCGCTGTCTGCACTGTTGAGGGCGATCGCGGCGCCTGCGCGCCCGGCAAATTCATAAAGTACGCCGGTTTTCTTCCACAGCATATCAACAACGTCCGCTTCGCTGATCTGATTTCGCATGCCGGCAAACTGAACATCGAGCGTTTCGCCTTCGACAAGCAGGGGGGTCACATGACTGGCCAGTTCCTGCGCCAGCTCCAGAACAACTTCGGCCGCCACACCACCCTCAAGACCCGCTTCAAACAGTAGCGACCAGGACCAGGCTTGCTGCACGTCGCCGGTCAGCAAAGCAATGGTATGGCCATAGTGCTCGGCATCAGCGTCCGTCCAACCGAAGTCTCGACGCGCGCGCTCAGCGTATGCCGTGTGAACGGTTGGCCCGCCTCGTCTGGTCCTGTCTTTGTCGATCACGTCGTCATGAACAAGTGTCCAGGTGTGATAAATCTCGATGGCGGCAGCCACGGGCAAAATGGCCGACTCCTCACCGCCAAGGGCGCCACAGGCGAGCATCGCCACCGCCGGACGCAAGGACTTGCCGCCACTCTTGACATAGCTGTAAACCGCATCACGGATATGCGCTGGTTGGAAACGCTCCACGAAACGGTCCTGGAGCAAATAGTCCAGGAGCAGTTTCCTGCGCCTGGCAACCGCATCCATCAAATGCGAAAATGACGTTTGACGTCTCGAGATGTCGGACACTTGCGGCAACGCTCCCATCCGGCTGTGCAACTGCATCCATATTAACATCAGGCTGCGCAATGCCCCAAGAGGGATGCTGAAAATCAAGCCAGGCTGGTGATCTCGATATCCCGCAAGATGAGTTTCTGTGGTTCCGGACTGTCCAGCAAGCCCCAACCGAATCTACCCTGGGGCGTTACTATCGCGTACTGAGTGTCCACCCAGGCGATGAAACCGAGCGCCGAGCCGGGCGCGCGCTCGCTGTACAGCGCAATCTCATCGTCAACCGAGAATACGACCCGGTCCACATGCCAATCAATCGCATAACTGTGAAAATCCTGCAAGAGCATCGGATCAAGCGGCGCCTCGCTGACGTTGAGCGCCCGTTGCCCGACCGGCCAGAGCTTCTGATAGAGCGTTTTACTGCGCATTGCCAGGAAGCCAAGCGGCGCCAGGGGCAGAAGACCATAAAACCGCCATCCGCGCGCATTGATTGTAGCGGCCTTCCAGCCATGTCCGGGGACTCCCCTTGCCAGGGCGACGTCATTTGGCGGACTGCCGAAGAAAAACCAGATCGCCTGCGGCAAGCGAAACCGGCGGCGTCCGGGAACGAATACTTGATTCCAAAACCCAAATCCGGCAGTCCCCCTAATATCGCCCTCCCCGCGAGCCAGCAGGCTGAGGCGCAGCGGCGGACGGTTGCCGAAGCGAGGTTCCGTAGCATGATAATCGCTGATTTGCGCGTCATGATAACGCGCGGAGGCCGCGCGGGGAATCGACAGGTGGACCTCGCCGCCCCGCAGCAGTACCTCTCCTGCGCCCACTTCTGAAGTTAGCCACTCGCCGGATCGACGCAAGAGATCTACCTCACGACAAAGTTACAGCTTTCCTCTTCAAACTCTGTGCCGGTGCCCGGTCCGTAAGTCTTATAGCCGTCGTTGATAGCGTTGCGCCAGGTCACGCGATACGTGATGCGATAATTGCCGGCCTCAAGCGGACCGTAAGGCACGTACCAGTAAACCACCTGATCGCGGCCACGTTGCCTGGGCGCGCTGCGAAATTGATCGACATTGGCGATCTGCGTTCCGTTGATTCGAAGTTCATGCGTGGCGTTGGCGATATGTTGGCGCAGGTAGGCATCTGTGCTGGCAAACCAGGCCCAAAAGATCTCTATTGAGGAACCATCTGTCAAGTTGGAGGGCGCGCTAATGCCATGTACAGGGTTGTTGCAAAAGGCGAAAACGTCAACACCCGTTCGAGGCGCCGCCGGAATGCGCGTCGGCACATCTACGCTGTCTATGCTGGGACGAGTCGGCTCGGGCGGTTCGGCGGTCCTCGTTGGCTCCGTCTCAGCGAAGCCCGCGACAGGCGAGCCGGCGTTGGCAACCAAGACGGTCGCAGTCAGGTTGATGGACTCGAGATCGACGATGGGCACATTGATTACCAACTGACTCTGCGACCTTGATGCCTCGGCAATCGCTTGCGCTTCGTCGGCTGCGGGGGCAGCGCCGATCGGTTCATCTTGGTCCTCCGTCGCCGCAGCTTCGGCCGTCGAGGAAACAGGGGCTGTACCAATCGCCGGCGCTGGCACAGTAATCGGCGGCGGATTCACGATTTGCAGGAGCCTGGCGCTTATCCAGCCCCGCTCGCCATCACCCAGCTGAACCCGATACCAGTTTCCTGCTTCATTTCCTGACAGGATCTGCACGCCGCTGCCCGGCTCAAGTATGTTAACAATGGCGTGGTCTGTGCCAGGGCCACCGCGCACATTCACGCGTCGCTGTGATTGCACCACGGCGAAAACTGTCGGCGTTGCAGTGGCTGTAGCTTTGGGCGTTGCTGTATTCGTGGACGTGGGCAATGGCGTGTCGCTGGCCGTGGCGCTGGGCATTGGCGTCACAGTAGGGGCGACAGTTGATCTGGGCTGTTCTGTAGCTGTCGCTACTGGGACTGTCGTCGCGGAGGGCAAGGACGGCACCGTCGCAGTCGCTGCGGCTTGACCGAAGTTGCCTATGCTGCATCCTGTAAGGACGCCGGTCAATAGCACAACTGCCGACAATATTCGCTGATGTGAAACTGCGCTTCCCCCGATCCATACGGGAGGTAAAAGCCGCCACCCGCGCAAACGAAAGGCTCTCCTGAACGATAACCCGTACAACTTTAATTATCGTTCATATCTAGATTTATGCCTATCAGTTTTGAGGGCAATCAGATAGGTCGCGGTTGGACTTGTCCACGTCTCATCTGTCGCATTGGCACTAACCTCGTCACGGGTTTAGCCTCGAGCCATCGCGAGGCATCTTCACTTTCATTTGCCTGTTCCCGGGGAGATCCCGCGCGATAGGCCTGCCGATTGGCACTTGACTTATTGCCACAAAACGCCTAGCCTGCTCAGTGCAATTGTGCCTGTAGCTCAGCGGATAGAGCACTGGTCTACGGAACCAGGTGTCGGGAGTTCGAATCTCTCCAGGCACGCACAGAGACGCGCTCACGAATTAATAAGCCTTCTCGCCCCATGAGTAACGCGGACTATTACATCCGTCATGGCTAGCGAACAACCAGCGATTGCGCTGGTTTTTTGTTTTTTTTCGCGACCACATGAAGGAACGCCTTAGAAGCTCGCCGCGCCGCGCAGTATTACGCGGTCGTCGGTCCAGTGCCGCTCGTACCAGGTACAGCATTCAAAGCTGTCGTTAAGGGCCGCCATACGCTCGGCCAGCCGAGCGCGAAACTTGGACACGAGGTCGGCATATTCGGCATTCTCGGCGAGATTGGTCATCTGGTAGGGATCATTCACATTGTCGAAGAGCAGTTCGCTCTGGTCCACTCGGTAGACAGCATAGGTGTGCCGCTTGCTGCGTAGCGCGCGCCATTCATGCCCGTCCTCGAAGATGGCCGTGGCGCCCATGCCCTGCATAAAAGCCGCCTCCGGCTCGTCAATCGCTTCTCCTCGCAACACGGGGCTGAAGTCGAAACCCTCTGCATCGTAAGGCGCGTCCAGGTTCATTGTACGCAGCAGCGTCGGCATGATATCAGGCGTATTCAGGCAAGCGTCAATTTGCTGCCCTGCCCCAAATTCTCCATCCCAGCGGATGAGAAAGGGCACACGCACCGCTTCATCATAAAATATATTCTTGGCGCGCCTGCCTTGCGCCCCGAACATTTCGCCATGATCGGAAGTGAAAACAAATATGCTGTTTTCGAAGAGTCCAAGCTGCTCCACGGCAGCAAGCAAGCGACCGATATTCCAGTCAAGATTGGCGGTCATGGCATAATAGACGCGCATCCAATCCGGCAGTTGACGGCGCTCTTCCGCGCTCAGGCGGGCCCAGGCGTCGGCAAAAGGGTCGTTATGCGCTTGGTAGTTCGGCGGCAGTTCAAACTCGACGTCTGCAAAGAGCTGCAAGTACTCAGCCGGTACATTGTCGCGATCCCAGGGATCGTGCGGCGTCCCGAGAGACAGAAAGAGCGCGAATGGCTCTTCCACGGCGGCGGCTGTACGCAGTTGCTCAATCGCCAGGCTGATCTGTCCGTCCGGTTCATAGCCCTCCATCACAATTTGTTCGGGACTGTTCTCGTGGTAGTACTGATCCCAGTATCTATGGTGAAAACCATATGAGGCCCAATAGCCATCAAACCCCAGACGATGGGGTCCCGGTGGCGTAAAGGAGTTGACGGGATCGTCGTGATTGCCCAACTGATTCGCCCAAAGATGCCATTTGCCAATGTAATAGGTTCCATAGCCGGCGTCGCGCAGCACATGTCCGAAGCAGCGCTGGGCGGGATTGACGCGCAGTTCGTTGATGACCATGCCGGTACTGCTACTGTACTTGCCGGTAAAGAGTGACGCCCGGTAGGGCGCGCACATGGGGCTGCCAGAGACGCAATTGCAGAGATCCAGCGATTGAGC
>JAPOOU010000251.1 GCA_026713245.1 Chloroflexota bacterium
GGCCGCGCGAGCGCGGGCATCCAGTCCGTCCACGTCGCCGCGTTGCCCCATCACGGCTTAGTTATACCTCCAGCTGGCGCCGATGACGCGACCTGGCACGATGGCAGCCCCGTGACCGTCGATGATGTGCTCTGGACCATAGAGTGGCACCAGGATTCCGAAAGCACAGTCGCTAGTTTGTTGACGTCGGTCGAGTCGGTCGACGCCGGCGACGGCAATACTGTTGTCATAACGCTCGGAGAGCCCAATCCGGATTTCCTCTACAATCTCACCGACAACAAATTTGTCATCTTGAAATCGGGAGCGGAGAATGTGGGCGAAGTCTTTAACGGCTCCGGGCCTTTCCGGCTGGACGAGATGATCCCCGGCGATCGCGCGATCTTGAGCGCCAACGCCGACTATTGGGCTGGCGCGCCCTCGGTCGAGCGCCTTGAGTTCATCTTCTTTGATGACCAGCAAGCGGGCATCGCCGCGGTACAAGGCGGCACGGCGGACGGCATCATGCGCCTGGACAATTCCAGCTTCCTGGGCTTCGGCGCTGATGTCAACTTCAATACGACCGACATACCGACCAGCGGGCACCATCTGGCGCGTCTGCGCGCCGACCGCGCGCCGGGCGACGATGTTCGCGTGCGGCAGGCATTCAAACTGGCCACGGATCGCGACGCCATCTGGGAACGCGTGCAGTTAGGATTTGGCGCCGTTGGCAAGGACTCGCCGATTGGACCGGCTTTTGGCCAATATTTCCTGGCGGAAGCCGAAGTCCCGCCGCGTGATCCCGCGGCCGCGGCCGCCCTGCTGGCGGAAGCGGGCTATCCCGACGGTTTGGACATGACCTTGCACGTGCCGAATAGCGGCACCTGGCCCGATCTCGCGATTGCCTTCGCCGCCCAGTGGGAAGAAGCCGGTATCCGCGTGGAAATCCAGTTGGAAGACGAAAACAGCTACTGGGTTGAGGACTGGATGCAAGTCGATCTGGGTGTGACGGGTTGGGGGGCGCGCCCGATTCCGCAACTGTATCTGGATCTGGCTTATCATTCCGAGGCGCCCTGGAATGAATCGCATTACAGCGACGCGCGCGTGGACGAATTGATTGAACTGGCGCGCGCATCGCTTGATCAAGCCGAGCGTACCGCCGCCTACAAAGAAATCCAGCAAATCCTGCTGGACGAAGGGCCGGTTGTCGTGCCGTATTTCTTCGCGCAGTTCATGGTGCTGGCGAGCCATGTGTCGGGCGTGGCCCTGCATCCCTTCGCCGGGCGCACCAATCTTGGCGGCGCCAGCTTGGGTTAGGGCCTATCAATTCCATCCCGGCTCGTCTTTGATATTGTGAACGATAGGGGTCAGTCGCTGACTGACCCGCCAGCAAAACTAAAGCGGCTGGTCAATGGGCGACCCAACGGGTCGCCCATTCGCAGATCCTCATTAGGGGTTATGGAGGCATGGTAGCCAGCCGGAAAATGAAGTGAGCCATGAAGCCCAGTCCCTTCAGCCGCCAGATCGCCGCGCTACGCCGCTTTGCCGGCGTATTGCTGCGGCATCCTCAGTCGGCTATGGGTACAGCGTTGGTGTTCTTCTTTTTGTTTTTTGCTGTTTTTGGCGCGCAGTTAGCCCCCTACCCCAATCCCAATGATCAGAGTCACGCCGTTCGGATGTCCCCGACGATGGATATCGGCGCCCTGCAACTGGGCGAGCATCCCTTCGGTACCGACCGGCTGGGGCGCGATGTCTACAGCCGCGTAATTCTGGGCGCGAGCAGCATCTTCCGCATTGCTGGTCTGGGCACCTTGATCAGCGTACTTGCTGGATCGACTCTGGGGCTTTACATGGGCTATCGCGGCGGCTGGTTCGATGAGTTGCTGGGGCGCGTCATCGATGCGCTGCTGGCGATCCCGGCGCTATTGCTGGCGCTGGTGCTGGTCGGTATCATCCGCAACCTCGATTTCGAGATTGGCAGTTGGCAGGCGGAATTGGCGGATAATGTCGTCCTTTTGGTGATCGCCGTTCTCTATGTGCCGGTGGTGGCGCGGGGGGCGCGCAGCAGCGCCCTCGATATCAAGACGCGCGAATTCGTGGAAGCCGCGGAGATCCGCGGCGAGCCAACATATTACATCATCTTTCGAGAGATTTTGCCGTCGGTGATCCCGGCGCTGGTGGTCGAGGCGTCGCTGCGCTTTTCTTATGCGATCTTTCTGGTGGCGTCGCTGGGTTTTCTCGGCTTTGGCGCGCGCCCGCCCTCGCCCGACTGGGGTCTGATGGTTAACGAAAACCGCGGCGGGTTCTATCAATTGACGCCCTGGGCACTGGATTTCCCCGCGCTGGCGATCGCGATCCTGGTGATTGCGGTCAACTTGATGTCGGACGGCGTGCGCCGCGCCCTGCAAAAGGGAGACTGATGACACCACCCCTGCTCGATGTCGAGCGTCTGACGATCAGCTATCGGTTCGGCAAGCGCTGGATACCGGCTGTGCGCGATTTTCATCTGCAATTGGCGCCGGGCCATATCGTCGGCTTGGTCGGCGAGTCGGGCTCGGGCAAATCGACTGTGGCGCTGGCGCTGATGCGCTACCTCAGCAGCAACGGGCGCGTGGAAAGCGGGGGGCGCCTGGCATTCGCCGGGGAAGATTTGCTGGGCAAAAGCGATGCCGAGATGCGTTCGATCTGGGCGCGGCGCGTCAAGCTCGTGCCGCAGAACGCCGGGGCGGCTTTGAACCCGTCCATGAAGATCGGCGCTCAAGTGACCGAGGTTTTGGGCGCGGCGCCGGGCATAAGCGGCGCGGAGGCCGAGCGCGCCATGCTGCGGATGTTCCATGACGTCAACCTGGTGGATCCTGAAAAAGTGGCGGATCGGTATCCGCACGAATTGAGCGGGGGCATGCAGCAGCGGGTCGTCATCGCGATGGCGCTGATTACCAATCCCGAATTGCTCATTCTCGATGAGCCAACCACCGGCCTCGATGTGACCACGGAAGCAGTCATACTCGATCTTGTCCGCGGGCTGATGGCGGAGCGCGATACCGGCGTCATTTATATCACCCATAATCTGGGCGTAGTGGCGCAGCTCTGCGAACGGGTGCTGGTGCTTTACGCCGGCGAGATCGTGGAAGAGGCGCCCGTCGACCAACTCTACGCGCAGCCCCGTCATCCTTACTCGCTGGGCTTGCTCAACAGTGTGCCCAGGCTTGGACAGAGTAAAGGCGACAGCCGGCTGCATTCGATCAGCGGCAACCCGCCCGCCCTGACGCAATTGTCGGGCGGCTGCGTCTTCGCTGGTCGTTGCGACTTTGTCATTGACAAATGTCGGGCCGAAAAGCCGCCCCTGGAACAACTGGGCGACGGGCGCGCGGCGCGTTGTTTTCGCTGGGAAGAAGTCGACGCCTCTTTCCTTAGATCTTCCGACAACCCCATCCCCCAGCCTAGCTCCCCCCTCAGCCCCCCCGCTCAACGGGGGGCGGAATTCCCAAGCTTCAGGGAGGGGGAGCGTGTTCTTCGGTTGGATGACAGCGTCGGCGATAGGCTGATGCAAGTGAGGAACCTGAAGAAGCACTTTCCGGTGGCCAGGAGCTTGGAGGACTGGCTGCGGGGCAAGACGCCGGCGCCGATCCGCGCAGTCGACGGGGTTAACTTGACCCTGGGCGCGGGGCGGACGCTCGGTTTGGTGGGCGAAAGCGGCAGTGGCAAGACCACGCTTGCGCGCGTGATCAGCGGCTTGCAAGAGCGTACGGGCGGGCAGCTTGAACTGCTGGGCATGGACATCCGCAACAGCGTGCGCGAGCGCAGTCCTGATGTCCTGTCGAAACTGCAGATGGTTTTCCAGAACCCGCAGAATTCGCTGAACCCGTATCTGTCGGTGCGGCAGGCTTTGCGGCGGCCGCTGGTCAAGTTGCGGGGCATGACGCCAGCGGGTGCGGAGGCCGAGGTTGTGCAATTGCTGCGGCGGGTCAACCTGCGGGAGGACTATGCCGATCGCTTCCCCGATGAGTTGAGCGGCGGCGAGAAGCAGCGCGTGGTGATCGCGCGGGCCTTCGCCTCCGATCCGGATCTGATCATTTGCGACGAACCGGTGTCGGCGCTGGATGTATCGGTGCAGTCCGCGGTCTTGAATTTGCTGGCGCGACTGCAAGAAGCGCAGGGCACCGCCTATTTGTTCATATCGCATGATCTGGCGGTGGTCGGATATCTGTCCGACGTGATCGCGGTCATGTATCTGGGTCAGCTTTTTGAGGTCGGCGCGGCGAGGGACTTGTTTGAGCCGCCTTACCACCCCTACACTGAGGCGCTGGTTTCGGCGATACCGGTGGCGGATCCAGAGCACAGGGCCGAACGCGTGCTGCTGCATGACGTTTTGCCGAGCGCCCAGAGCCTGCCGAGCGGCTGCCGTTTTCATACGCGCTGCCCGCGCAAGCTGGGCGCCGTCTGTGAAGAAGAGGCGCCACCGTGGCGTGAGGCGGAGGCCGGGCATGCCATCCGCTGCCACATCCCGCTGGCGGAGTTATCGGCGCTGCAAGACAACTTCCTGCGGCCAGAGCAAATCGGCCAGGCTAATGCTTAAGTTCTTGCGGCGGCGCTTCGTTTTCTTCGTTTTCACTTACTTGATCAGTTCGCTGATGATATTCTTTCTGCTGCGCGTCTTGCCGGGCGATCCGGCGCGGGTGATCGCCGGCGGGCGCGAAGCCACGGCCGAGCAAGTCGCGCAGATCCGCAGCGAGTTGGGTTTGAATGCGCCGCTGCCGGAGCAATACGTCAACTGGCTGGGGAGCTTTCTGCGCGGCGACTGGGGCAAGACGATCGCCTTCCGCGGCGCGGATAACCGCGAGTTGATCGTACAGCGTAGCATCAATTCGGCGCGTCTGGCGCTGGTTGCATTGCTGCTGTCGGTACCGCTGTCGTTGGTCCTGGGCATCATCGCCGGGCTGCGCGAAAACAAATTGCCGGATGTCATCATCTCGCTGCTGACGCTCTCGGTGGTCAGCTTGCCGGAATTCGTGACCGGGCTGTTTCTGATCAATATTGTGGCGCTGGGCTGGGGTCGCGGTCCGCTGGCGGAGGCCCTGGGTTGGTGGTTCCCGTCGAGCTCGGCGGCGCCGGCCAACGCCTCGTTCAGCGAGATGTTGCCCGCGCTGTGGCTGCCCGCATTTGCGGCGACGCTGGTGCTGCTGGCTTACATAACGCGACTCACCCGCGCCGGCGTGATTGAGGAATTGAAGCGAGATTATGTGCGAACGGCGGTTTTGAAAGGCATCCCCTATCGCAGCGTAATCACCCGGCACGTATTGCGCAATGCATTGCTGCCGACGGTCACGGTCATCGCCATCAGCATCACCTGGCTGATTAGCGGCCTGGTGGTGATCGAGTATGTCTTTGGTTTTCCGGGATTGGGCAGTTTGTTGATCGCTGCGATTGAACGGCGCGATTTGCTGCTGGTGCAAGCGATCGTGATGGTCAGCGTGACCGTCATTCTCTTCACGAATCTCTTCGCCGACATGGCTTACGCGGCGCTGAATCCGCGCATCAAGCTGGGTTAAGAGGCGCGCTGTCATCGCGACGCTCAAGCGGCCGTCGCCTCCGTTGCTCCCTCTTCCGCTCCGCGTTTGATCCAGATCAAAGCCGATGCCATCAGCAAGAGCGCGCCCCAAAGCCCAAACACAGCGGTCCATCCGCTCCGCTCGACGAGACCGCCGACGGCGAAACCGGCCATGCCGCCGAAGAAATTCGACATCATGTTGATGCTACCAGTGATTGAAGACGCGCGGCCGGGCGGCGCCAGCAGCAGCGGCACGGCGCTGACCACCAGGCCGAAAGCGCCGTTGAGCATGATCATGCCCAGGCAGATGATCAGCAGCGCGAAGGCGCCGGTCGTCGCCTCAGCGAGAGCATGGCGAGGCCCGCGGCCGCGAGCATCGCCGCCGCAGTCACAAAGACTTGATTGCTGCGCAGGACGCGCAGCCGCGCCAGGAACAAACCAAGGATCGCGATCACTTGCATCGCGGCCGCGACCGAGCCAATGGCGTTTTCGGGGACGATCCGGCTATCCAGGATGTAAGTTGGCAGCCAAATCGTCATGCCGTTGAAGACGAAACCTGCCAGGGCGGTCGCCAGCAGCACGGCCGCGATTTGCCGCAGCTCGGCGCGGATTTGCGAGGGGTTCAAGCCCTGTGGCGTTGCTTTGGGCGCGTCAATGCCGGCCCGCCACCAGAAAGCCAGCACCCCCAGCGTAAGTAGCCCGGGCAGCCAAAAAGCGACCTGCCAGTTTGCGCCGGTCGCCACTGCTCCCACCAGGGTCCAGGTGATGGCCGTGCCAATGACATAGCTGAAGGGCATGACGGTCGAGACGACTTTGATCTGGCCCCGATCGAGGCGCTCGGCCAGGATGCGAACCATGGGCGCCCAACCGGCCGACTGCCCGATGCCGTTTATGCCCCACAGGACAAGCATCACCAGCAAGGACGTTTGAAAGGCGAAGGCGATATTCACCAGGGCGATGATCAGCAAGCCGGCGCAGACCATCCGGAAGGGACTGAGGTGGCTGCCGATCTCGCCGCTGATGAAATGGAAGATGCCGTAAACCCAGAAGAAGATCGTGCCCAGCGCGCCGACTTCCGCGCGGCTGGCGTCCAGGGCGGCGGCCAATGCCGGCAGGACTACGCTGAAGTTTACCCGGCCCAGATAGAACAGGGCGTAGGTGATCCAGATGGCGGCGACGATGCGTTTATGCGGTGACGGCATGGGAGCGTTCACCGGAGCGTTCACCGGGTATGCCCTGCTGCCCTTGCTGGTCAATCGGCCAGATCGACGAACTGGCGCTCGTGCAGGTCGGCGTAGAGTCCGCCGTTGGCGAGCAACTCGGCATGGCTGCCCATTTCGCAGACCCGGCCCGCGTCGACCACACAGATGACACCGGCGTTGACGATGGTGCTGAGGCGGTGCGCGATGACGATGGATGTGCGCTTGGCCAGCAGTTTTTGCAGCGCGTCCTGGATCAGCGTCTCGGTGACCATGTCGACGCTTGATGTCGCTTCGTCCATGATCAGGATGCGCGGATCCGCCAGGATGGCGCGGGCGATGGAGATAAGTTGGCGCTGGCCGACGGACAGGTTGGCGCCGTCTTCCAGGATTTCGGTTTCGTAACCATCGGGAAGGTCGCGGATGAAGGCGTCGACATTGGCGGTTCTGCCGGCAGTGGCGAGCTCGGCGTCGGTGGCGTCGGGCTTCCCGAAGCGGATATTCTCGGCAATGGTGCCCGAGAAGATGAAGGGATCTTGCGAGACCAGGCCCATCTGTGAACGCATGGAACGCTGTTGGACCTGACGGATATCGATGCCGTCGATCAAGAGCGCGCCTTCGCTGGCGTCATAGAAGCGGGCGATCAGATTGGCGATGGACGTTTTGCCCGCGCCGGTGGGTCCGACCAGGGCGACCATCGTACCGGCGGGAAAGTCCAGGTTGATGTCGCGCAGGACCGGCAGGTTCTGGCGATAGCCGAAGCTAAGGTCTTGAAATTGAATGCGTCCCTTGATGGGCGGCATCACGCTTGCGTCATCGCGGTCGCGGATGGCGGGTTCTGTGTTGAGCAGATTGATCACGCGTTCGCCGCCGGCCATGGCCGTCTGCATGGTGGCGTAAAGCTGGCTGAGCTCCTGAACCGGCAAGAAGAAGCGATTGACATAACCGAGGAAGGCGATGACCGTGCCTAGCGTGAGCGCGCCCTGGGCCACGCTGATGCCGCCGAAGAGCAGCACGATGCCGGTGGCGACCATGCCGAGGAACTCAACGGTCGGCAAGAAGACGAAGGACAGCGACATGGCCTCGATGTGAGCGTCGCGGTTGGCTTGATTGACCTCGTTGAATTTGCTGGAGGTGCTGTCTTCGTTGGCGAAGGCCTGGATGACGCGAATGCCGCTGAGATTCTCCGCCAGGTCGCCGACCAGGTGCGCGTTGCGCGCGCGGGTTTTGCGGAAGGCCAGCTTGGCGCGCCGAGCGAAGATGGCTGTGACGAGCACGATCAGCGGGATGATCGAGAAAGTGATCAGCGCGAGTTGCGCATTGAGCGAGAGCATGACGATGACGATGCCCGCCAGCAGTAAGCTGTCGCCTGTCAGGGTGATAAGCCCTTGCGAGAGCAATTGGTTGATGACGCCGACATCGCTGATGACGCGGGATATGGTGACGCCAACGATGTGATTGTCGTGGTAGGCCAGGGGCAATTTCTGCAAGTGCTGGAAGAGCGCCGAGCGCAGGTCCGCCAAGACGCGCTGCCCGACCCAACTGAGCAGGAAGCGCTGTGTCGTTGACGCCAGGTAGAGGCCGGTAGCCGCGAGCAGCATGAGCAGCGTAATATCGTTGAGGGACGTGATATCACCCTCGGCGATTGGGCCGTCGATTGCGACTTTGACCAAGTAAGGCGTGACCAGCGTCAGGGCGGAGGCGAATAGCATGGCGACGAAGGCTGCCAGCATTTGCAAGCCGTAAGGACGCAAGAAGACCAGCAAGTACCAGAGCACGCGTAGATTAAAGGAACGGCCTTCGACCTTGTCCGCGTAGCCCTCCAGGGTGCCGCGGGGTCCGCTTCTGCCGACGCCGGTTGTGCCTATCGAGAAGCCGATGATTACCTCGTTTTTGATTTCCGCTGCCCATAGAATCCGCGAAAGCGCGGTCCATGGAGCGCGGCTTAGTCGTCTTTCTTGACTGATTTTAGTTTTTGCGCGGGTCGCTTGGGCGCGCGTCTTTTGAGCAGCGGCGAGCCCTTATCCTCGGGGTAGGCGACCCGATTTGGCGATGGGTGGAAGACAACATTCTTCGCGTCTTGAACAATCTCAACTCGCAGTTTGGACATGATATCGTTTTCCCCATTGTTTAGTGGACTGTGAGACATGCTCGTCCCCATTCGCCATACTGAGCGTAGTCTTCCAATACGACATGATACTCATACGTGCCAGCACCCACATATTGCAAGTCTTGCATTATGTAGATCATCCGATACGTTGGCTGATCCCGAAAATCGAATTGCAAGCTGTCTGTCCATAAGACATGTTCTCCGCCCGGCGCCAAGAGTTGAACTAAAGCGGTTTGCAAACGTCTGTCAGAGTCAAATTCGGCTGTCCAATGCGACACCAGGATGGCTGGCGGCTGAAATGGAACCGACTCTATGACTCCAATTATGCCAAATGAACCTGTTACTTGCAGGGAATTAAACACATTTCCCAAACGAATCGCGCCGATGTCTTCGGCTTGTACCTCGTTGCACAACAGTGTCCAATCATGTCGCATCTATGTTAAACCTAGAGCTTGTAACTTGGTTACATTTAAGTTTAGCAAAGCGTATGGTTGCTGGGCAAGTTACATTGAGTCCTGCGTCCGCCATATTCACTCGCGCAAGTTGCGATAATAGATCTCGGCATATAAACCTGATTTCTGTATTAATTCGTCATGCGTGCCGGCAGCGGCCACGCGCCCGTCTTGGAGTACCAGCACCTTGTCCGCCATGCGCACGGTGCTCAGACGCTGGGCAATGATGAATGAGGTCCGCCCTTCCATCAAGCGTTCCAGCGCGATCTGAATCAGACGTTCCGTTTCGGTATCGACGCTGGACGTGGCATCGTCGAGGAGCAGAATGCGCGGGTCTTTGAGCAATGCGCGGGCGATAGCGATGCGCTGTTTCTGACCGCCGGACAGGGTGAGTCCGCGTTCGCCGACTTCCGTATCATATCCCTCGGGCATTTCCAGGATGAAGTCATGCGCCTGCGCGGCTTTTGCAGCCTCGATGACCTCGGCATCGGATACATCTTCCAGGCCAAAGGCGATATTCTCGCGGACGCTGGCCGCGAAGAGCACCGTCTCTTGCAGCACAATGCCGATTTGATCGCGCAGCGACTTGACGGTGACGTCGCGCACGTCGTAGCCGTCAACGCGGACGCGACCGCTGCTCACGTCATAGAAGCGCGGGATCAGATTGATGATGGTCGATTTGCCGGAACCGGTCGCGCCCAGCAGGGCGATCACCTCGCCGACCTCGGCTTCAAGGTTGAGCTTGTCCAGCACCTGCCGCTGGTTGAAATAAGAAAAGGACACGTTTTCGAAGCGTACCCGACCGGCGATCGGCGGCAGCGCTACGGCGTCCGGCGCGTCGGTCACCTCGGACTGGGCGTCGAGAATGGTAAAGATCCGTTCGCCGGCGGCCGATGCCATGGCGACAGCCGGGATGATCACGCCCAGGCGGCGAACCGGCGCAATCAGTTGCCCCAGATAGGTCGTGAAAGCCACGAGTTCGCCCAAGGTAAGCGTGTTTTCGATCACCAGCCGTCCGCCCAGCCAGATAATGATCACCGTGCTCAAGCTAGCGACGAAGTCCAGCAGCGGGATATGCTGCGCGCTGACAATGACTTGCTTTCGCGCCAGCGCGAACCATTTGCTGTTTTGTCGATCAAAGCGCTCGATTTCGGCATCTTCTTGCGCGAAGGCTTTGACGATTTTGGCGCCGCGCAGGTTTTGTTCCAGCACGGTGGTCATCTCCGCCAGTTGATGCTGCAGATCCAGGGAAAGCGGCCGATAGATGCGTCCGAAGCGATAGGCGATGTAAAAGAGCAAGGGAATCAGGAGCATCGACAAGATCGCCAACTGGGCATTCATCAGCAGCAAGGCGACGAAGGTGAAGACCATCAAGCCGGTGTGCTGGAAGAGGCGCAGGATGGCGCGACCCGTCAGAAAGCGGATCCGCTCTACATCGGAAATGGACCGAGCCAGCAATTGCCCGGTCTGCGCTTGATCGTGATAGGAAAATGACAGCGAACTGAGTTTGTCGTAGATGGCGTTGCGTATGTCGTAAGCGACGCCTTGGGACACCACTTCTGTCCAGCGTCCCAGGAAGAAATCGATAACGCCCTTGACGACCGTCAGCCCGAGCAAGCCCAGCAGCGACCAGGCCAGAATGGTCATATCCCCCTGGATGATGCCGGCATCGACGATCCAGCGGATCGTTTGTGGAATCAGAATGCTGAAAAGATTGACGACGATCGCCAGAACATAAACGCTGGCGGCGATATGGCGATATTTTTTCAGGAACTGAAGACTGCGCCAGATGGAGCTTTGCTCTGATTCGCCCACTTTAGGGGCATGGTAAGACGAAGGCTGTGCTTTTTTCGCTCGCTGCGCCATAAATGCCGGTATCGGATGGTTTGAGTAAGCGCGTTGACCCAATCAAGGAGGATACGCCTATTTACCATACTGATTTTAGAGCCGGCATTAAACCCTCAATTCCAAAATCGGTTTGCGTCAGCCGGCGCCGCGTCAGTAGCGCCTTGGGAGCCAGACCGTCATTTCGGAGATGCCGCGGTTGTTCCAGGCGTAATAGGGAATCAGCGTGACCTCGAGATCTTCCTCGCGTTCGTTCCCGGCGTCAAAGTAAAGCGCCTCGGTATGATTGCCGTCGAGAACGCGCCGCGCCCGGCCCTTGACGACGGTCACACCACCCAGGAGATCGTTTTCCCGGCGCGCTTCCAATTGCATATCACCCGGCGCGTGGACTTCTAGGATGGAAACATCATCGGGCAGGTCAAGGCCCTCCAGGCAGTAGACCAGCGGACCGCGCATCACGGCAACGTGATTGCGGATTTCTTCGGCTTTGGGATGCGCTTTGACCAGGCGCGGTTCCATCGGCAAGTTCAACGAGATGGTATCGCCGGCTTGCCATACGCGCTTGAAGCGAAGGTAGCTTTGCGGGGTCACGGCCTGGTCGCTGGTTTCGCCATTGACGCTCACGGTCGCGTTTTGCGCCCAGCCCGGTACGCGCAGCATCAAGCTGAGTTCGCGCGAGGGCGCCTGGTCGATCGTGATCGTTACCTGATCATCCCAGGGGTAGTCGGTGCTTTGCCGCAGCGCGAATGCCGACCCGTCGGCAAGGGTCGTGTCCAGGCGACTGCTGCTATAGAGATGAATCCAGAGCGCATCGTCGGATTGGCTGTAGACCCAGTTGTGCAACAGGGCGATGGTGCGAGTGGTGTTGGTCGGGCAACAATAGCAGTACAAGAGGTACCAGCGTTCATAGGTATCCTGGCTCAAGAGCGGGTGCTCGGCGCCATACCAGCGCAGGGGATTGGTATAGCAGAACTTGATGCCGTCCAGGCTCATGGAGGATAGCATGCTGTTATACAGCACGCGCTCCATGACGTCGGCGTATTTGGCGTCGCCGGACAAGTTGAGCA
>JAPOOU010000004.1 GCA_026713245.1 Chloroflexota bacterium
AAATGAAGGGGACTGTTTATGTTTACTGCGGCGCTCATGCCACAAGGACTGCGCAAGCAGCCCGATCTGCAAAGGCAATTGGCGCATTGTCCGAAAAAGAGTTTATTTTGTCCGAAAACGGACAAAGTCGGACAAAGTTCAAACGCAAATCAAACCGGACCTGCCACAGTAAGCCCGGCGGATATGCCGCCTGCCGTCCGTCGCTTGCCTGCTCTCTTGCAAGCACGCTGGTCCTGTTCAGCATTTTCCTGCCACAAACCAAAACCCTCCCTGAATTCTGTGGAAAATGTGTCCAGATCTATAGGACCGCTAGAGGGGCTGTATTTCAACAGCCTCTACCATGTCGCCCGAAATCCATATACGACAAACAGGGCGACCAATCTGGTCGCCTCTACACGGCTGTCCACTATTCTTCGCATTACTTTATTGGAACTACTTCTGTGTCTCTGTGGTTAAATTTAAGTTTGTAATATGTTCATCAAGGCGCATTTTCATTTTGAAGCGATTGCTCTGGCGCTAGCGGGCTTCAGTTTTGCGGCGTAAAGTATAACGCGATATAGTGATACACTTAAGCGCAGTTAACTGTGTTCGCAATCATGGCGACCAGGCCAATGAAACCGGGCAACAGCAGATAGAATCTTGTGGACACACCTAGTAGTTCAGGAGCTGCCAGCATGACAGCGATTGATACCATCATTGTGGGGGCGGGCGGAAGAGGCAAAGCCTACAGCAAGTTTGCGCTGGAGTATCCGCAGGAGTTGCGGGTCGTCGGCGTTGCGGAGCCGGATCCGCAAAAGCGACAGAGCCTCGCGCGCGACCACGATATCCCGCCGGACATGGCATTTGAGGACTGGCAATCCTTGCTGAGGGAGCCCGGCAAAAAGGCGGCAACGATTATCAACTGTACCATGGACCGAGCCCATTTCGAGTCGACGATGCGGATGCTGGACAGCGGGTATGACGTGCTGTTGGAGAAACCGATGACGCCGGTCTTGCGCGAGAACCTGCAACTGGTGCAAAAGGCGGAAGCTGCCGGGCGCCTGCTCCAGATCTGCCATGTGCTGCGCTACACGCCGTTTTGGCAAGCCTTGCGCGCGGTTGTGCAGTCCGGAATTCTGGGTCGCATCGTCAGTGTCACCCATCGGGAGAACCTGATTTACTATCATATGGCGCATAGTTTCGTGCGCGGGAATTGGCGACAGGAATCGACATCTGGGCCGATGATCCTTTGCAAGTGCTGTCACGACTTTGATATTCTGCTGTGGATCTTGCAAAAGAAGGTGAAATATTTGAATTCCTTCGGATCGCTTTCGCATTTTCGGCCGGAGAACGCGCCGCCTGGCGCGACGGAACGTTGTACCGACGGCTGCCCGGCGGCCGAAACCTGCAAGTATGAGGCGACCAGGCGTTATGCCCGCGCCGGTGCCGGATGGCCAGTTGATGTCGTTTCTGTCGAGCCGACCGTCAGCTCCCGCCTGGAGAAACTAAAGACCGACTGGTACGGGCGCTGTGTTTACTTTTGCGACAACGACGTCGTAGATCACCAAACCGTGAATATGGAAATGGAAGACGGCGCCACCGTGACACTGGTTATGAATGGGCAAGGCGATGAAGAATGCCGCACGATGCGCTGGGATGGCACCAAGGCTACGCTTTACGGCAAATTCTCGTCCAAGGGACATGTAATTCGCGTACATCATCACCTGAGCGGCGAAGTTGAAGAGGCGCCGGTGATCGCGCGAGATAGCAGCGGCCACGGCGGCGGAGATTACGGCATCGTCCGCAGCTTCTTGAACACCATCAAGGGCAACCCTGATGACAGCGTAACGACGGCGCGCGAGTCGCTCGAAAGCCACCTCCTGGCCTTTGCGGCGGAAGAAGCGCGCATTAACAAAACTGTTATCAACATGGATCAGTTCCGTGAACGCGTCGATACGATCTAATTTGGCGGACCAACCTGTTGAAACGAAGGCGGAATAGCGCGCCTCGCGTAGCACCCCCGACAGGATTCGAACCTGTGCGCCTGGTTCCGGAAACCAGCGCTCTATCCCCTGAGCTACGGGGGCATACAGCGGCAATCCTAACAGATGACCCACGAGCGAACAAGTGCCGTATCCCGATAGTGTCTTGACCGAACGGCCTTTTTACCACGCATCTGGTCAGGTGCGAACCTGCGCCTGGGCTTGATATAATGTGAACTACAACTTGTACGCGGGCGATGAGACCCTCGGCGTCCGCTGGCTTGGCGAATGTACTTAGCGATTGTGGGATCGGCCTTGAGCGACGCCACATATTCAGTTTCCAACAAAAGAAGCCGATTCGCCGTAGCGAGTTGCTGCATAAAATGGCTGCTTCTTGCGACGTTGGCGGCCGGCTGTCAAGCGCTGGCAAGTGAAAATGTCCAGGCCCCGGTTGACGCTAACGCGACGGTATACGTTTTGGAGCTGACGGTCCTGCAACGCGCTGCTGTCCTGGATCAGGCGCAGGCGGTGGCGACATTGTCCGCCGGGGGAACAAGAGTCGCCGAGTTGTCGCAAGTGAATGCGGCTTTGGGCGCCACGTTGCGCGCGGCATTTACCCCGACAACTGCGATCCGGGCGGTGGTAGTAAGCGCCGAAGACATGGGCAGTTCCCTGGAGCAAGACATGATGGACGATATGCCTGACAATGAAGACGACCTGTCGACCATGCGAGTTGCGAATCTTGCGACTGCGAATGCTGTCAATGCCGCCGACGGTTGCTCCACAGGGGAGGCGCGCCGCTTCGATTCCGGCAACGAACGTATTTATGTGACGGCACGGGTCGAGGGACTGCGCCCGGATACCTATTTCGAAGTTGACTGGAAAACTGGCGAACGCGTGTTA
>JAPOOU010000111.1 GCA_026713245.1 Chloroflexota bacterium
GAGGCCCTACAGATTTTGTGCTTGAGGGTGGAAGATGGGAGCTTGATGCGCCAACAATCTGAAATACACCGTTGGTCAATCGAATCGACGCGACCGCGGGACCGACTTTCGAGGGACTGGCGATTGATTGGAAACGTCGTTATTCTTCCCAAATGTGACTCTGAGAAAGGAAGGGCGAAATGCCAAAAATGACCGGCGCCAGGCTGCTCGCGCAGACAGTTCATGGCTATGGAATTGATACCGTGTTCTTTGTGCCCTATATCGCGCCGCGCGCGCTGATGGAGATGGAAGCGCTAGGCATCAAGCGCGTACAAGCGCGCGGCGAAAAAGCGGCGGCTTATATGGCCGATGCCTATGCCCGCGTCCGGCGCGCCCCCGGCTTGTGCATGGCGCAATCCGTAGGCGCGGTCAACCTGGCGGCTGGCTTGCAAGACGCATTCTTGTCCTGTTCGCCGGTAGTCGCCATCACCGGTCGCGAATGGCAGGAGCATCAACTGCGTCACGCCTACCAGGAAGTCGATCACATGGCGCCTTTTTCCGCCGTCACAAAGTACAACGCCTACGTCTCCAATCCGACGGAATTGGGGCATCATCTCCGGCAAGCCTTTCGCGCCGCCACGACAGGAACGCCGCAACCGACGCACCTGGACCTGCAAGGGATTGACGGCGCCGCGGTCGTCAACGCCGAGGCGGACCTCGAAGTCATCGTTGAGGAGCAATTCGCGAGCCTGCCGCCGTTTCGCCCGACAGCGGATCAGGAGTCGATCGACGAGGCTCTGGCGCTGCTGTCCCGGGCGGGGCGGCCGGTCATCGTAGCCGGCGGCGGAGTCACGACATCGGATGCCCGCGCCGAACTGATTGCTTTGGCGGAAAAACTCTCGATTCCCGTCGCCACAGCGCTCAACGCCAAAGCTATGTTCCCGGCCGAGCATCCGCTGGCGGTCGGCGTGCCCGGCTCTTATTCCCGCGCCTGTTCCAACAAGATAATGTGCGAGGCCGATCTGGTCTTCTACATCGGCAGCCATACCGGCGGGCAACTCACCAACAATTACACCATCCCGCCGCCCGGCGTCAGTGTCCTTCAGCTCGACATCAATCCCGCCGAGATTGGCCGCAACTACCCGGTTGAGGTCGGCTTGCAGGGTGATGTCCGCGCTACTCTGCGTCAGATGCTGGCAACCGCCGAAAGCGCGCCGCCACGCCCGGAATGGCTTGATCGCGTGCAATCGCTTGTGCGCGAATGGAAGGCCGAAGTCAGCGAACATTACAAGTCCGACAAATCGCCGATCCGCCCCGAGCGCCTCTGCAAAGAATTGAGCGAGCAATTGCCCGCTGACGCCATTCTCGTTTCCGATACCGGGCACTCCGGCGTCTGGACCGGTACCATGCTCGATCTGCGCCATCCCGACCAGTCTTACATTCGCTGTTCGGGTTCCCTGGGCTGGGGCATGCCGGCGTCCATCGGCGCCAAATGCGCCGCGCCCGATCGTCCGGTGCTCTGCTTCACCGGCGACGCCGGCCTCTGGTATCATCTGGCGGAATTGGAGACAGCCGCGCGCTGCGGCGTCAATACCGTCATCGCCGTGAACAACAACCACTCGCTGAATCAGGAACGCGACGGCGTCGAAGCCATCTATGGCGGGACGACGGCGGGCTCGGATGAACTCTGGCTCTTCGACGATGCGGATTTCGCGGGCATCGCCGAATCGATGGGCTGCCTGGGCATCACGGTGACCAGGCCGAGCGAAATCGCCGCGGCGCTGGAGCGCGCCTTCGCGGCCGACCGTCCGGTCGTCATCGACGTCAAGACCGATGTCGCGGGCATCGCTCCGCGGGCTTGGGCGCCAAATTAGAAGTGCAAGTGGCCACAGAAGGGCGTTCTCAATTGCGCCTTAATGTCGGTTGCCGTATTGAAATCGCGGAGATCTACGGTTTGCCGAGGCTGACCCACATGTGAAGCAGTGACGCGCAATATTTGACAAATGCGATGTACAACTTAACGAACTGGTACTTTGTACATGGCTCGTTGGATTTGAAGTACTTAAAGGAATGTGACCAATATCAAAGTATTATGTGATAGAATTGTGATGGACATCATGAGTCACTGTTGCTGAAAGGGCTAATACACTGTGGACGAGATTCTACACGAATTACGCTTATTGAACTCTCGATTTGATACGCTTGAAGGGCGATTTGATACGTTTGAAGGGCGATTTGATGCGTTTGAAGGGCGACTTGATGCGTTTGAAGGGCGATTTGATGCGTTTGAAGGACGATTTGATAGAATTGACAAGCGTCTCGATGCCCTTGAGGAACAAGTGGGAACACTACACACTATGATTCTTGCAAACCATGAAGACCTAGAGTCATTGCGCAAACTTGTCGAAGAAAACAGCGAAGCAATTCAGCGAATTGAAGGCAAGTTTGGAATGAAGATATCCCAGATAGAAACCAACTCTCACGAAATCCAGCGCTTGACAGAAGCTTTCAACGCTAAGTTCCCTGGCTACATGGAATAGATAGGACATTTCTTAGGCGTCCTATGAGATGACAAAATGTGACTCTCGTTACCTGTCACCGCGCGGTTTGATTGGAAAGCTACTTTCTCGGCGAGTTGCTTTGGTGAGTTTTTCTTGAGCGATCTGGGTGTATGCCCGGTCTTCCCGGGCACAGCTTAAATGTGGGCGCGGCAGGACTCGAACCTGCAACCAATTGATTAAAAGTCAACTGCGCTGCCATTGCGCCACGCGCCCAAACAGCGAATCAGTATAAAGAGTCTCACGGCGGGAATCAAGCCAAATCTTACCCATGAGGGAGACTTTGCCAGGCGGCAAGCATATGCGGTGTTGTCCAGTTGCGCGCGCTCGCATAATATATTCCTCCGTTGGATTATCTCAGTCCGATGGAGTATGAGTTGAGAAACGTTTAGACAAAACCTGTGTCCACTTTTTCGGGTGAAGATCACCCCCTCCCTCTTTATGGGACCCGGGGTGGGGGCAAAGCGCCGCATTTTTCATTACTTAACTCGCACTTGCTTCTGTGTCCTCGGTAGTTGACCCACCCGCAAGCTACCCGGCCACCGCGCAAGCCTGCGACAAAATCGCAGCCCTCAAATTGCCCGATTTTCTTTGTCAATGCTATACTTGACAGTAATTTACTCTTGGACGTGGATTACTTGATCTTGGGGGGAAAATGGCTGAACTGAGACCCCTGGAAGCTGCCGTCACCACGATGAGCGATCTGCCGCTGCGGCGCTTCGGGAGACCTATCGGGCGCGACGACCTGTTGCGGGCGCTCCTCCTGCGATTGCGACAGAATCAACCCCTGGTCTTGCACGGCGCGTCCGGCATCGGCAAAACCACGATCGCTGCAACTATCGCCAACGTCTATGCCCAGCAGCCGGAGCAGTCCGTTCTATGGCTGCCGGTCAACGAACCGCCCCTGGTCGAATTGCTCGTGCGTATCAGCCGCGCCTACGGCGCTCTGGATGTCTGTAATGCCCCCAACCCCATGAGCAAGCGCGCGACCGTCGCCGGGCTGCTGCGACAGCATCAGCCGCTGGTCGTGCTTGATGGTCGGCTCAACGAGTCGGTTTTGAATCAATTCTACGACGATTGCGGGGGGGATTTGCCACTGGTCGTCACCAGTGAGAAAGCCCTGGCGGGCGGCGCCTGGCGCAACCAGGCCATCGGCAACTTGAGTGAAGACGATGCGCTGATGCTCTTCAAACAAAAAGCGGGTATCGAAAGCAGCGAAGCCGATAGCATGGCCAATGCGATTGCGGCGCAACTCAATAACGAAGCCTTTCCCGTCGTGTTAGCCGCGCGCAGCATGATCATCTCTCGTCAGACGCCCGAAGACTATCACGCATCGTTGGCGGCGCTGCTGGCGGAACACGACGGTCAAGCCGACAGCGCCGCCTTGGCTGCCAGCGTTGATGCGCTGAATCCGCGCCTGCGGGAATTGCTGGGACAGTTGGGCGCCACGCCTCGCGGAGAAGCCTCGATCTCCTTCTTGCGCTTGCTTAGCGATATGCCTGTGTCGGCGATCGATCAATCAATGACGATCTTGTCGCGCCTTTTCCTCGTCGAGCGCTTTGAGCGCCTAAATGAGACCTGCTACCGCATGCACCCTCTGGCCCATGGATTTCTTCAATCCAGGTCTGCTGAAGAAGATCGGCTTGATGACTTGCGCGAGGACGTGAAGACTGCCGTCAGCGATTATCTGGCTGCCCACTGCGATGGTCCCGATGCGCTGATCCGAATCGTGAGCGAGCTGAATAACCTGATTGCCATAGCAACCTGGGCCGCCGACAGCGACGACCGCGACCTGGCTGGCCGCATCGTCGACGCCGTGTCCAGCGTGGACGGGCTGGTAAATCAAGCCGGTTACGCCTATGAATTGGCGCTGCTCGAATCGCTCCGTGACGGAATCGAACTTGAATTTGACGATGCGGTCGACCAAATCGCTGAGCCGGAAACCGATGAAGGTCTCGCGGTCGAGGGTGTAGAGGACGCGCTGGCGGGCGTAGACGACGAAACGCAAAACCTCGCCGAAGTCGAGGATGGTGAAGCCGAAGACGGCGTCGGTGAGTCGACCCAGCAAGCCGCGGCGCCGACGGCCAATGACTCGACTTTCATTTCAATTGATGACGAAGAATTGCAATCCGTGAATATCGATCAGTTGCGGACTGCGTTGCATGTTGCCAGCCAAAACAACGAGACAGACAGACAGTTGCGGATTCTCATAGCGATCGCCAAAGTGCAGATCAATCAAGGACGGGATATCGAAGCCGCCGCAACCTACGGAGAAGTGCTGGAGATCTACGAGACGAGCGCGGATATCGACGGCGTCCTCGATACGCTTGATGCGCTGGCAGGTCTGCTGGTGAGTAGTGAAAGCGCGCCGTCGGTGCTGGACCAGGTGAAGCTGCGCGCGGCGCTCACGCTTGCGCGCCAGCATGAGGACAGCCCGCGGGTTCTGCAGATTCTGGAAGCCATCGGCAAGGTGCAGATCGAACAGAAACGAGAAAACGAAGCCGTTGCGACTTTCAACGAAGTGCTGGAGATTCACGAGGCCGAAGAGGACAAAGCCGGCATTCTGGGGACGCTGGACATGCTGGCAGGCTTGCTTGTCCGCACCGACGCCGCAGTCACCGCGCTCATTCATATCCAGCGCGGTTTGCACCTCGCGGAAGAGCTGGCCGATCGCGAAACCGAGATGTTCTTGCGCGCCACGCTCGGCGATGCGCACCGCGCCTTGGGCGAAGCGGTGACGGCGATCGAAAACTACGAACTGGCGCTGACCATCTCCCGCGACCGCGACGACCAGCAAAACGAGGCTCATATGCTGTACAAGCTCGGTATGGCCCAGCTGGACGCCGGCGACACAAGACAGGCGATCGAGATGTTGGAGGGCGCCAACGAGCTCTTCAAAGGGCAGTCCAAGCGCGACATGGAAGGGCTGGTATTGCGCGGCTTGGGAGAGATCAACGTCGAATTGGAACGCTGGAGCGAGGCCGTCAACTTCCACACATCGGCATTGTACATCGCGCGCGAAATCCAGGATATGGAAGGCGAAGCGCAGCAACTGCGCATGCTGGGCAAGGTCTTGATTCAAGCCGAGAGACTGCCGGAGGCATTGACGCACTATCGGCAGGCGCTCCATGTAGCATATGAATGCGAGAATGTGGTGAACATCGTGGGCGTGATCGGGGAATTGGCAAACCTGATGATGAGGAACCAATTCTTGGCTTCAATTTCCGAGCTGCTAGTGAATGACGGGCTCGCCTACGACCCCGACGACCGCGAACTGCTTCGGCTCAAGAGCGAAATCACCTCGGCGAAAGAACTCGCCGCGGAAAGGGGCGTCGCCTTGGCGGTAGTCGCCGGGACGGCGCGGGAGTATGCGGCAAACGCCTATAACTTTTCCTGATCCCGCCAGTGGCTTGCGACTAGTGAGGAAAAACCCAAGAGGGCGCCATAATTGCGGGGCCTAGTTCTGCGCGGCCTTCCTGCCAATCTGATCAGGAATATGCCGGAATTCATGCGACAGCGCCGTTTGGTGATCCAGATGCTGGGCGATCAACTCGAAAGGTGAAGCGTTTTCCGTCTCGCCGAACGCGATCATCCAGTGATTGTCGCCGCCGCGCACCCAGCGCCCACCGAAATTACGAAGGATAGATTCGCCGAGGAAGGCGCCAAATTTTTCCTGCAGCAACAGTTTGTCACCATCATTCAGTTCGGCCCGATGCTCGTCAATGTACTTGTCCAACCAGGTTACCGAGTCGGCCGAATAGTCCAACTGAACTTGCTCTTTTTCCCTGAGCACGTCAATGACCAACTGCGCGTCTTCCTCGAACTCGGACGTTCTTGTGGCTGTAGTCAAACGATTCTCTCCTGCGCGGCCCGTTTCCAGTTGACGGGCGCATGCGCTTGCTTGCTTCTATATTACCCTATAGGCAGACACCCTTGCAGGCGCGCATCTTACCTGAAACGTCATCAGAAGCGAAAATTCTTCGCAAAACAAAAAACCAATGCCAATCATTGGTTTCGTGAAGCGGGTAACGGGATTCGAACCCGTGACCTTTTCCTTGGCAAGGAAATGTTCTACCGCTGAACTATACCCGCGGAGTCTACGATAGTATATACAAGCGAACTCTGATTGGCAAGCCTTCGTTTGCCAAGACAGCCGCGGGAGCGCGCTCCCGCTCGCGCTTGCCCTTATTGATTTGTCGTGCTTAACTAATCAGGATACCGTCCATGGACTCCCTGCGCGGCCAAGCATGAGCGATCAGCCACGATACAAGTTCCTGTTCAATCCCTATCAAAAAGACCTGATCCTGTCGATCGACGGCGGCGGCATGCGCGGCATCGTAGCCTTGGCGATCTTGTGCTGGCTGGAGGAACAGACCGGCAAACCAGCTTACGAATTGTTCAAGCTGGTCGGGGGGACCAGCACAGGCGCGCTTATCTGTGCCGGGTTGGGCTTGGGCATGAGCGCGCGTGAGATGATGGACGACGTCTATAAAGACCGCCTGCCGCGCGCCTTCCGCAAGATCAAGCGCTTTCGCTGGCTGCGCTTTCTCTTCAGCGGCCTGCGACATATGTACGCCTACAAACCTTTCATCGACGCCCTGGGACCCTATTCCGAAGGCAAGCGCATGGCGGATATCGATAGCCCCGCGATCTTGCTGACGACAAAGGATTTGCGCACCAGCAATACTTATTACATCACCAACCAGGGACCGGGCGCTCCTATGTTCGCGCATTGGCCCTTGGCCGGCGCTGTCGCCTCCAGCGTGGCCGCGCCGCTTTTCTTCCCGCCCGTGCAAGGCAATCTGGTCGACGGCGGCGTCGGCAGCTACGGCAATCCCTGTCTCGCGGTATCCGTGGAGGCGGTCGCATACCTGGATATGAAAGCGGAAAACGTCATCCACCTGTCACTAGGCAACGGCTATATCTCCAATGAAGAGGACGAGGGCGCTGGCGCGGGGTTCTGGTTGAAGTCCTGGATTGAATATCTGATCTTTGAAGGCATGGATGACGCCGCCCTGCAGCAAGTCTTCATGGCGCGCGCCATTTACGCTCAAATGGATTTCCGCCGCTATAATCCGCTGTTGAGCCGGCAGAATGTCGAACATAATCTGGAGATCGACTGCGGCGATGTCGACCCGTCTGCCCTGGCGCTGGATAGCAGTCGGCGCGACGAAATCGAATTGATGGAGCGTATCGGCCGCGCCTATGCCGCGAAGATCGACTGGATGAAGGAAGGGGCGCTGCCCTGGAACACCGTCGGCGGCCGCGCCGCGCCAGGCTTCGCCGATTCCGACTGGGACAATTCGCCCTTCAGCGCCGAGGCCATCCTTAGATAAACGGAGAGCGATGTGTAACTAATCTACAGCAAAACATAGAACAAACTCTGTAACAAATGAAACTCTCTCTAAAGTAACTTGGGTTGTTTGTCCAAGCCCATCATATCTACCGTTTCACCTAAGAGAATACGTTCATAGAGTACTCGTATTTCCTGTTCAGTTTCATCCGCATCTACAAACCTAAACGCGGAACTAGCAGTATATTTTGCGTCCTTTTCAATCGATATCCATCTCCTTAATTCCTGCTCTGCGACCATACCTGTAGTATTAGATCCGGAGAATATATCTACAACTAGATCGCCTGGATCTGTAAGAAATTTGATGAAAAATTCAGGAAGCTTAGCTGGAAACCGTGCGGGATGTGGCTTGATTCCTACTGCACGGCAGCATCTCAAATAATGGCTGCTCGATTCCGAATTGGGTATCTGAAGCAGATTTGACGGTATCGCGCCTCCGTTGTCTTGGCCAAACTTGTTGCTGATGCGATGTCCAGAAGGTCGCTCCTTTGGCTGGTAGTATTTCTCTGGATCCTTAAGCAGCTTTTTCATCCGATTACTATATTCCGTCAATACTCGTCTAACATCTGCCTTTGGATATTCAGATTTGCTAAACCACCATACTGTGTTAATGCTGTCCTTGGCACGTATCTTGCGTTTGTTCACCCATTCAATTGGCGAAGGCAATTTCGACGGATTGTACCAGTAAAAGTCTTCAGCCAAGTGAAAACCAAGTTCGTCGCACATCCTAATGAGTAGCCTAAAGTTATATAGACTTCGTACTGGAATACCTTTTCTATAAGCCCCTCCAAGGTCCAATACGAAACTTCCATCGTCACGGAGACATGAATGAACCAATGCTGCAAAGTGAAGCAACCAGTCGTTGTATGTTTCCTGGGATTTGTTTCCGTATTCCTTCTGACGCTGCAGTGCGAACGGGGGGCTGGTAAATACGAGGTTAATCGAATTCTTTGGTAAATCCTTCAAGACTTTTAACGAGTCTTCGCAATATGCCTTGCCCAATTTCGTACGGTAACTAGGTTGAATATAACTTGTCATTACAATGATACTCATAATCTGTAAACGAAGCACGGCATTGATGATATATTCCAAGACAATGGTGGGAAACTCTTACAAGTTCTCTTGATAACAGGGCTGCGGATTCTTCCAGGAAGGCTTGGAAATGACGCTGTTGACGAAAATGGAGTTGAATACGAATTGAAGTCAGTTAACGCAGATCTGACAAGTAGTTTCTCCACTCACCACCATTTGAACCCCACTATCTTGGAGAAGTATAGAGAAACAGAGTGGATTTTCGCGATATACAACAATATTGAGTTAGCCTCCATTTATCACATGAGCCCAATAGACTTAGAGTTTCCCTATTTCAAAAGATGGGAAGAAAAATGGAATGCCACTGGGCGAGATATCAATAATCCGAAAATACCGGTGAGATTTGTGCAGGCTCACGGCATTTTGATATACGAATCTTAAGACAAGAAAAGGAAAGATTCTACAATGATAAAGCAAGGCCACCCGTTCAGGATGGCCTTGTTGTTTCTCCCGCGACGTTTATCGCAGTTCACCTAAATGCTGAAATACAGCTCGAACTCGTAAGGATGCGGGCGCATCGCTACCGCGTCCTGATCTTCGACCTGCTTGTAGGCGATATAGTTCTCGATATAAGCCTCGCTGAAGACGCCGCCTTCCAGCAAGAAATCGTGATTGGCTTCCAGTTTGCGCAGGGCTTCGCCCAGTGTGCCCGGCATCACCGGCGTTTCATGCTCGCCTTCATACAGGTCAGCTTCTGAAGCCTCGCCCGGATCAATCTGGTTCTTGATGCCGTCAATACCCGCCATCAGCAGGGCTGGCATGCACAAATAGGGATTCGCAGCCGGGTCCGGCCAGCGCGCCTCGACGCGCTTGGCTTTGGGATTGTTGCTGTACATCGGGATGCGGATGCCGGCCGAGCGATTGCGCGCCGAGTAAACCAGATTGACCGGCGCTTCATAACCGGGCACCAGACGGCGATAACTGTTGGTTATCGGGTTGGTGAAGGCCGCGACTGCCGGCGCATGCTTGATTAGGCCGCCGATGTACCAAAGCGCCATCTGGCTTAAGCCGGCGTACATATCGCCGCCGAATAGCGGAACCCCGTCCTTCCACAGCGACTGGTGAACGTGCATGCCGGAGCCGTTCTCTTCAAAAAGCGGCTTGGGCATGAACGTGGCGTGCAAGCCATTGGCCATGGCGACATTCTTGACGATGTACTTGAAGGTCACCATCATATCCGCCATCTGCAGCAGCGGCGCGTACTTGAGGTCGATCTCGGCCTGGCCGGCGCCGCCCACCTCGTGATGATGGACCTCGACCTCCATGCCGACATCCAGCATCGTCTGCACCATCTCCGCGCGGACATCCTGTGTCTTGTCCAGCGGCGACAGCGGGAAATATCCCATCTTGATCCGGTTCATGTGGCCCTGGGCCGGGTCATCATTGCCGCTGTTCCAGTCGCCCTCAAAGGAATCGACGCGGTAGAAGCTGCTGTTCTCGGAGGTGCTGTATTGCACGTTGTCGAACATGAAAAACTCGGCTTCCGGGCCGAAATAGGCGATATCAGCCAGGTCCGAGTTGTTCAGATAAGCTTCGGCGCGCTTGGCCACGCCCCGCGCATCCAGCGCATAGGGCGCGCGGCTGATCGGGTCGTGCGCGTCGCAATAGAGAGCCAGGGTCTTGTAACTGAAAAATGGATCGACATAAGCCGTGGCCAGGTCCGCCAATAGGATCATGTCCGATTCATTGATCGCCTGGAAACCCTGGATACTCGAACCATCGAATCCAAAGCCGTCTTCAAATGCGCCTTCATCCACCGATTGTATCGGCATGCTGAAGTGCTGGGGCACGCCGCGAATATCCACGAAACGCAAATCGATTTCAACGATGTCGTTCTCATGCGCCCATGCCAGCAGGGCGGCCGGCGATTCCAGCGCGGAAGCGGGGGGGACATACCTTGCCATTTCCATTCATCCTTCTTCTAGTGTCGTCCAAAAGTAAACAAGCGCCATTGTATTGGACGTTTCTCACAACATCCACAGCGAAACTTATCGAAATTGAATCCCATTTTCTGTAAAAACTAACCAAAGTCGCGCAATCCACGATCTTATAAGCCTTGTCCGTTACTCAATTTGTGGCGAACAATATGGACGCAAATACACGCCCGACAGCAAGTAAATGACACTATCTGGCGACCCGAAACGCAACATATAGACGGGCTATGTAGGGGCGACCTATCAGACTCCGTTGAAAAACTGGGCACCTAGTAAAGAGTTCCGAGCTTGACAGCGACTTGCAGTTTCCTATCAATGCGCAGCCTAGTGGAAATCGAATCGGTCTATAATGCGC
>JAPOOU010000003.1 GCA_026713245.1 Chloroflexota bacterium
AAGAAGGTGTCTAAATTCATGAGCAAGTACCTTTTCCGTAAATCAGGACACTTGTTCAAAGTTAGCGCCTTCTTTGAATTTACGTTGAGATACATTAGCCCAATACCAATCAAGCCTTGTAGGGGCGACATACCATGTCGCTCGAAATCACAAGTCGCAGCGGCGGCGGGCGAGCAGATTGGTCGCCCCTGCAAGGCTGACTTTTTTGCGCGACTTACTTGCACTTACTTCTGTATACTCGGTGGCGAAGAAGAAATCTGGTGAGCTTGCTCTGAGACTTCGGCCCTGGAGCAGCCTCGTAGCGGGCGTTCTATTGTATAATGCTGCGATGTACGCTAGCCCGACGATGAGATGACGTCAAATGTCCATGGATGTGTTCCGCCAACTGCTGGAAGCGCAGCGGCTCGCGCAAGCGGACCTATTGCGGCGGCGCGGCGTGGTTGGCGTCGCCATCGGCTTCCGCAGCTACAACGAAATCAGCACCGATCAACTGGCTGTTTCGGTGTTGGTCGAACAAAAGAAACCGGTTGAGGCGCTCAGCGAAGACGATCTGGTGCCGCAACAAGTTAACGGCATGCGAACGGATGTCGTCGAAGTCGGCCGTCTGGAAGCGCATGTCGATCCCCGGGATCGTTTTCGACCGAATATTCCGGCGGGCGTAAGCATCGGGCACTATATGGTCACAGCGGGTACACTCGGCGCAGTCGTATTCGATCGCAATACCGGCGAGCCTTTGCTGCTTTCCAACAATCATGTATTGGCAAATAGCAATGACGCGGTCGTCGGCGATGCCATCCTGCAGCCGGGCCCTACAGATCATGGTGCCCGTCCCGATGACGTTGTCGCCAAATTGCACCGTTTCGAAAAGCTGCGCTTTTACGGGGAACATGGGCCGGGGCCGACGCCGCCGACCACTTCACCGCCGCTCTTGCCGGCGGGCGGCTGCGACATAGTCGAGCTCTTTGTCAACGTGGGCAATGCCCTGGCGAAGATCAACGGTTCGGCAAAACGGCTAACGAGCGTTCCAGCGCCAAAAGCCCAGACCTCGGATACGCCGATCTTCCCCAACCAGGTTGACGCGGCGCTTGCGCGACCCAACAATCCCACGCTCTTCCAGCAAGACATCGCGACCATCGGCAGGCCCAACGGCATCAAGCGCCCACAACTGGGGATGCAGATACGGAAGTTCGGGCGCACCACCGGCTATACCGAAGGCAAGATTATGTTGATGAACGCGACCGTCGATGTCTCCTACGGCGAAGACAAGCAAGCGCGCTTCGTCGGCCAGGTCATCACCTCGCCCATGAGCCAAGGTGGCGATTCCGGCGCATTGATCATCGAAGAGGACAGCCTGCAAGCGGTGGGACTGCTCTTCGCCGGTTCGCGCCGCGCGACGATTTTCACGCCGATGGATGTCGTGCTCGATGTGATGGATATCGATCTCTGATTCAGCTCAAGCGTCGTTCAAATCGTCAATGGCCTGATATACGAGATTGGGGACTATCGAACGCGGCGGATGCGGCTGGTGCGACCACATCTGCGTCAGCAGCAGAATGATCAACTCCTGGCGCGGGTCAACCACAAAATATGTGGATGCGGCGCCGGCCCAGCCGTATTCGCCGGGGGAGCTATAGCCGTTGGCCTGACCCACATCAATCATTACGCGGAAACCCAAGCCGAATCCATAGCCATAGCGCTCGACGCCGGTTTTCAGAGGCAAGTATGCCCGCGGCACAGCGTTGGCGGTCATGCGCTTGATGGTCATGGGGCTGACGATGCGCGCGCCGTCGAGTTCGCCGCCGTTGATTAGCATGGTGGCGAAACGCAGATAGTCCGCCGCGGTCGATACCAAACCGCCGCTACCGGAGGGACAAAGCGTGGGCTGGCGCACGTCTCCGAGAGCCGCGTCTTCGTGGGGGATCAGTTGAGGATCGTAGACGGCGTCGGAACTGTAAAGCCGCGCCAGGCGATGGACTTTCTCCTGCGGAACATGAAAGTCCGTATCCGCCATGCCCAGTGGCGCGAATATCTTGCGCTTGAGAAAATCGGCCAGCGGCATATCGGCGATGACTTGCAGCAAGTAACCCAGCACATCGGTGGAGACGCCATAATTCCAGTTGCTGCCCGGCTGAAACTTCAGCGGCAGGTCGGCGAAATGCGCGACGAGATCCTCAAGCGGCATATCTCGGCGGTAGAATCCCAGCGCCTGGCCTGATTGCTGGTATAGCTGGTCGGCAGGATGAAAAGGATCTTTACCATTACTGAAGCCGGACATGTGCGTCAGCAGGTGAAAGACGGTCATGGCCGGATCTTGTCCGACGAATTGCGGTACGCGATCTGTCACATGGCTGAAGACTTTCATCTTGCCGATGCTCGGTATGTATTTTGCGACAGGATCATGCAACTGCAGGCGTCCTTCGTCGTGCAGCATCATCACGGCCAGGCTGACGATTGGCTTGGTCATGCTATAGATACGGAAGAGTGCGTCGGCTTCCATGGGACGACCAGCTTCGATATCCATCAGGCCGTGCAGACTGTGATGTATCGGTATTCTACGGCGCTGCGCGATAGCGATCATGCCGGGCAGTTTGTTCTCGGCGACTTCGCGATCGAGGTAATCATTGACGCGACGCAGGCGCTCGCTCGACATGCCGACGTCTTCGGCTGGATATACGATCATCGGCTTATTTCCTTTTAAGTTTCATGCCGTCGATTGTGCGTGTCCGGAGCGGCATCCAGCCGCGCAGGCGGAAGTGTAGCAGACAAGCAGAGCCGGGTTAATAGCAGTACGAAGAAATCGTCCGCGATTAGATTATGCAATATCAACTAATGAATTCTCTAAATCCATACAGGTATGCTAGAATGACATAATTGATTCTTTGTAGATGTGCAGATGCTGAATGAGGGTCAAGTGACATTATAGGGGTTCGAATGTCAATAGACGGGTACCAAAAATTACAAAGTCTGGATGAAAGCGAATTCCGTGATTTGCTTGTGATTCTGTTGCGAAAAATGGGATTCAGTCGTGTTCATCTTAACCACGGTCCATACGAATATGGAAAAGACATAGTCTTTAAGGACGAGGGACAATTTGGCGATACATATTACGCAGTCATCGCAAAGACAGGTGACATTAGTGGATCGAACGATGGTAGCGCAAATCTCACAAACATCTTGCGAAACATCAATAACCAGATTGAAGATGCCTTTGACGTACCGTATGAAGATGTTACGTCGGATGATTCGGTAAGGCACAGAATTAGTGAAGTTATTGTCTGGACCACTGGTAAGATATCCGGTAAAGCTGAGAAGCAGATAATTGAAAACCTGGATAATCGATACCGGCATGTTCGATTCAGAAATGCAAACAATACAATAGCGTTTCTCGAAAAGTTTTTCCCCAGCTTTTTTGACATTGATGATGCCGTAATCGCTAACTATTTTGACAAGGCTGCGGCCAAATATAGCTTGATGGAAGAGAGGTACAGTTTAGTCTTATCAAACTCTACCGAATCTTTGCCAACAACATTCGTTGCTCCCAAATTAGAAATTCTGTCGGGTAGTGTCTCCAGAGATGCGAAACTTTTGCATGACCGGAAACAGATTTCATTCGGTCGTCTCGTATCGATGAAGAGCAACACTGCCATTGTAGGTGAAATGGGAACCGGCAAGTCTACATTGCTTCGCAGAATCCTATTAAGCATAATCGCAAAGAATAGAAAGACTGCGCGACAGTTTCCTATCCCCGTTTTGCTAAACTTCAGAGACCTAAACCTAAACAAAGCAAAGCCATTAGACGCCGACAGAGAGAATGTGATCGAATCTGCAATTCTTAGGCAGTGGGCTTCTATATGTGGAAATGATTTCGAGCGAGATTTGGTGCACGACTTGGCGAGCGGTAACCTAACTTTACTAATGGATGGATTGGACGAGCTAGATGGCATAGAATCGATTAAGAGCGCAATGGCGATTACGAAATCTTTTGGAGACCGCTATCCTGAATGCCGAGTCATCGTTGCCTCACGTATTGAACTTCTGGATAAGGGACAGCTTTTCACGGGTTTCAAGTTATACAGATTAGAGGAGTTTTCGTTAAAGGAGATTCGACAACTGGTAGTTAACTGGTTCGGAAAGAACACTCCTGACTCGCGCACATTGATTCGCCTAATTATTCAGCCGATGACGATGTACAGCATTCCTTGTACGCCACTCGCACTAACCATAATTGCAGTTTTGTTCCGTAGCGGCAAAAGAGACATGCCATCAAACCTTACAGATCTATTACAAATGTATGTAGATTTTGCGCTTGGTCGATGGGATCCGCGCCGAAACTATAGTTCTGAGCCTAATTGGTCGGACAAGCAACAAGTCCTTCAAAAGCTGAGTTGGAAATTGATCTCTCAAGGTCTAAATGAGGTGTCTACAAGCGACCTTCTAGAATTCGCCAAGGACTACAAATACGAATTTGCCTCGACATTTAATTCAGAAGCATTGGTCGGCGATATCCTAGAACGGTCAGGTCTAATAATTCGCAATGAGAATGCAAATCTGGAGTTTAAGCATAGATCTTTCCTTGACTATTTCAGCGGCAAGGAACTCAATAGCCAAAGAAATGCCTCGGAGATTCTTGTGCAGCGGTTTGGTGATCCCAACTGGTCAAAGGCTATATTTTTTGCGTGCGGATTGCTTCCCCACAACGAAGTTTATTTGGAAGGAATTGTTGGTAAAGTGCCCCCGGATAATGTTGATCTGGTTTCATATGCGTTCGACATGGGATTTGTCGCGCAGGCAGCGAGACATGTCAATCGAAAAACCAAGAACAGCATTGTCAGACGAACATTAAAAGGATTTGTAGAAGCATGGAACAGTCTCGTTCAAGTATTCCTTCCACTCGAAACGGGAACCAAGGGAGACGTTTTATTGGCGTATCCATACGTTGTGGTAATTCATTCCATCATGGTTGGAATATCGATCGGATCACCAACTTTGGCGCCCGCACTTGAAGACACAGCCAAAGATGCCCTCGAATTTGTGAAGCTAAATCCGTCTTTGTCGGAGTCTCAGAATCAAAGGTTTGAACTTTGGCTCCTGTTGCTCGCAGTTGCCTGTGTGAATGCAGGATGTATCAACAGCTTTGTTCTGATTCTTGAGACAAATAGAATCGCAAATCCAGTTTTCACCCTCATTGCGGAGATAGAAGTGAGACGGCTTCGGTCACAAACATCGTTAACTGAGATGCAGCTCAATTCAACTGCAAGTCTAGCGAAAAAACTAAAGCGGAAGCTCTCGAACAATAAAGACTACTTGAGGAAATCCTTCAAGAGCGCACCTATGTTACTGAATGAAGACTCTGACGTTCCTGGGCATCCGACGGGGGACTGGCTGCTGATGTCGGGACAATCCCCAGATCAGCCTACTTGATTACAAATGTCAAGCGCCGATAAAATCAAAAGGCGCTCTCGCCTGAGAGCGCCTTATTGGCTTCACGAAATGCGGTATGTGCAGCTAGCCGCCGCTGCGGAGGTCGGGCTGCGGCGCCTCGAAGTCCGCGCCCAGATCGGCGAAGTCATCGACGTTGAAGATGAAGGGCGAATCCGACGGCAGCAGGGCGAAGGTCACGTTGTCCGACAGATTGGCGACATAGAGGTATTGGATCAGGTTGGGATTGGCGGCGATCTGATCGCTGATCACGCGCAAGGCTTCCGCTTCCGCTTGCGCTTCGATCAAGCGGGCGTTAGCGCGACCGCGGGCCGCTTCTTCGGCGGCATCGGCTTGACCACCGGCCTCGGTCTGCACACGTTCGGCTTCGGTGCGGGCGCGCTGCAGTTTCTGTTCCTCGATCTGCTTTTCTTCGATCGACTGCGCGAAGGAATCGTTGAAGTCGATCTGCCGCACCAGCAAGGAAGTCAAGGTCAAGCCCTGTTCCGCCATGCGTTCGGCGACCAGCTCGGAGATACGGCCGCCAAGCGCTTCGCGTCCCAAGCCGTAAATCGCTTCCGCCTCGAACTGCGAGACCACATCACGCGCCACCGCGCGCACTGACGGGCGAATAAAGTCGGATTCGTAGCGGCTCTGCCAATTCAGGTGAATCTGATTGACATCTTCGCGGCCGACGCGATAGAGCACGGTGATGTCCAGGCGTATTTCCTGTCCGTCGACGGTCAGCGCCTCGACCGCGTCATTACCCTGTATCCGGCCTTCGCTGCTAATGCCGGACATGGTGTATTCCTGCTGATCGGTCGGGTAGATGATGAACTCCTGCAAACCCGGGATGATGATCGAGGTGCCCGGCGCCCGCGCCGGATCTTCCAGTTCACCGGAAAGCACGTTGACGATGACCGCCGCGCGCGCCGGTGGCACGATCAAGATGCCCGAACTGACGATAAACAACACGATACCGCCGACGAAACCCACCAGCGCCAGCAGAACCCCGCCGCGCGCCGACCTGCCCTGCGAGGCCAGGGTGAAGGTGAAGGCGACGCCGAGGATGCCTACGCCAAAGGCCAGAATGGCGACCACTTGTAAGATCGAACCAAAGTTCATGACTGCTCCTTCTAAACGCGTTTACGTTTCTGTTCTCGTTTGCTCGCATGATTATACCATAACTCGACGCGCGTCCCGCTCCCCAATCATTGGGGTGACAAACTCTTTCCGACTACTGCGCCCTAGATGAGACCGAAACCCCTTTATTCAGCACCGAGGACAGTGAGGGCGCAGAGGCGCTTGATGGAAAGCCGAAGTCGAATCGGCATCGCGTAATGACGTGTTGCTACGTTTGCTATACGTTGTCTGCCTTTGCGGGTTGCAGGGCAACGGCGCGTCAGCCCGTCCAGCCGGGACCGCGGACGACGCGGCCGGGCAGCTCCCCGCTATGTTCGCCATCGCGCAAGACCTGCTGGCCATTGACGAAAACGTGAACCATGCCTGTACTGTATTGATGGGGATCGCCCGGCAGGGAATGGTCCTGCACGTTGGCCGGATCGAAGATGGCCAGATCGGCGAAGAAGCCCGGTTTAAGATAGCCGCGATCTTTGAGTTTGAGGTTGTCGGCGGCGAAACCGGAAAGCCGGCGTACCGCGTCTTGCAGCGTTATCAAGCCTTCGTCGCGGACGTACTTGCCGATGACGCGGGCGAAGCTGCCGTAGGCGCGCGGGTGCGGGTGATAACTCAAGAAGGCGCCCTCGCTGGCGATGGAACCGGCATCGGAGCAGAAGCTGACCCAGGGCAGTTGGACTTGCTTGCGCAAGTTGTCCTCGGACATGCTGAAATAGAGCGTGAAGATGCGGCTGTTGTCTTCGATCAGCAGGTCGATGATGGTATCCGTGGCGCCTGTGCCGCGGTCTTGCATGACCTGGCGCAGGGTCATGCCTTGGTAGGCCCGCAGTTCTCTTTTGGCGAAGCCGGCCAACATGATGCGGTCGGGTCCGTTGTCATAGAACATATTTTCCCAGTTTTCGCCGGGCTGGTTCATCTCGGCTTTGATCCGCGCTCGCGCCGCCGGGTCTTTCAGGCGTTCGATCATGGCCGGGAAGCCGCCGTCGTGCGCCCAAGCGGGAATGCAGGAGGCCAAGCCGGTGCCGCTATAGGGATAGGTATACATATCGGCGGTCAGCGGCAGGCCGTCAGCGCGGGCCGCTTCGATTTTTGCGATGGCGTCGTCCATGAGATGCCAATTGGCTTCGCCCGAGGCTTTCAGGTGATAGATCTCGCCGGTGACGCCGGTTGCGCGCATGATGTGGATCAGTTCGTCCAGAGCCTCCATGAAGCGCGCTCGCTCGCTGCGCAGGTGCGTGATATACATGCCGTCGTATTCCGCAACAACATTACACAATTCGATCAGCTCGTCGGTAGACTGATAGGTGGCCGGCGGATAGATCAGAGCGGCGGACATGCCCATGGCGCCCTCGCGCATGGCTTGATGCAGCAGGCGTGTCATTTCCGCCATCTCGCTGTGGGTCACCGGGCGGTCATCGTAGCCGGCGGCGTGGAGGCGCAGCGTGGCCGAGCCGACGAATGAGGCGACATTGGTCGCCACGCCTTTGCGTTCGAGGAACTCGAGGTATTCGCCCAGGGTGGTCCATTCGATGTCGTATTGGATATCGGCGGTGGAGAGGATGGTATCGCGGGACTTTTTCATGGCGTCGTTGAGCGGGCCCATCGAGGTGCCCTCGCCCATGACTTCGAGGGTGACGCCTTGTTTGATGTCGCTCATGGAGCGGCCGTCTTCGATCAGGGATTCGGTAGCCCAGCTGAGCATGTTGATGAAGCCCGGCGCGACGGCGAGGCCGTCGAGGTCGATGGTATGGGCGGCGGAAGTGTCGGAAAGGTCGCCGATGGCTGCGATGCGGTCGCCGGAGATGAGGATGTCGGCGGTAATGGGTGGGCTGCCTGTGCCGTCGTAGATGGTGCCGTTGCGTAGGCGGGTTGTGCGGTTGTTGGTCATGTTGGTCTCATACCAAAATATGCCGCTCTTCTTTGAAATAGAAGTAACGATGAACGATACGGGTTATGCGTCTCCCAGAAACTGATCTCGCAGCGTAAAGTCATCTAGCAGCTCTCTGATTGCCCGTAACTCACCGGTTCTTGGATCGTGCAGTTTCCACCGGTCCCAACCTTTCCAGCTTTCTTTCGCATCTGGAACGATCGATTTTCTAGCCTTTGTTTCTGCAACATTGACAGCCATGACCTCTCCGGCAAATCTGATTCTTGTCTTTTTCATGAGATATTGGTCACCAGACTTACTCAATGGGTTAAACAGTAAAGTTGCTTCAAATGCTTTTCCTTCATATTCTGCATAAAGTGGGATTTCAACGATTTCCGTTGTGTCATTTGAACGTAATTTTGGCAACGGTTCAATTGTGACCTTGTCCTTTCGGATCGTCTCCGGTCCAACAACAGGCAGCCTTTTGGCGATTTCATCCTTGATGAAATTGTCAAACACTTCCTTCAAGAGGACTTTGTCTTCCTCTTTTGGCAAGCTATAGGTAATAGACTTTATAAAATGTGTAACCAAATCGGCCGAAGGATTGACAAATTCCTTTTGCACTGAACGATATAGAGCCGATCTTTTAGCGCTTAATCGAGCGCGCTCAGGATCAAATCCAGATTTCGTAAACGCTTCAAGTCTCTTAACTAAACCGGCCCTAAAATCACACATATCCAGTGTAAGGAAGGGCAGCTTGTCCATGATGTCGCGCTTATAAAGGTCTGTATAGAATTGAAACACAATCCCATTCGTCAATACAGCATACTTCGCTTCTGTTGCACAATAATAATCGTAGAGTTGCGTCCAGCGTTTCTCCGATAGAGTATCCGTAGCCCGTTTTGCTTCTACTAATATGATTGGTTTCCTATCGTGCTTAATTGCGTAATCGACCCAATCATTTCCAACAGCAAACTGTGATTTTACCTCGTCTAGATTCCGTGTATCGTAGCCAAGCGCTTCAATAAAAGGTGTCACTGAAACTTGTTTGATCGCTTCTTCGTCTTCCCGTCGTAGAATATCTAACTGCCGCTCAACATTGAATGATATCTTGCGGACACTCTCTATCAATTCCACGCTTCTGCTTACTCCGCTGGATAATTTGAATACTTGCAATTATAGCACGTGCGTCCTAGAAGCGATGACGAGTGGCGCGCCCGAGCCGTCGTAGATGGTTCCGTTGCGGAGGCGGGTTGTGTGATTGGTGGTCATGTTGGTCTCTTTTCATTTGTCAATTGACATCGAATTGCGCCTGCTAACCTCTCCCCCGGCCCCCTCTCCAACGCGTTGGAGAGGGGGAGCGCGTCAATTGAAGGCGGAGAATTGATCGCGGAATGGCGCAATTTCCGGATTTGTCCACTGTTTTCAAAGATGGGTCACACTTTCTCAATGCATTGGGTCGCGTAGGTCGCGTAGACACTGACCGCCGACACTGCCCTTCGACACTGACCGCCGGTCGCCTCAGCAATTTTCGTCATAAGAGGCGCCTAGCAATCAGTTAGGTTTCGGTTTGAAGTTTGTCCGTCTTTGTCCGAATCGGACAAAAAAATATCTTTTTCGGACATTAGCGCCCTGTTTGGACAATGTCGCTCTCTTTTAGCCGCGCCCTGGGTTTGAAACGAGTTTGAAAAGCGGCGGCCCCGGCTGGGCGGCTGCGGATTCTCGACTATGGCCTAAGGCGAATGATACAGCAAGGCGGCGGGAAAAGGGCGACTATATGGTCGCGGTTTCGGCGTAGAGTCGCAGGCTAGCGGGAGGACAAAATCCCTCCCCGAAACATCAGCTGAGGAGCGGACGGTTTTCGACAGGCGGTTAATTGTAAGGCGCGAGCGCTCAGTGAAGCGCAATTCGTCCCCCAATGCTCCAAAGTTGCCCTGATTTTGCCCTGTTTTTGAGTAACAGTATAGATAGAGTATACATAGCGGGGGGGGGGGTCCCCCCAGATTGAAAGCTGAGGACAGGCCAGGTTGACAGCGGCAGGCTGTCGGCAGGAAAGCGGGAATTTCTGTGGCGATTGCGGGCGACCTGATACCCCTACAGTTTTCGTCATAAGAGATGCCTAGAGATCGGTTCGGTTGCGGGTTGAAGTTTGTCCGTCTTTGTCCATTTGCGCCTCTTTTTGGACAATATCGCTTCGTTTGAGCCGGGCGGCTGCGGATTCTAGATTATGGCGTAACGCGAAGCATACAGCAAGGCGGGGAGAAAAGGGCGACTATATGGTCGCGTGGACACAGACCTTCGGGAAGGGCCGGGGATGGGGTTGGCTTGTCCCGTTGCGGAGGCGGGTTGTGAGTTGGGTCATGGGTTAGCCTTAACGGAGTTCTCTTGGATTGTTCCGGTATTTTTTCAATATCAACCGGCCGACATCATCAAAGTTCGGCATAAGGCGATGGGCCGATACATTGAAGACTTTCAAATATTCAAGCAGATCAACGCGTTCTGAGAAAGGAATCGTAAACTTGACTATGCCGTTGGATGCATCGTTTTTATTGAACTCTTCCTCAAAACCTACCCAACGTGCCGCATTGCGGAAGCTGTCGTCGGCATATCTGTCGTAGACAAACACGCCATCCTGCGCCTGCAAATAGCCGATGCGGGATCTTGGCTGAGTTACAAATCTAAGGCCAGTGTCTGCAAAAACTACATCCCGGTTTAATGCCCATACGACCATTCGCGAAGACTTGTCATGGCCGAGTTTCTGTTCTGTCACTGGATCAGTGTAAGCGGCAAAGAACGCTGCCACAAGCGGGTTGTATGTCCAATCCAGCAATCGAGTCGGTATACCATGATGTTGAGCCAGCGCGTCAATAATACTGGTTGGCTCGCGAAGAATGGGGACTTTGCCGCTTAGGGCATCCATAATCTCTTGATCGTCAAGTTTCGGATAATTGCCACCTAATTCTAGCCTCGAATCGGTTGGCACGAACAATCCCGCCTCATCAGCGGTCTCCGCAAACCGCCGAACGATTTGGTGTTCCATCTTGCGCTGAACGTAAAGTTTGAGACCCATCTGCTCGCATCTGTCCAAACTACGATTGGTCAAGTGTTCTGCGTGTGATCTGAAATCCCTGTAGTTCGGAACAACATACCGTCTCAAGAATTCATAGCGCATTGCCTTGGGACGCAATGGCCAATCGGCATTCTGTCCTCTAAAGACCCATTCAAAGTAGTCTCTCTTTATACGGCTCTCCAGAAGTTTGTCAAAGAAATCCTTTGCCGAATCGCATGGTCTCGTCACCCAACTGTTAAATTCCCACATCCCACGCTACCCCAAATTCTCATTCAAGATCCGGCCCAGCTCGCGCCGGACGAGGCCGGGGCGCTCGTCGCGCAGGAGCGGAAGGCGGGCGCGGGTGCGATGGAGTTGATTTAGGTCGATCTCCTGCGTGATTAGCGCTTCTTCGAAATACAGCCCGTTTGTCATGAACTCGCCGTCGGGATCAACCACCGACGAGCCGCCCCAGAAGTTCTTGCCGTCTTCGTAGCCGACGCGGTTGCAGTGCAGGATGTATGACGTGAACATGCTGCCGTAGGCTTGATTGACCATCTCGACCCAGCGCGTGGACAGGACGCGGTCGCCCTCGTTGAGGCCGCGCGTGGGGCTGGAACTGTTGAGGATAAGGATATCGGCGCCGTCCAGCCAGAGCAGGTAGGCCGGCGAAACGTGCCAGAAGTCCTCGCAGATCAACATGCCCAGGCGACCGAAGCGGGTATCGAAGGCGCGGACGCTGTTGCCGCGGGCGAAATAGCGCGATTCGTCGAACATGGCGTAAGTGGGCAGGTAGAGCTTGTGGTGCAGGTGCAGCGTTTCGCCACCGGACAAATAGGCGTTGGCAATGTAAAAGCGGTTGCGCCGGTCGCGATGCACGAAGCCGAAGACGATGTCGATCTCGCGGCTGGCGGCGAGCAGTTCGGCGAAGACCTTGTCATCGTCGTTGCTCTCAATAGCGACTTCCGGCGCCAGATCTTGGACTTGATAGCCGGTCAGCGACAATTCCGGGAATACCAGCAGGTTGACGCCCCCTTCGCGGGCACGCCGCGCATAATCGAGGTGCGTTCCCAGGTTGTATGCCAGGTCGCCCAGTTTCGGGTATATTTGCGCCAGCCCCACTTTGATGCGCATCGGCCAAGCTCCTTCGCAAGATATGCGGCGCCATCATAATGCAGAGTCGGCAATGCAGCAATTATGTAGCTGGGATCCCGGCCAGTTTTGGGACCGGTCCGTGAGAGGCGCGAGAGCTATCCGCGGGATTGGTCCAATAGCCAGGCGCGGGCCTGCGAGGGCGCGTCTGTGTTGGCGCCGTCGATCGCGCCGACGTGGAGCAACATACGCCGCGCGATGACTGCATCGACGTCCAGCGCGCCGGCGTCAGCCTCTAACGTCTCAATCAGATACGACGCGTATTCGATACTGCCGCAAGCTACCAGAAGCGCGGCGGCGATCACGATCTCTTGCTCTGCCTGCGCCTTCTCGTTGGCGATTGACAAGAAGTCGGCCGTGCTTTCCCAATCGGCCAATTGCGTGATATCGGCCGCGAGAGAGCCGGCGAAATCGACCGACAAACGTTGGCGCAGTATCTTGAGGTTGTCATCGAGCAAGGCAATGAGCGCTGCTGCGAGGCCCTTGACGCTATCCGGCGCCTCCCCCGCTTCCAGGGCGGCGAGCAAGACTTGGGACGGGTTTGCGCCGAGGCTCGTGGCGCGCTGCGTCAGCGGGCTGTCAAGTTGACGAAAAAGCAAATGCAGAATTTCTCGCAGGGGCGCATTTGCCAGCTCTTCGCGCGTATCAGAGGACATGCGCCTAGGCGTTGTCGTCATGCAGTTCCGGCGGACGCTGCGTAAAGCGATAGCCGACGCCGCGTTCCGTGCGTATGTAATGCGGGTGATGAGAATCGGCCTCGAGCTTGCGCCGCAGACGATGCATGTGAACGCGCAGAGTATCTTCGTAAACTTCTTCCGAAGGCCAGACTCGGGCGATCAGCATACGGTTTTCAACGACGCGTGTGGCATTGCGCAAGAGCACATGCAGCATGATCGACTCGGTGGGCGTCAGACCTACGGGTTTGCCGGCGACTACGATGCGGTTATGGGCAAAGTCGATACTCAGGTTATTATCGACGCGAATCATGGGCTCGCTGGCATAGTCGAAGCTCGGCATGCGCGCCAAAACTACTTGCACGCGCGCCTCAAGTTCGCGCAGGTCAAAGGGCTTGACGATGAAATCTTCCGCATATCGTTTCAGACCGTCGACGATGACATCTTTGTCGCCGGTCGATGTCACGAAGATAATCGGCACGTCCGCCATGGACTTCAACTGATTTGCCAGTTCAAAGCCATGCGAGGACGGCAGGGACAAGTTGACCAGCGCGATATGTGGCAGGCCTTGCTGCTGCACATGGTCGATGGCCGGTGGACCGTCAGGGAAGCTGGCGACATCATAACCGGCGCTGTGCAGATGTTCCGTTACCGAAGCGCTAAACCCGGCATCATTGTCAATCAACAGGATCTTCGATTTCTTCATTGGTTTGCCCGCTTTCTGCTACTGCGCCAGTGTCATTGCGCCGGTCACAACGTTAAGGGAATATACCTTTATTGTAGCGCCAAGTCAAACGAAAACAGAACCATCAGCGCCAAAAAAACGTCTATTGTGCATATCTCTAATGTTAGAGATATGGAACAGGGCATTTGAAGATGTTCAGTATGCACAAATTGCATCAAAGATTAGAGTCTACGAATACTTATGTTCGTTTGGGCTAACGCTTCGGCAACTTACGAGATTCGCTGCAAATACTCGAGGTTTCTGACAATCCAGTCACGCATCTCGGGCGTCTTGATGTTGATATTGACCAAGGCATCGGCATCCAGCGGAATTTCTTCGGGAATGAATTCGCCCCGCGCCGGATCTTCAAATTCCGGACCATAACGCTTGCTGATGTCATAGTTTTCCAGTCGACAGACGAAGAAGTGTTCTTCGAGTTGTTTACCAGCTTTTCGATGTTCCAAGACGAAGGCGGTGTCCAAAACAGTCGCCACAGCACCCAGTTCCTCGTATAGTTCGCGCTCCAAAGTAGCAAAGAGATCAAAATCGTCATGCTCAACACCGCCACCGGGCGCGACCCAGTATGGGGAACAATTCGTTGGCTTTATCCGCTTGATAAACAGGACAGAGCCCTTTTTAGTAAGCAAAATGGCGCGTACGCGTCGATTAATGACAAAGGATTGTTTCGTATCCGCAAGCATAAGGTTCAACGGCTAAATCTTTATAGAGCGGAAGACAAGAATGCGCGGTGAAGCGAATGGTCGCGGTTCACCCGGTGTAAGCGTTCAAACCGCTCTAAGTATATGATTTTGAAAAGGGCGTACATTATATCATGAATTATCGATGAATTCAACAAGGATGAGGGAAGCCATCTTGTGACCGATGATAATGGGCTCTTGCGAGCCCACCTGGATGGTTAGTGGACCTTCAAATCGTTCGCGCGCGGTTACTTCCAGCGTGTTGCCCATCATCAGTCCGCGTTCCTGGGAATCCTGGAGCATATCGGGATCATCCATAACGAAGCGCCGGATTCGCGCTGGAACATGCACTGCCAGGCAGGATAGAGGCTGCAGATCGCGCTGGGGCATGATGCCGTCCAGGTTGGGAATCGGATCGCCATGCGGATCGTATTTCGGGTTGCCCAGTTTGCGCGCGATCGCCTCGATAAAACGGTCAGAAACGCTATGTTCCAGCGCCTCGGCCTCGTCATGTATCTCGTGCAATTCGTATTCCAGGTCATGCACCAGATAGGTTTCAATCAGGCGATGTCGGCGAAGCATCTGCAAGGCGACCCATTCGCCCTCTTCGGTTAATCTTACGCCGCGATATTTACGGTAATCGACCGTGCCCTCTTCGACCAGTCGTTGCGCCATGTCCGTCACGGCGGGCGGACTCACGTCCAAGGCGTCGGCCAGCGCATTCGTCGATACACGCTCATGTACGCGCTGCAAGGTATATACAGCTTTCAGGAAGTCCTCTACCGACTGAGATGATCCCGACGAAAGCTTGCGTCTATTCATCACCGTTCCCGACGAGTTACCGGCGGTTGCCATCGCGCCTATCATATCATAATGTCTGAGCAAGCCACCAACGTTATTCTAACAATCGTGCGATACAGTGTAGATGAAGCGCGTTTATTGTGGCCGGGCGCAGGAGTTCGCGACCGCGCAACTGCGCGCCTGTCTTGATTGACCGCCCGCCTTACAAAGCGTACAATGTGCAGATACTCGACAGTTGCGGTCGGATGAGACCAGACCGCAGCCATTTGCCAGGGTAGCGCGCTCGGGTGTGGCTGCAAGACAAAAATGATCCCAATCAGCGGAACCAGAATATGGCCAGAGACTATTATCAAGTGCTGGGCGTAAAGCGAAACGCCAGCGAAGACGAAATCAAGAAAGCGTTTCGCCACAAGGCGAAACAGCATCATCCCGATGCCAACCCGGACAATCCTGCTGCCGAGGCGCGCTTCAAAGAGATCAATGAGGCTTACGAGATCTTGAGTGACGAGGAGAAGCGATCGGCTTATGATCGCTTTGGCGAAAACTGGCAACAGTATCAAGGATTCAACGGGCAGAATCCCTTTGGCGGCGCCGGCGGGCAAGTGCGCATGGACGATATGTCTGAGATATTTGAGACGATGTTCGGGGGTGGCGGCAGGCAGCGTCGAGCGAGCGGGGGCTTTGGCGGCTTCCGTACAAACGCCGCTCATCCGCGCTCCGGCGAGGACATCGAACAGGAGATTGGCATCAGCTTGCGCGAAGCCTACGAGGGAACGCAGCGTATCATTAGCAAGGACGGGCGTGATATCACCGTGCAAATTCCGCGCGGCGCCGCCACCGGAACTAAAGTGCGCCTCGCGGGCGAGGGATATCCCGGCGGCTATGGTGGTCCCGCCGGCAACCTATACCTCATTGTACGCGTCGGAGCCGATCCGCATTTTGAACGCAAAGACGACGATATCTACGTAGATATCAAAGTTGATGCCTTCACTGCCATGCTGGGCGGCGAGGTGGAGGTACCGACGCTGACGCGCCCCGTCCGTATGAAAATCCGCCCCGGCACGCAGGCCGGCCAAAAGCTGCGGATGTCCGGCAAGGGCATGCCCAAGCTCAGAACGGACAAGTCCTACGGCGACCTCTATGCCAGAGTTGTGATTACAGTGCCCGAGAAGCTTAGTCAAGCGCAACGTGACCTAGCCGAGGAGCTGCGCGACAGCTTGGGCTAGCGGGAGGGCGCCAGCGCCTTCGCCGAGAGATGGGCCATATGACGCTGGAAGCAGGTCCGACATGTATTGCATCAGCGGTTTCCATCGCGCTGTCACTGGCTCAAAGATGAGAACATACCTCAAAGCAAGTTTATGTTTGGTCACTTCTTTAACGTACCCCCTTGCTCATGCGAGGAGAAAGCTTGTTATTTTGCGCGAGTACGACATTTCGGGGGCATTTTCTCCGGTTAGGCGCCGAGCGGCTGCATTCGGTCCAGTGCGCCCGGCCTGTCGTTCTGCGCCGAGGACACGTAGGCATATGGCTCGCGCCCAGCCCGCCGGATTCGGCGTATTGCAGCGCAGGTCGCGAATAATTGATCGCTCGATGCTAAATCTGCTTGCGGTCGCGTTGCTGTCGTCTTGCAGCGCCCTGCAGGGTTTGAGCGCCGATGTAGACAATGGGGACAGCGTTTTTCCGCAGCCGGCAGGAGCGACCGGCGCTGGCGCCGCGACGGTGGAAGCTCCAGCGATCTTGGCGGCGGCGGACGCCGAATCTACGCTGCTCACTGAAATCTATGAACGCGCCAGCCCCTCCGTCGTCAATGTGGAGAGCGCTTACACGGTTGCGGGCGGCGGCGAAGAAAAGCGACGAGGATCCGGATTCGTTTACGACCGCATGGGGCATATTGTCACAAACGCCCATCTCGTTAAAGACGCGGATTCCATTTCCGTGACTTTGCATAACGCCTGGGTGACCGAGGCGCGGCTTCAGGGTCTGGACAGCTTCAGCGACCTGGCGGTGCTCAAGATTGAGACGGCGCAAGAACGTTTGACTCCGCTGCAGATCGGCGAGTCGGCTAATTTAAAAGTGGGGCAACGCGCCATTTCCATTGGCAGTCCATTCGGCTTGAACAATTCAATGACGATGGGTATTGTCAGCGGGTTGGGGAGATCGCTGCGCTCTGCCGAGTTGATCGACGGACCGCAAATGCCCGGATTTGACAACCCGGCGATCATTCAAATAGATACACCGGTCAACCCGGGCACGTCTGGCGGTCCTTTGTTGGATTCGAGCGGCCAGGCGATTGGCATCACGACGGCTATTCGCTCGGACAATGGCGTATTCCAAGGCGTCGGTTTCGCCGTTCCGGCCGATACCATGCGCCGCGTCGTGCCGGAATTGATCGAGCGCGGCCGCGTGGATTATGCCTGGATGGGTCTTTCGGTGATGCCGGAAGACGGCGGCTTCGGGGTCGCCGGCTTGAGCGAGGCGCTGGACCTGACGGTAGAGCGCGGCGTGTTGCTAAAGGGCGTGACGCGTGGATCCCCGGCGGCTCTGGCTGGATTGCGCGGCGGGCATGAGGTCATTGAGGTTCGCGGACAAGCGGTCTGTTCAGGGGGCGATCTCATCGTCGCTATCAATGACTATCACATCAAGAATCTGGAAGACTTGAACGCCTATTTGATCCAAAACACAATCCCGGGTGACGAAATAGAGTTGTTGGTCATACGCGAAAAGCGAACATTTAACGCGCAGCTTAGGCTGCAACCGCGACCAGAGGAAAGTCGCCCGACTTTGGATTGCGACTCGACGGGCTAGGGCAGAACATCATGGAACCCCTGTTATTGGCAAATGAACTGGTCAAAATGCGGCCATTTGTCGCGGCGGACGTCGCGCCCGTCTTCGAGTTGGCGAGCGCCAGGGAAATCGCGGAAAACACTTTCGTGCCCCACCCCTATTCGCGGGAAGCGGCGCAGGAGTTTGTAGACCGCGTTCGGGAGCAATGGTCGACGGACGAAGCCTATGTATTTGCCATCGTAGACAAGGCGACCGACGCCTTTGCGGGCGCCATGGGCATCCATCCCGAAGGCAAGCACAACAGCGCTACGGTCGGTTACTGGATCGGCAAGCCGTTTTGGGGGCGCGGTATCGCAACGGCGGCCTTGCGGTTGCTCATCCGTTTTGGCTTCGAGCAACTCGAGCTCAATCGCATCGAGGCAGGTCATCTGGACCATAACTTGGCATCCGGTCGTGTGATGCAAAAGGCGGATATGCGCTACGAAGGAAGGCGCCGTCAATCGCAACTCCATCGCGGACAATACAAGGATGCAATCTGGTACGCCATTTTGCGCGAGGACCATTGTCAAGGCTCAAGACAGTAGCACAGTTGCGCGGACTGATCCTCGCAAGTAATGAAAAGGACCCCAGAGGATTAGTCTACGGTCCTTTGACTGTCGAATTCACAGTCTTGCGGTTAGATGGGAGTGCCCCCTAACGGAGCGTCCCTAAGAGGTGTGAATGGGCTAGAGGGCAACCCCCTTATCACCGTTCATTATTTGATCACCTCCTCTACTCAGCCGACGATAAAGGGAGTTTATCACAAGTTGGCCAAGAATGCAAGCCGCGCATCAACTGAGTAAACAATAACAGTTCAATGCGGGGCAATACAGGTCGGTAAAGTCTAGAGCGCGTCGTCAACAATTTGACTTCGCTCATGACAGCGGGCAAGGCAGCGGCTCGCGGGCGCAGTCAGGAATGTCGCGCGGCTATGATATAATGCAGACGGGAAAGAGAGAGACGCAGTAATGACCAGGCACTACAATCCTTCTCACCGCCGGCAGGCGATACAATGGGCACAAAACCTCATGGCGCGCGGCTTTTACGTGCTGGATACCGAAACGACCGGTCTCGGCGAACGCGACGAGATCATACAAATCGGCATCGTAGACGCCGGTGGCAATGCGGTTTTGGACCAATTGATCAGGCCAAGCATGCCGATCCCGCCGGGCGCAGCCAGAGTGCACGGTATCACAGACGATGACGTGATCAATTCGCCGATGTTCAGCAGCCTTTACATCAAACTCTCGAGCTTGTTGGCGGGAGAAGCGGTTATCGCCTACAACATGGATTTCGACTGGCGTATGTTGCAGCAAACAGTCGCGCGCTATCGCCTGCCCAGTATTCGCATCGGCAAACGGGACTGCGCTATGAAGCAGTATGCAAAGTTCAAAGGCAAGCGCAGCGGGCATGGTCGCGGCTACGTATGGCATAAGTTGACCAGCGCGCTGGCGCAAGAGCGCATCGCAGTAGGCGATGCCCATAATGCGCTTGGCGACGCGCTGATGACGCTTGAGTTGGTACGAAAGATGGCAATCTCGTCCTAACGCGTCCCCTGGGCTGTTGTCTTCGGCGACCCTACAACAATGTTTGACCGCCTCTGGCATTTGCCGCAGCAAGTCAAATAGGCCTCTTATTCGTTTGTCATCTACCTGAAATCGTATATAACAAGTGTAGATTGGGCGCGCGAGGAATCTGAAATGGCGCGGTCCCCGTTGCCGTTTGTTGATGGTGTGGACAGGAACGAGATGTGATCCGACCTAGATTGAAATTCAAACACATTTGGCTTTTCCTGATAACTGCCTTGCTGTTACTGCCTGTGGGACGCGCGTTGGCCGCCGATATCACGGTCGATGAAGACTGCAGCCTGTACAACGCGATCTTGTCCGCAAACGGGGAAGACCAGGTAGAGCCCTTGAACAGTTGCGAAGACGGAGACGAAGCCGTCGATGCAGAGCAAACCGGCGCCGATACGATCACGATTGATTTGACGGGTACTGAAGAAGGTGCGATTACGCTAACATCGACGTTGAGCGTCAGCTCTGAAGTCGTTATTGATGGCGCCGGGTTCGTGATAAACGGCGACGATAGCTATCAAATCTTCAATGTTGACGGCGGCTCGCTCGAGATCATGAATCTGACGATGACCGCTGGTTCGAGCGAAGCGACTGGCGGCGCAATCTACGTCAGCAATGGTTCCCTTTCAATGAACAATAGCGTTGTCTCCAATAGCGGGTCAGCCGGCCACGGCGCAGGCATCTACGCCGATTCCAGCGATATCGTTATCACGAATAGCGCCATAAGCGGGAATACGGCTGGCGCAGATGAAGCTGTTTCGGGCGCCGGCATCTATTTTGTCGGCGGGGAAGAGAACAGTCTGCTCATCGACAAGAGCGGTTTCAGCTCGAATAGCGCGACGGATGACGGCGCCGGCTTGTACATCAACAGCGGAATCGCAACGATCACCAATTCGTCGTTCGCAGAAAACAGCGCGGCCGACAAGGGAGGCGCTATCTACAATGCGGGAACCGCGACCCTTATCCATGTGACAATTGTCGATAACAGCGCGGAGACGGGCGGCGGGATATACGACAACTCATTGCTCCATTTGTATAACAGCATCCTGAGCGGCAATATCGAGGAAGATTGTTCGGGCACATTGAACAGCAACGTAGGCAACCTGATTCAAGACGGCACCTGCGGGCACGAGGAATTGGTTGAGAACCCGCTGCTGCTCAAACTTGCCGGATTACCGGTTTATTACGTGCTGCAAGAGGCCAGCCCAGCGATTGACAGCGGGAACGCAGGCAAATGCTTGCAGGAAGACCAACGTGGACTCGAACGACTGGAGGGATTCTGCGATATTGGCGCCTCCGAGTATTTGCCGGGATCATTTGCCTTCCAGATCCAAAGCGCAGTGGCAAACACAGCCGCCACCGACACGGAGGATGAATCTGCTGCTGCTGCTGCGGCGGCGGAGGGATCAAATACGACGCCAGCAACAGCAACGCCCACATGCCAGTCCCTGCCAGCCGGCGTAACCGTGACCGGCCATGTTAGCGGAACCCAATGCCAGGAACGAGACGCGGCAGGCGTCGGGAACCAGGTCATCATTGACTATGGCTTCAAAAAGGCGATAGATCTTTGGGGGCACGTGCCCGAAAGCGGCTTGAGGATTTGCTTCCAGGACACTGGCGCGATCATCTTGCTTGACGCCGCTACCTCGCCACGCACGATCGTTCCCTTGGCCACAGACACAGAGGAAGACTGGCGCTGCGCGGATGTCGATCGTGAGGGCACAGCGGTATTGATGGATGAAAACTTCATGTCTTCCGAAGCGGCGGTCGACGTGGAAACACCGCTGTCCGGTTGCACGATAACAACGACCGACATTCTCAATGTCCGTAACGAGCCTGCCGGGGATACCGTTGTGGCCGTGCTCTTGAACGACGTCAATCTTACGCCTAGCACACGTACCGCAGCATGGTTCAAAATCGACTATTTCGGGATCGTCGGTTGGGTCAGCGCCGACTACGTCACGACATCAGGCGCCTGTCAGTAGCGTTTCACAACTGCTCTCTCGATCCCTCCATGACGCGACATGGAGGGATTTTTGCGTCGTGTCTTTGCTCATCGAAACGTATTCAGAGACTGCTGTCGCAGTGGAATATAACGCTGGCCTGCATATAATATAAGCTTGTCAATCATGTACCACAGCCGCTCGGCGGCAGCGAAAAAGTCAGCCGCGCTCACACAAAATAACAAGCCTTCTCGTCGCATGAGCGACGTGGTTTGTTAAAAAAGAGAGACGGATCTCATGCGCTTTACCGACAAAGTTGTGCTCGTTACTGGCGCTTCTCGCGGAATCGGACGAGAAGTGTCCCGACAATTCTCCGCACGGGGTGGCAAAATCGCCATCCATTACAAGCAGAACGTGGACGCAGCGAGAACGACGCTTGAGGGGCTTTCGGGACGCGGCCACAAGACCTTTCAAGCCGATCTGGCAGATCCCGATGCTGTACAATCCCTGGTTGATTCGGTCGTTAAGCGGATGGGAGGCATCGATATCTTGATCAACAATGCCGGCATCTACGAGGAGAGGCCGCTCACCGACGTCGGCTACACCGAGTGGCAAGCGCATTTTCAACGCGTTATTTCAGTTAACTTGCTCGGACCGGCCAACCTCATCTACTGCGTCGCTCAAGAGATGATTGCGCGCGGCGGCGGGCGAATTGTCAGCATTTCGTCGCGAGGCGCATTCCGTGGCGAGCCGACGGCGGTTGCCTATGGCGCCAGCAAAGCCGGACTGAACAGTATGGGGCAATCACTGGCGCAGTTGCTGGCTCCCCACGATATATTCATTGGCACGGTCGCGCCCGGTTTCGTAGAAACGGATATGGCCGCCGAACGGCTGGCGCAGGCGGACGGCGACGAGATCAGGAATCAATCCCCGCTTGGGCGCGTCGCCAAGCCAGAAGACGTGGCCTACGTCGCACTCTTCCTGGCATCGGCAGGCGCGGAGTTTACTACAGGTTGTATCGTTGACGTGAATGGCGCATCGTACTTGCGCACATGATGACGCCCGTGAAGATATGAAACCCATCGATTTGCGAACCGACCGACTGCGCATTCGGCAGTTTCACGAGCGGGACATTGAAGACTGCATTCGCTTTCGAGCGCAAGTCTTTGGCATAAAAGAACCGCGCCAAAGAGCAGAGAATTGGCTGCAATGGACAATCGACAGCTACCGCGAACTGGCGCAACTTGGGCAGCCGCCTTATGCCGACTACGCCGTAGAATCACGCGCGAACGGGCATTTTATCGGCTCGGCAGGGATCGTGCCGACGGTCATAGCCTGGGGCGCGCTGGCGGGCGATCCGGCTGACAAGCTACTCCGTCCGGAGGTCGGCTTGTTCTGGGGAATCATGCCGCGCTATCGAAGACGAGGGTTCGCGGGCGAAGCCGGCATGGCGTTGGTGAGCTATTTGTTTCGAGAGTTAAGTATTGCCCGCATAGTGGCCACGACCGAAAAAGACAATATCGCTTCTCAAAGGACGATGGAACATTTGGGTATGACTCTTCGGCGCAATCCCTTGCCCGAACCGTCGTGGCTCCAGGTCGTCGGCGTGATCAAGCACCCGCGCCGACGCTGATTCTACAATACTCACAATGCCGTCTATCGCATCCCTATGTTAGACTTCATCTCGGATGGCAAAGGGATCCGCTGCCGTGTCCTGCGCGATGGCAGGCCGGTTTTCGAAATAGTTAGGAGAATGCAATGAACTACAAACTGATTGGTGTTTTGGTACTGGTCGTTTTGCTTGTCGGCGTTGCCGGCGCGCAGGACGACAGCTTCGAGTTGACGATCATGCACACGAACGATGTGCATGGTCATCATGAGCCGCAGCGCAACGGTGATGGCGGCGCGGCGCGGCAAGCCACAGTTGTCAACCAGATCCGCGCCGAGGTTGACAATCATCTCTTGCTGGACGGCGGCGACCGCTTTACGGGAACGCTCTTCCACGTCCAGTATCGCGGACAAGACAGCGTTCAGATCATGAACGCCATCGGCTACGATGCCATGGCTTTGGGCAATCACGAATTTGACGACGGCAGCGAAGTTCTGGCCGCTTTTGTGCAAGGGCTTAACTTCCCGGCGCTAAGCGCCAACACCGATTTCAGCGAAGATCCTTTGCTGGCAGGTCTGATCGAGCCGTCGGTCGTACTCGAAGTTGGCGGCGAGCCGGTGGGCATCATTGGTTTGGTCACGCCGGAAACCGCGATTCTCGCCAAGCCTAGCGAGCATCTTGTCTTCCATTATGATTTGATCAACGTAACGCAAGATCAAGTCGACAAGCTGACCGCCGAAGGCGTCAACAAAATCATTCTGCTCACCCATATCGGGTACGGCGCCGATCTGGAAGTCGCGCAAGGCGTCAGCGGCGTCGACGTTGTGGTGGGCGGCCACACCAATACCTTCCTCAGTAATACCTACAGCGGCGCCCTGGGCGAATATCCGACCGTGGTTGAGAGCGCCAGCGGAGAACCGGTATTGGTCGTGCAAGCCAGCACCAAGACCGTCTATCTCGGTCGACTGGATGTCGAGTTTGACGGAGATGGTCTGGTATCCGATTGGGATGGCGACGCGATTCTGCTGAGCCGTTACATCAGCCCGGATCCGGACATTAGCGATTTGATCGCCGGCCTGGCGGAACCAATCGCCGAACTGCGCTCGCAATCTGTCGGCGAAACCGCCATGGCGCTGACGGGCACCAGCCCACGCCTTTGCCGTATCGAAGAATGCTTGCTGGGCAATGTGATCAGCGACGCCGTGCTTGAGGATACGGGTGTGGATATCGTCTTCCAGAACGGCGGCGGGATCCGCGCCGATATTGACGAGGGCGAGGTAACACTGGGCGAAGTTCTCACGGTGCTGCCCTTCGGCAATTTGATCAGCACCTTTGAGCTGTCAGGCGCCGATGTCATTGCCGTCCTCGAGAACAGCGTCAGCCGCATTGAACTGGACGAGAACAATAATCCTACGGTTGACGGCGCGTCCGGACGCTTCATGCAGGTTGCTGGCTTGCGCTATGCCTTTGACGCAACGCAGGAAGTCGGCAGCCGCATCGTCAGCGTCGACGTCATGCAAGACGGCGAATATGTCGCATTGGATGCGGAGGCCATATACAGCGTCGCCACCAACGACTTCGTACGCGCCGGCGGAGACGGTTACTCCGTGCTCGCCGAGAACGCCATCAATCCCTACGATCAGGGTCGTCCGCTGGATCAGGTCGTTGCCGATTACATCGCCGCCAACAGCCCGATCAGCGCCATGCTGGAAGGACGCATCACGCATCAGGCAGGCTGATCGCGCTCGCAAATGACAGTCGCCCTGCGCGTAATCGGCGAAAAAGTATGCCGCGCTCACACAAATTAACAAACCGTCTTCTTGCATACGCAAGGGGGGGTTGTTAAGGAAGAATAACAGCAAGACCCGGGAAGACCGCTGGCAGAAGCCGGCGGTTTTTCTTTGACTGTCAGACGGCCGCTTGCGCCCGGTCTGACGTAATCGCATACTGGCTGGTGAAGACCCCGAATTGGAACTATGCTATAAGCAGGTTTCGCGTCGCAATGACCAATACCAGCGTAGCAATTTCCCATGCAAAACGGCGGCAGCTTCTACGACATTTTCTTCATCTACCATCCGGAAGATATCGAATTCACGCGTCGATTGGCAGCGCGGCTAGTTGCTGGCAATATCGTCTGCCGTCTTGATGAAGAAATTGGCATGACTGAAGCAACTGGGCAGGCGTTGCGGGATACAATATTGCGCTCGCATACGATTGCGATTGTCCTGTCGCCGGACTCCGCCGAAAGCCAATTGTGCAATGAATTGATTGAATACGCGGTTGCCAACGGCAAGCGCTTCATCAGTGTGATCATCAACGAAGCAATCGCCGTCGCGGTCCATCCGGCCATTGCAGAAAACGCCTACGTTTTCTTACGCGAGGAAGATGACTTCGACGCCAGCGCCCATGCCTTGATACAACTCCTGCAAGTTGACGCGCATCTGCGCCTGCATACCGAGTTGCTAGTCAGCGCCAGCGCCTGGAATCGGGAGGGGCGCGCAAGCGATCTGCTGCTCGCCCCCGAGCGCGCGGAAGAGGCGCGCCAGTGGCTGGCGGCGGGCGTCAGCCGCAGCCCGAAGCCATCGCAGCTTCTGGTTGAATTCGTTCACGCCAGCCGACGGCAGAAGCCGAAGCCGGCGCGCGGATTCCTAACTCATGTCGCGCTTGGCTTGTTCGCCGTCGTGATCGTGCTCGCGGTTGTCGGGATTGTTCAGAGCGTGATGGCCGGCCAAAGCGCGGCAACCGCCACCGCAGCGTATCTCGCGACGAGTGAGCAAGGAACCGAACTCGCGCGATCCGCCGCCGCAAGCGCAACAGCAGAGAGCAATAGCGCTGTTCGGGTAATATCGAATCTCGCGGCAACCAGCGTCCGCGTCAGAGAAGCGGTTTTGGCAACCGCGGCCGTCCAGGCGCATAACGCGACCAGACAGGCCGTGATAACCGCGACCTCCCAGGAAGCGACGGCCGTGCACGCTACCAAGGCCCGAGCTATTGAGATAGCGCAACTGCAAAGCGAGATCGCAGCGCAGGCGGTCGTCGACGGCGCGGGGCGCGCGCTCGCCGACGGGGACCTTGAACTGGCTCTGGCATTAGCCTGGGAAGCGGCGCGGACCCTCGAGAATCCCTGGCCGGCTTTGCAGATCCTTCGTCAAGGGCTCGAGCGCAGTCCAGCGGCGACGGTTGACAACATATCATCCCTGCAGATTCATCCGGATGGCCAGCAAATTGCCATGGTCCCACGTTCAAGCCGGCGTGTACTGGTATATAACGGCGTGACTGGGCGGCTCGACTACGAAATTGACGATCACGCAGGCGACATCAGCGCAATCGCTTATGCCGGCGACGGACAAATGTTGATCAGCGCGGCGCAGGATGGAGAAGTGGTCATTCGCTCCAGCGCAGATGGCGCCGCGCGCTATCGCTTGCGCGAGCATACGGGTCCGGTTCGGGCCATGGCAGTATATCGAAGGGACAACCGGTTGGTCACGGCCGGCGACGACGCGCTTATCCTTTGGGATCTCGATACCGGGAGCAGCCTGGCCAGCTATGCGCCGGGAGCGGGAGAAGGGCTGGCGATCAGAGAATTGCTGGCGACCGCCGACGACGCGCGCATAATCGCCTGGTCGGATGCCGGCGGGGTGGTCAATATGACGCAGCATTCGGCCCAGACGCTGGCGCTGCTTTCGCCGGAAGGCGACGGCCGCGTCTACCTGGGTTTCGACCGAACTGGCGGCATCGCCTACAGCGGCGGTCGCAGTTTGCCTGCGTATGCCGGCGATCCCAACATTGGCAATCTTGTGCTCTGGAACGCCGCTACCGGACGGCAACTAACGCAACTTTCCGAGGGTTTCAACTGGTCGCTCATCAGCGGAGGAAATATCGCCAGCGCGACTGACAGTCTCCAGTTCATCGCATTTGGCGACGGCACTGCCCTGCTCGGCGTAGAGAATAGCATTGGCGAGAAACGGCTGGCGCAAATTAGCATTGACGACGGGACCGTTATGCGTACTTACGATGACGAGTTTGCCGCCGGTCTGGTCTCGGCGTATATCATTGGTGCAGATGTTGCGCTGTCTCTAACGAGCGACAACCGGCTGGTCACATGGTCTACCATCGACGGCAGCTTGATCCGCCAGGTTGGCTTTTCGCCGCAACCTCTGGCGCGAATCGTGGTCGACGGGCAGGGCAAGATCGTACTGGGTTGGGCGATCGATGGCAGCGTCCGTTTGTGGCCGATAGCGCCAGCGCTATCGGACCAGCCCCGAATTCTTGATGAGTCCGCCGACGACATCAAGATCAACCAGACGGGAGCGGCTCTGATCGTAAGTGACAGCGGCGGTACGCGGCTAGTGAGCGTAGTCGATGATGAAATCCTCTTCCAGAGCGACGGCGTCAGCCTGACGCGGATAAACGAAGACGGCTCATATCTTGCCGTATCCGCCGATGGCGAGATCCAACTTATTGACGCCGAGAATGGTCGGATCGAGGCGACCTGGCGCCTAGACGCTGATCGGGCGCGAGAGATGTTTTTGGCGCCAAAAGGGGACGCGCTGCTGGTGGAAACCGAAGCCGGCGAATTGCTGCTGCTGCGAAGGGACCATGCTGCGCCACAGCGACTGAACCGGGGAGACTTTGGAGAATCCATGCTGGTCAGATTTGCGGTCGACAGCAGCGCGGTTCTCAGCTTGCATCCAGCAGGCGCCTTGTTGTGGCAAGGGGACGTTGGGGAGCCGACGGCAGCCTACGCGCTGGGCGCAGCGCCCAAGTATGCCACGTCTGATCGATTCAAGGTCGCGTTTAGCGATGGCGGCGGCAGCCTCTATTTTTTTGTGCGCCTGGAAGGAGGCCTGGCAGGCCTGACTGTAGTCGATCTGGAAGAGGATTTAATCCAGCGCCAGGCTTTTGTCGATGTCGCTCAGGGCGAATTGGCGGCCCATGGGAAGTATCTCCTGATAGCGCGCGTCGATGGAAGCGCTCAGGTGCTAGATACATCCAGCGGAGCGATCCTCAATGAATATGCGGAGGTCGGCGCCTTTGTTCGGAGATTAGAGCTTCTGGAAGCGCGGAACTGGCTGTACGCCGCCGCTGATAATAATTTGCTGATATGGGACCTGTCATCTAACGCTCTGGTACAGCGCATCCAACATCCCGATGAAGTATTGGGTTTCAGCCTCAGCCGGGACGGCAGGCACGTCGTTACCGTGGATGCGAATGGCGCGCACAGGCTCATTCGAGTCGAAAGCGCGGAAGAGTTGCTTGACCGGGTTCGGGAAAGGGTTGCGCCGCGCGAGCTGACCTGCGCCGAACGCGAACAGTACCTCGCCACCCCCTTGTGCGAATAAAAGCGGGAAATAGCGATGAAGCGAATCCTGTTTACGTCCTGGTACGGCGGTCTCGGCGGCGGCGAAACAGACCTGCTGGCGCTGGCCGGTTCACTTGACGCCGGAGACTATGAATGCCATCTGCTGCTGCCGACTGACGGGCAGTTGAGCGAGATCTGGCGCGAAACAGTCGGTCCGGTCCACATCATCCCCTTTCGCGGGGCCACGACCTTCTTTGCGCCTGCTGTATGGGCGCGCTTCCCCGTGGTCAAGCGCTTTGCCAAGCTGCTGCAACGGGAGCGAATCGATCTCGCGCATAGCGATTATCACAGCTTGCCCATGATCGCCCCGGCGGCACAACTGGCGGGGCTGCCGTTCATGTTCACGCTCTGGGGTTGGTGGTTCACGCCGAAACCCTGGCAGCGGCTATTTTTTCGCGAGATACCGAAGACGGTAGCGCGTTCAATCGCTATCCGGGACGGTTATCTTGGCGAGCCCCCTTTCATGCCGGTCGAAAACCTGCCTGTAGTTTACCCGGGGGTAGATACAGAGCGATTTCATCCGGATCTCGACGGCGCCCGTTTGCGCGACGAACTTAGCATTGAGCGCGATGCGCCCCTCGTCGCCATGGTCGCCCGTTTCCAGCCCGTCAAAGGACACCATACCTTTCAATCCGTGGCCAAAGCGATCGCCCGGCAAGTACCGGAGGCGCGTTTCATCGTTGCGGGCGATAATGTCTTCGGCGTGGCGGCCGACGGGCGCTATCGGGATCAGATACTTAGGATGGCGAGCGCCAACGACGCGCTTCGCGAGCGTCTGCACTACATCGGCTTTCGAGACGATGTTGAGAATGTCTACGCAGCTGCGGACATGACAATTTGCGCTTCCGAGTTCGAGAGTCTTGGCAAAGCCAACCTCGAAGCGATGGCCTGCGGCAAGCCAATTATAAGTACCAACCGCGGAGGTCCGGCCGAGACAGTGCGCCCGGGTGAGACGGGATTCCTCATCGACCCAGGCGACATCGCTGGATTCTCGCGAGCGGTAATGCGGCTGCTCAGCGACGACCGCTTGCGGGAAGATATGGGCCGCGCCGGGCGCGCCCAGGTCTGCGCGCGCTTCTCGATCGAGGCCGCGACAGAAGCCTATCGCCGCATATTCGAAGACTTGCTGAGGCTCAATTCACGGTAGCGTCGCGGAAAAACTTCGCGAAGGCGTCACCGATGGTGTTGTCCTTCAGGTATTCGATATGCTCGCCCGCGAATGGGACAGGCTGCATAGCAAAGTGAGTCACCAGCGCATTGTCCGGCACGGTATTCGGCACGGCGAGCAATTCCAGCAAGCTGTCGCTCACGGGAGATCCCGGCAACAACGCTTGCATGACAGCCACTACCGGGCGCAGCATGGCGACCGGAACCGGCACGAGCAAGCGCCAACTGTTCAAGGCGCCAATAATGCGCCGTTCGATTTCGCCCAGGGTCAACACTTCCGGCCCACCCAAGGCCAACTCCCTCCCGATGACGCTCTCATCGTCGAGGCAGCGTATTGCAGCCTCGACTACGTCATATACGGACACCGGCTGGAATTCGGCTTTGCCCCCATCGATCAAGGGAAATACGATCGGCGTCAACTTCAGCAGACGCGCGAAGGTATTAAAAAATTCGTCTTGCGGACCGAAGATGGCGGAGGGACGCAGCGCTGTCCACTGCAAGGTCGATGCGGCGACATATTCCTGGGCGCGCCCTTTGCTAGCGAGGAAGCGGTACGGTAGATCGCTGCGGGCGCCGTTCTGGCTCATATTGATGAATCGTTTGACGCCGGCCGCCTGGGCTGCGTCTAGCACATTGACCGTACCTTGAAAGTTGACCGCTTCGTAAGTTTGCCCACGCTTTTCCATAGCGATGGCGACCAGGTGAATAACCGCGCTGACATTCTCCATGACCGGGGGCAGACTGTTCGGCACGGTGACATCGCCCTCGACGATTTCAGTGCTCGCGGCGACATCGCGCAGGCGCAATTGCGCTTTCGCTGGCCGTCGCACCATGGCCCGCACCGGATGGCCCAGCGTGACCAGCTTTTTGACGATCTGATTGCCGAGATATCCGGCGGCGCCTGTAACCAATACTGTCATCGGGTATGTTCTCCGTCCTTGGTCTCTCTCATGATACGACAGCGACATTAATTGGACCTTAACGTCGACGCGTTGTCGATATGTTTTTCGGCGATGGATGCGGGCTGCCGCATGGTAAAATGCGTTGGAATCTCGCTGGCGCCACGAGCAAGAGCGGCTGGGCGCGCAACCGGCGCGAAGATTCCAGTAATGCGGCGCGAAGGAAAAAGCGCAAGTCTGTTTATCGCATGAGCGCCGCAGGTTACACAAACAGTATATCGGATCAGGCAGACTGCGCCAGGCACATGCGCGCACCATACACAACCACCACAGTATACTTCCGGGTTGACCCGCATCGTCCGGAGCCGCGCCCAATAGAATTGGCGGGCGAAGCCATCAGGGATGGCAGATTGGTCGCCTTCCCTACGGAAACGGTCTATGGACTGGGCGCCGACGCGCTTGACGAGTCCGCCGTTGAGAAGATTTTCCGCGCCAAGGGCCGTCCGGCCACCGATCCTTTGATCGTGCATATCGCTGATTTATCCCAGCTGCCGGACGTGGCAGTATCGGTTTCCGAGACAGCGTATCGCCTGTTCCGGCGCTTTGCTCCAGGCGCGTTGACGTTGGTCTTGAACAAACGTGAAGCCGTGCCCGAGAAACTAACTTCCGGTATGGATACAGTTGCAGTGCGCATTCCCGACCACGCCGTCGCCCTGGCGCTCATAAAGGCGGCCGGCCGGCCGATTGCCGCGCCCAGCGCTAACAGATTCTCCCGTCCCAGCCCCACCACGGCGCAACATGTTGCCGATGACCTGAAAGGTCGCGTGGACATCATCCTGGATGGCGGAGGCACGGCAATCGGCCTGGAGTCGACGATTCTCAGCTTGGTTGGGGAGGCGCCGCAGGTTCTGCGTCCGGGCGGCGTCTCGCTGGAAGAATTACGCGCGATCCTTCCGGATCTTCGTTATCAAGCTCGCTATCTGACCGACGACGTCGCCGCGCCGTCGCCTGGCAGCATGCTCAAACATTACGCGCCGAGAGCGGCGGTCATTTTGTTTCGCAGCGACGATGACGTTGCTGTCTGGGCAGCCATGCGGGCATTCGCCAACGATCATGACCGTGTTGGCGTAATAGCGCTGGAGCGGGACCTAAGGCGCTTTGCCGATCTCGATGTCAAAATCGAGAGCTTGGGGGTGGATCTCGATGCGGCGGCCACCCGCTTGTATTCGGCATTGCGTTCGCTTGACAGCAGAGGCGTCGAGTGGATATTGGCGCGCGCTCCAGATACAGCCGGAGTGGGCCTGGCGATCGGCGATCGGCTGCTGCGCGCTGCCGAGGGGGACGTGATTGACGTGGCGCCGCAACGTTAACTGCTTCCGTCAGTCATGCTATACTGCTGAAGAAAGCACCGACTGCAAACCGAGGATGGCACTGTGGCAGAAGTCATACAGATCAAAGATATCGCCCGCTACGCAGGTCAAGAAGTCACCGTGCGCGGTTGGGTTTACCGCAAGACCGGCAAAGGCAGGCTGCAATTCATCCTTCTCCGCGATGGCAGCGGCCAGGCGCAATGCGTCGCCTTCAAACGAGAAATGGACGCGGAGGCATTTGAAATTGCCCGCGGGCTCACACAAGAGTCTTCGGTCGTCATCACCGGCGAGGTCCGCCCCGATGAACGAGCGCCGGGCATTCCAGGCGGATTCGAAATCGGTATCCGAGATCTGCGACTCCTCCAGCAGGCGCAAGATTACCCGATCACACCCAAAGAACATGGCACTGAATTCCTGATGAACCATCGCCACTTGTGGGTGCGCAGCAACCGCCAGTGGGCGATTTTACGCATCCGCGCCACCATCATCAAAGCGATGCGGGACTGGCTGGACGATCAGGGTTTCTTACTTGTGGACACGCCAATCATCACGCCGGCGGCCGGGGAAGAAACGACTACGCTCTTCGAGGTCGACTATTTTGGCGATCAGGCTTATTTGGCGCAGACTGGTCAACTCTACAACGAAGCAAACATCATGGCCTTTGGCAAGGTCTATTGCTTTGGGCCGACCTTCCGCGCGGAAAAATCCAAGACCCGCAGGCATCTGATCGAGTTCTGGATGCTGGAGCCGGAGATCGCCTTTTGCAGCCTGGAAGAGTTGATGGACATAGAAGAGGGCCTGGTAACCTATGTCGTGGCCCAGGTTTTGGAGAAGCATACGCAGGAATTGGCAATAATCGAGCGTGATCTGGAGAGACTGCGCGCGATCACGACGCCCTTTGCTCGTATCAGCTACGACGACGCCGTCGAGCGGCTGCAAGGATTAGCGGAAGCGACCGATGATCCGGAAGCGAAAGCCGAGCTGGCAATTGCCTGGGGCGAGGATTTCGGCAGCCCACAGGAAACCGCGCTGGCGGAGATCTTCGACAAGCCGGTTTTTGTCTATAACTACCCTACCGCGGTCAAAGCCTTCTACATGACGCCGGTAGCAGGCCGCCCGGAGGTCTGCCGCAGCGTCGATCTACTGGCGCCGGAAGGCTATGGCGAGATCATTGGCGGCAGCGAACGCATTCACGAACTGGACTTGCTGGAGCAGAATATCGACAAGATGGGCTTGGGACGCGAAGCGTACCAATGGTACCTTGAACTGCGAAAATTCGGGACGGTGCCCCATGCCGGTTTCGGCATCGGCATTGAACGAACTGTGGCCTGGATCTGCGGACTGAATCACGTGCGCGAGACGATCCCCTACGCGCGACTGCTCAACCGCAAATATCCCTAGTCAAAGAATCTCAATTCAATCGGTGGAAAAGAGACCCCGCAGGGCTCCCGACAAGTTGCGCGCCTGAACTAACTGAATGCCCGGTGGGATCTCGTCAGAATGGCCCGGCAGCCTGGGGACCAGGGCGCGCTTAAAGCCGATCTTCCGCGCTTCGTTTAAGCGCATGCTCAACTGGCCGACACGTCGAATCTCTCCACTCAAACCGACTTCTCCGACAATTGCCAGATCCGCCGGCACGGGGCGATCGTAATAGCTTGAGGCGATCGCAACCGCCATGGCCAGGTCGGACGCGGGCTCGCTGATCCTGATACCGCCGATGACATTGAGGAAAATATCCTGTTCCCACAGTTTGAGTCCGATTCGTTTGCTCAAAACGGCGCTGATCAGTAGCAAGCGATTAATGTCAACGCCATTGGGCGTGCGACGCGGATTGCCGAAGGATGTCGGACTGGTCAGGGCTTGCATCTCTACCAGCAGCGGTCGCGTGCCTTCCATGGTAATGGCGATGACGGAACCGGAAGCCTGGACGACGCGTTCTTCGAGAAATACCTGCGAGGGATTCTCTACTTGCACCATACCGCGCCCAGCCATCTCGAAGACGCCCACTTCGCTGGTGGCCCCAAAGCGATTCTTGACACTGCGCAGCAGTCGGTACTGTTGAAATGGATCGCCTTCCAGGTAGAGCACGGTATCAACAATGTGCTCCAGCACCCGCGGCCCGGCGATATTGCCGTCTTTGGTCACGTGGCCAATCATCAACACGCTGACGCCTGAGTCTTTGGCCAGCGACTGCAAACGCATGGCGCATTCTCGCACTTGCGCTACCAAGCCCGGTGAAGAATTCAGTTCGTCCGTGTGCGTAGTCTGAATCGAATCGATCACAACAAGTACGGGATCCAAAACCGCAATCTGATCAAAGATATTGCCCAGATCGGTCTCCGTAAGCAGGAAGAGATCTCGCGCGGACAGACCAAGGCGTTCGGCACGCATTTTGATCTGGCTCGCGCTCTCCTCGCCGCTGACATAGAGCACGTTTCCGGCGGACTCCGCCAGCAGCGCAGCCAACTCGATGACCAGCGTGGATTTGCCGACCCCGGGTTCACCGCCGAGCAAGACCAGGCTGCCCGGCACCAAGCCGCCACCGAGAACGCGATTAAATTCGCTGATCGGCACCGGCAGACGGTCCTCCTCTCCCGGGCCAACCGCCTCAAGGCGCACGGGCCGCCGTTGACCGGCGCGCGAAGCCTGGCCGCGAACGCGGGACTTGGGCGCCTGCTCAACGCGCTCAACCATACTTTCAAACGCGCCGCATTGCGGACATCGTCCAAAGTAGCCCGAGCTTCGTCTGCCACATTTTGAGCAGATGTACGCGCTGCGCTTTTTCGTCATGGCTATGTGAGTTTGAACTTAGAGACTCGGCAAATATTCCGGCGATGATAACATAGATTCGTCCAATTCTGGAACGCGGCGCTAGTCACGTCCGACTGCTCGCTCGCCTTACACAGCTGATGCAAGGAGTCGCGTCAAATGCGCGCCGTTTCGTAGTTCGATTAAATCCGCCGCCGCCCAGTCCAAAGACACGATCAGGTATCTATACAGTACATAGGGACGAGGTCGCAGCCTTAGCGTTGGCAGGCGCGGATTGGCGCCCGATTGCGGAAGCCTGCGAGATTCCCAAGCGACATGAAGAAGCCAGAATTGAGCGTGCCTCGCGCGCTTGTCAGGCACGGCGCCCGCGCCGGGCCTATAGTTCATGCGGCTTCCAGGCAATAGGTCGTCAGCGCGTCGACATGCTCTGAAGATCGCTCGAGGTAATTGCTTTCGCTGGCGCTCGTGACGTCTTCGGCAGACCCGGCGTCGATCTGCCAATTCACACGATACCAGCAGTGTTCAAGCACTGTATAACCCTGCAATATACCGCGTAGGCTAAGCGTAGAAAAAACGAAGGTTTAGCAAAGGCGACGCGTCATCTCTCGCATTGCCAAGTATGTTAAAGTGGATGCAGGTCCAGGTTCTTTGTCCCCACATGGAACCGGGACACCCCCCAAATATACCAGGCGTCCCATGATGAATTGGGACGTTTGGCTTTTATATGCATTCCTGCTTATATATACCGCATCGCTCATGCGAGGAGAAGGCTTTCTGTTTTTGGGCGAGCGCGGCAGACATTGTCGCCGGTTTCGCGCCGAACAGCTTCAAGGCAAGACTACATGACCACAATTCGACCAGTCCCCGTCAGCGCGGAAGGCATCAATACAGTGGCTCAGCAACTGGCCCATCTTTTGGTGGCCCGCGTTATTCCAGTGGACATCGGGTAAAGCTGTGTAGTCGACCGTTTCTTCAAGTTCTGCACGCGGATCGATATACGGTATCTCCAGCTCTGCCATGAGCTGCATGGCGGTGGAATAGTGACCGCCGGGCGATACCAGGTCGCTGCGATGCGGGACTAGCAAGACCAGAAGTTCGCTATACTGTGCCGATACCGTATCGCGCAATGTTTCCAGGTAGTCCCGCGTGACCTCCATTTCCCTGGCCGCTCTAACGCCTTCATACGCGCTGTCGCCAATCACATCAAACAGGCGCAGCGCCAATGTTCCCAGGCGCGTGATACCAACGAGACGCTCGAGCTCGCTCGCGGGAGGATCTTTCCGCTGTTCGCGATAGTACCAGGTGGAAGGCAGATCCAGCATAATGATGTTCCCCCAGCGATCTTCCCAGCGGAACCAGGTCTCTTCTTCATTCGCTCTTGCTGTCACCTTCTGGCCGTGAATGGGCGCCATATTGTCTTTGAAGTCGTTCACGTAGAAGCCTAGCAAGGTCAAATGAGGTTGCATTATCGGCCCGAATACCGAAAAGGATTGTAGCGCCTGCCGGGTACCCGTGCCGGGGATTCCCATGTTCCACAGTACCGCGTCTTCCTGGTCGGACTCAACCTGCTCGATATAGGAACTTCCCGAATCAGCAGTCATGCCAAAGGTGAAGGAATCTCCCAGAGCAATGATCCTGAACTTGCCAAGCAAGTCATCGCTCCAAGTAAATTCTTGCGAATCGTGAAATCCTTGATGATTGAGGGAGCAGTTTCGGCCTTCCGTTTTTCCCAATCTGCAGGCTTCTCCCAGGACTTCAGGGTCGAAGTGGCATCCAGCCTCATCGCAAGTAGTCCAGGGCTTGCCGCTGTAATACTGTTCTGGGATCCTTGCTGGAAAATAGGTCGACATATTGAATACAGCCAGCAACAGCTCCAGGGTGACAAGTGTGCCGGCTGTGATGACCGCCGCTGCGAGTACGTTCTTGCGCCAGGCGGCCAATCGACGCCGGCGCAGATCCTCCCGCCGCAGCGCATAGGCAAATGCCGCCAGCACGAGACCGCCGACAATCGCCAATAGCTGTGGCAGGTTTAAGCCGGGACTGGTTCCAGGGAACAGATCGAGAAGGATTCCAAGACCGGAAATAACAAGCCCAATTATTGCAAGGGCCCAAAAGAGCGCGTTGAATACCAAATTGGCGCGTGCGCCTGAACGCGACATGCGTGGCTATCCTCTATGTTGATAAACCGCATCGCTCATGCGACGAGAAGGCCGATTATTATGTGTGAGCGAGACATACTTGTGTACGGTTCGCTGCCGCCGAAAGGCTGTGGCGCCTATGTCCCTAGGGCCTCCGAAAGCAATTATAGTCGATTCCCCATGTTGATGAATGCCCGCGCGATTGCCTAGGCCACGAAACTTGGAAGCGACGGGCGTGTAAGGGTATCGTAACCTGAGCTCTCTACAATGGGAGCGATCGTAATGGGAAAGGACCACTTAACATGCGCAAGGCGCTCATGCGGCGCGGATTGATCACAGTTGCCGCCCTAGCTACAATTCTCGCATTGGTCTGGGTTTTTGGCTTTGCTCGAAACATGGCACAGGATCAAGAAGGCTGCAATCCCAGCCATTTGCGGACGGTCAATTGGTCTACCGACTTCTGCAACAGTATCGTCGATGTCGAAGAGATCCTGGTGGGAAATCCGACAAAGGACGCCATTCCTTCGCTCACAGACCCGAGTATGGAGCCGGTCTCACAGGCTGCTGCCTGGCTGAGCGATCGTTCGCCGGTGATCGCGGTCGAGATCGATGGCGAAGCGCGCGCCTATCCACAGGCGATCCTGATGTGGCACGAGATCGCCAATGTCGAAATCGCCGGGATTCCGGTTGCGGTCACGTTTTGCCCGCTTTGCAACAGTTCGATCACGTTTGATCGGCGCGTCGACGACGAATTGTTGGATTTTGGCGTCAGCGGGTTCCTGCGCAATAGCGACTTGATAATGTATGATCGCCAGAGCGAGACCTGGTGGCAGCAGTTGACCGGTGAAGGACTCGTGGGCAGTTATGCCGGCGTTCTGCTGGATATCATTCCATCGCAGGTGATCAGCTTTGCCAGCTTTGCCGACCGTTATCCCGCAGGCCTGGTCCTTTCACGCGATACTGGTTTCTCGCGTCAGTATGGCATCAATCCATACCGCGATTACGACAGTCGCCCGGGAAGGCCCTTCCTGTTCCGAGGGGAAATTGACGCGCGGCTCGGCTCGCCAGTTGATCATGTATTGGCGGCGACCGTGAATGGCGTCGCCAAAGCCTATCCCTTCGCCATATTGCGTGAGCAAGGGGTGATTAACGACTCAATCGGGGGGAGGCCGGTTGCCGCTTTCTTCCAGGCCGGCGTTGCCAGCGCGCTGGGCGATTCGGTCATAGACAACGCTGCCGATCTCGGTACGGCGGGCTTGTATCTTTCGACCCTTGACGGAATATCCTTGAGTTTCATTCAGCAGGATGATGGCAGCTTCACTGACGAGCAAACGGGATCGACCTGGAATGCCTATGGGGAAGCGATTGCCGGCGACCTGCAGGGGCGCGAGTTGGAATGGGTTGACGCCTTCCCCCACTTCTGGTTTGCCTGGGCCGCTTTCCACCCGGAAACTGAAGTCTACAGCATTCAATAACTCGCTGGACTTTCCAGTCCGCTTTTGCGCGGGGGAAGACATGCCCGGCGAATTTGGAGTTCTGACGACGTGAACATGCGCAAGAAAAGCTTCAAGGATCTGGCGACTCTTGCGCTGATCGCGCTCGCGTTCATTGTAGTCGGGCAGGGACTGTTTCGCGATCCCGGTTCGGGTTGGAAAACCGACTTCGACAACGCGTCAATTGACATGGATGAGGTGATCTCGGGCGGGGTGCCGCGCGATGGCATCCCGCCGATCGATGATCCGATATTCGTTGAGGCGGCGCGCGCCGTAGAATTGTCGCCGCAGTCGCCCGTGATCGCCCTGGAAATTGAGGGCGACGCGCGCGCCTATCCGCTCGAGGTTTTGACTCGCCACGAGATCGTCAACGATGTCGTGAGCGGCGCCCCGGTTGCAGTGACTTTTTGTCCCCTGTGCAATAGCGCTGTCGTCTTCGACCGCCGCGTCGCCGACAAGGTCTTGCGCTTTGGCGTATCGGGCAATCTGCGTTACAGCGACCTTATCATGTGGGACGATCTCACGGAGACCTGGTGGCAGCAACTCACCGGCGAAGCCATTGTCGGCCACTACCGCGGCCACGTATTGCGGATGATAGGCTCGCAACTGGTCAGCTTTGAAGTCTTCGAGCAGCGTTACCCGGCGGGCAAGGTATTGCGCGGCCCGCTGGGGGGCTACGGGCGCAACCCTTACATCGGCTACGACAGCAGCCCGAAGCCATTTCTTTTCAAAGGACCCATTGACGATCGCCTTTTCGGGACGGAGCGCGTGCTGGGTGCGGTCATCGGCGATCAAGCCATATCCTACCCATTCAGCGCTTTGAAAGAGAGAGCCGTTGTCAATGACAGGGTGTCGGATCGCGACATTGTGATATTTTGGCAGTCCGGCGCCGCGAGCGCCCTGGACACGGGCGATATCGATTCGTCAAAGGATGTCGGCATGGCGCTGATGTATGACCGCCGCTTGTCTTCGGGCCAAGCGCTGGGCTTCCGTCACGATGCCGGCCGATTCGTCGACAAGGAAACGGGGAGCCGCTGGAATATCTGGGGCGAGGCGACCGACGGTCCCCTGGCGGGTAGCAGACTCAGCCAATTGCACGCTTACCCGCATTTCTGGTTCGCCTGGGCGGCCTTTTATCCCGAAGCGACTTTGTACTCTATCGAATAACAATTCACGACAAAGGACATATCATGCGCGAAATCGGCAAGATTCTCCCAATTATGCTAGCGCTTGTTGCACTGCTGTTCCCGGCAACTGGTCACGCTCAGCTCACCTGCGAAACGCCTCCCGCTCCCTTCGACAGACCGGAAGTGCTGGAAAACTGGCAGTCAGTCTGGGATTTGATGGATGTTTGCCAGCACCAGGAAGGCGTCTTCAGCGAGATCATTTCCGGCGGCGTCGGCCGCGACGGCATACCGCCTATCGACAACCCGGCATTTGATAATTTGACCTTGGCGGATACCTGGCTGCAAGACGCCTCCCCCGTCATCGCAGTTGAAATCGACGGCATCGCCCGCGCCTATCCTTTGGCGATTTTGACGCGACATGAAATCGCTAACGATACCCTTGGCGAGACGCCAATTGCCGTCACGTTCTGTCCCCTGTGCAATAGCGCTATCGTATTCGACCGGCGTGTTGGCGAGGATGTGCTGCGCTTCGGCGTGAGCGGATTGCTGCGCAAAAGCGATCTGATCATGTGGGACGACGTCACGCAGAGCCTTTGGCAGCAATTGACCGGCGAGGGCATCGTCGGCACGCACACCGGCGCGCTGCTTGATATCGTTCCGTCGCAAGTGGTGGGGTACGGCGCCTTCAAAGAGCAGTACCCGCATGGGGAAGTGCTTTCGACGAACGGCCGTTTCTACGGCGCCAACCCCTACGTCAGTTACGATAGCAGTTCGCGGCCATTTCTGTTTATTGGCGAGCCGGACGGTCGGCTCTTTGCCACGGAACGCGTGCTCGGCGCTATACTGGGAGACGTGCGCACGGCGTTTCCCTTTGCGGCGCTGTCCGAAGCCCGGGTGATCAATGATACCGTGGGCGATGTCGAAGTTGTGGCGATCTGGCAGCCCGGCGCCTTCAGCGCCCTGGACGCGGCCAGCATTGATCTCTCGCGCGACGTGGGTATGGCCGGTTTGTTCGACCGGACCATCGACGGACGGACGCTGCGCTTCCGCGCCGACGGCGATGTGATCGTCGATGAAGCGACGGGCAGCACCTGGAATATCTTCGGCACAGCGGTTGCGGGCGAGCTCGCCGGAACCCAGTTGCGTTCGATCAACGCATTCCCGCACTTCTGGTTCGCCTGGGCGGCATTTTACCCGGATACCGAGTTGTACGGTTACGAGCCGTCAAGAATGGTCTTGACCGAACGGACGTATCTGGACCCGGTGCTGGGCAATCCCGACGCGCCGGTCACGCTGATCGAATATGGCGCTTACGGCTGCAGCGCTTGCAAGCACTGGCACGAGCAGGGCGTGGTTGATGACATTATCGCAGCATTCGATGGCAAGGTGAATTTCATTTACCGCGATATGCCAATAGTCTTGCCGGGGTACAGTCAAACGGCCGCCGAGATCGCGCAATGCGCCCTCGACCAGGGACAGGAACAGTTTTGGCTCATGCATGATGCCCTGTTCACTTTGGCGCGTCAGGGTCAATCAAGTGCAGAAGACATGATGGAAATCGGCGCGCAAGTCGGTCTGGATGCCGACGCGCTACGGTCCTGTTTTCTGTCCGGCCTTCATGTCGAGACGGTGCGCTTCGACCTTGAAAGAGGCGAGGCATTGGGTATCCGCGGTACGCCCACCTTCATTATCGGCGAGCAGCCGGTGTTTAACGGGGATCCGGATCTGCTGCGGCAGTTGCTGCAAGCGGAATTGGACAAGCTCGATTCCTAGGGCAAATCAGAAAGTTCCTCCCGCGGCGCGGGAGGAACTTTTTCTTCACTCTTCTTAGCCGCTCGGCGACAGCGGAACATTCTCCTGCGCTCACACAAAGCAACAGACCTCGTCGTGGCATGAGCGACGCAGGTTTTTGGTTTTGAGAAGCAAGAACTAGAGTATCTGATCGAGGAATTCTTGTGTGCGCGGGTGATGTTCGATCTCGGGATTGAAGAAGTTCTCCGGCGGGCCCTGCTCGACGATGCGGCCCATGTCCATGAAAATGATGCGGTCGGCGACTTCCCGCGCGAAGCCCATCTCGTGTGTCACGACCAGCAGGGTCATGTAAGTACGAGCCAGTTCTGTCATTACATCGAGCACTTCCTTGATCATTTCCGGATCGAGGGCCGAGGTAGGCTCGTCGAAGAGCATGATCTTTGGTTCCATCGACAGGGCCCGCGCGATGGCCACGCGCTGCTGCTGCCCGCCGGATAGCTGTCCCGGATATTTGAAGGCTTGTTCGGGAATACCCACGCGCTCCAGCAACTCCATGGCGCGCTGTTCGGCTTTGTCGCGGGCCCAGTGCCGCACTTTCATCGGCGCCAGAGAGATATTGTCCAACACCGTCAAATGGGGGAAGAGATTAAACTGCTGGAATACCATGCCGGTTTCGCGGCGAATATCGGCGATGTTCTGCACGTCATGGCTGAGCTCGATACCATCGACAATGATTTGACCGTCCTGATGCTCTTCCAGTCGATTGATGCAACGGATGAAGGTCGACTTGCCCGAACCGGAGGGCCCAATGATTACAAGCACCTCTTGCGGCATAATTTCCAGAGAGATATTGCGCAGGACGTGGAATTCGCAAAACCATTTGTTCATGTCACGAAAAATAATGATTGGCTCATCGCCCGCCATAACTTGTTTTGTGCCGTCTTCCATAATATCCTCCCTCGATCCCGTATGCCGGGCGGGAAACCCTCCAAGTTATGTTACAACTGCTGCGCCCGAGCCGCGCCCGAGCCGGTCGCTTCGACGCGGCGACTGATATACGACATGATGTAACTGAAAACGAAATAAATGATCGCGACGTACAAGAAGGTCTCTTGCCGCCGCTGCAAGAACTCCGGCTGCGCCACGACGCGATACGCGATACCGGTAATCTCCGCCAAGCCAACGATGAAGACTAGCGAGGTGTCTTTGAACAAGGAGATGAACTGTCCTACCAGCGCCGGAATCACCGCTCGCAAGGCTTGTGGCAACAAGATATAAAGCGTCGTCTGCCAGCCGGACAAGCCGATTGCTTGCGCGGCTTCGGTTTGTCCAGTGTCGAGCGACTGCAAGCCACCGCGGACGTTCTCCGCCAGGTAGGCGGCGCTAAACAAGGTAATGCCAACCCAGGCGCGTACGGCGTTTTCCACCGACGCCAGTGTTGGATCAATCAGCGGAACCATCAATACGGCCATGAAGAGAATGGTGATCAATGGCACGCCGCGAACTGTTTCGATATAGACGATACAGGTATATTTGACGACGGTCAGATTGCTGCGCCGCCCCAGCGCCAGAAGCAAGCCAATCGGGAAGGAGGCGCCGATGCCGAGGATCGTCAGTTGCATCGTCAGCATCAAGCCGCCCCACAGGCGCTTGTCGGAAAGCGGCATCAGGTCATGTGGCGATGCTTGCAGCGCGCCTTGCGATTCCAGACCCAGTACGATGCTCGGGATAATGAGCAGGACAAGGAACCATGCCAGCGTTATCGCGCCCATCATGCGCTCGGGATAGCGATACAAAATCGGACCGTTCGCATCGCGTTTCCATTTGAGTTTGTCGCCCTGGGCCCTTTCCCCGCGCTTGAAAGCCAGCGCGCCCGCACCCAGCCAGATGATGAAATAAATGGTTGACCAGCGATCAACGGACGTCCAGGTCTGCATCCAAAAATACGTCATCAAGAGCAAGCCTAATGTGATACGACTTGACGACCAATGGAGCGTGCCACTGAAGAACATCCAGCCCAGCCACAGGGCGGCGGCGACAGCAACCATGGTCGCGGCAGACCCGTCTCCGCTAATCGAAAGCAGATTTGTATTGGCGAAGATGAATATAAACACGAGGCAAGAGAGCAAATAGCCGATACGCTTGGCATTCGCGTCAATGCTGCCGCGGCGGGCAAAGCCCAGCAAGCCCAAGCCCACACCGACGACCGCCAGGACGATCCAGATCAACAGCGAACTGATAGCGTCAGCCGTCCAGTTCTCCCAAACAAAGTTGATGACATAGCCCTGCGCGATTTGCAGGAAGAATCCGCCGATCAATAACAGGTATCCCGCGTTGCCCACAAAACCGAGGCCAATAAAGTACATCAGCAGCAGCCAGATCAAGCCGCCCGCCATGCTGCCGATTGCAGCGCCCGACAAACCCCCGACGCCGGAGGCCAACAAATACATAGCAAAGGGGTAGATTCCCCAGCCGTATATCAACAACCTGGTAATGGACGCTTCGGCCGCGTCCCCGGTATTCGTACGGTTTAGCCAAGCTTCAACGCGCTGCACGAGCAGCACTGTGCCAAATGCCGCTGCGAATTTCAGGATCAGCGCCGGCAAGTCGTCAATCCCGCCGTTGCCACCTAACAGCGCGAAGTACACTAACAGGATGAGCAGTGGCGATGTCGCTGCAGCCAATACCGTGGCGCGGCTATTGTTACTGTTGAACAGTGTCTGCTCGCCCAGCAGATGCGCGAGCGCCCTTCCCAGAATATAGCCCCAGGCGACGGTGATAAAACACGGCAACAGCAATACTTCGATCTGCTCGAGAAAGAGCGGAATGAAATGCACCAGATAGGTTGGCAAATCGCGCAAGCCGCGGAACTGGTTGTCGATCAAAGCGATGATCGGCGCGTCCTTGCCGTCGATCTGCGGCCGGCTGCCAAAAATCTCCAACTCGTTATCGGTCAGCCGCACGAATTGCGACTCTGACGCGCTCAACGTGCGCTCGACGATCGGGAATATGCCACGGACAGCCAGGATGCCCGTACCCGCGTCGCCCGCGGCCGCGTCCTTTGACAAGATATACCAGCCGTCGCGCGGTATCTGGTAGGAGACTGTCTCCCCTGCCCGGCTGACCACGCCCTCCGCCAGAATCTCAAAAGTCTCCGCATCGTGGATCGCGACCTGCATCGGCGTCTGACCCAAATCATAGATATCGACCACCGATTGTGGCGTTAGCAAGCGGACAAACATTTCCCGCAGGAATTGCTCTTCCCACTTTACCGGTTGAATGAGATCTTCATTCTCGTTAGCCTGGTTAGGCTGGCCGATCAAATCCTCCGACAAATTCAGGATCAACTGATTCCCCAGATCCTCGATCTGGGCGCTGCCTCGAACCGCCGCCGTCAGCTCCATATAGGCTGCTCGCGCCTCGGCAGTCATTGGGTCATCCGCGGTCAGGTTCGCCACGGCGTCGTCGACGACGTTTGCGGCGGCCTGAATGGCATCTTCGGGATTGCCTAGCCCGTTGAGCCCTTCCCGCAGACGTTTTAGCCAGGCTTTCAATTCGGCGATAGAGGCGTCCGAAGCCGTGAAGTAGTCGCCGAGATAGCCGATGTAATCGAACGTAGACGCTTGCATGTCATTGGTTCGGCTAAAGGTGCGGATGGCTAGCCGTGTGCGTTCTTCAAGCGCTTCCGTCAGTTCCCGGCTGACCATACGGTCGAATGTCTCCCGGGTCAATTTTATCTGCGTGAGCCGGTTACTTGCCGCATTGGCCAGGGCGTTGGCAGCGCGATCGGAGAAGCCCGCCAAGTTACTGAGGGTCTCGACATCGGCGACTTCTTCTTGCGCCAAATGTATGGAGACGGTCTCCCCCGCTTGCGCGATAAATGCCAGGTTCTTTTGCGGCGTCAGCGACGAGGCGCGGTCGATGATGTCGATATTGCCCGATGTTAAATAAGAGTTTGGCTGCGGGATCGTCGCATTGATTAGCGCAGGCAAGACAGCCATCAGAACCAAGGCCACGAGCGTGATGATTGTCAGCATGCGCACGAGGGACTTGCGCGCCCAGGCCGCGAAGCTGACCCCCGTTAGCAAAGCCGATAGCAATACGGTGAGCCCCAGACGCCATTCCAGGCTGCGCTCGAATCGTTCCATCATGAACAGGCGCTGGTTATTGATTATGGCAAACCAGTTAGCCGAGCGTATTGCCCAATCAAAAAAGCCGATGACCAGCGCCAGAACCAGAATTGACATAAGGATTGAAACGACGATATCCGCCGGCGATCCAAAGAGGTTTTGACGCAGCCATGCGAGCAGACCCACCTCCAGCTTCGGCGGCGGCCTTGCCGGATCATCGTCGTAGTGGATGAGCGATTGCTTGACAACTATGCCATTGTCTTCCGTCATGGTCTGGCTACCTTGTCACCAATTGAAATCGCTGGTTAACCAGGTTCATCATCAGCGAGATCGAGAGGCTGATAAACAGATAGGAAAACATGATCATCACAATACCGGTCACGGATTGCCCTGACTGATTAATAATGGTATTCGATACCTGATAGATATCCGTGTAGGACACCGCGATCGCCAGGCTGGAATTCTTGGCGAGATTGAGATACTGATTGCCCAACGGGGGGATAATCACGCGCAGCGCCTGCGGCAAGATGATCAGGCGCAGCATCTCGCCTTGAGAAATGCCCAATGCTCGCGACGCCTCGAGCTGTCCCTTGGGGACAGCCTGAATGCCCGCCCGCACGATTTCGGCTATGAAAGAGGACGTATAAATCACCAAGCCCAGGAAGACTGCCAGATACGAAGGCGAAATCTCGATACCGGTCTCGATATTGCGGCCGCGCCTATCCAGGGTCGGCGGGCGATAGATCAGTGGTTGCCGCGTATACTCCAGTTCTTGTTCGATGGTCAGAAGGCCGGACTGGAAGGCATCCTCGTAGGGCATGTCGACGGTGGTGTTTTGCTCGTCATCGAATACCGCGATAGTCGTCGGCGTTGGGCGCATGCCCAAGACCACCCAGCCGAGCAACGCAAAGCCAATGACCGAAACAATCGCGTAGCGGGTGCGCGGAATTGGCTTTCCGGTCGACTCGGTGACATACGCGAAGTAGCGCCACATGATCGTCGCCACAACCGAGCCTATCACCACGAATACCATCCAGATCCCGAACATCGATGACGGGATCAACTCGAAGATGGCGACGCCCTTGATGCTGATGTAGAGGCCGGGGCTGAATTCGAGTGGGCTGCCTACGCCCACCAGCACGATTCCCAGGAGATTGACCAGAACCACAATGGCAATGCCGCCCTGTCGTATGCGCGTACGCCAGATCAGGTTGCGCATGCCGCCGCCGTATTGCCAAATGACAAAAATGATGAATAGAGACACGGCATATTGCAGCAAGGGCAAGCTGCGAATGCCCTCTATTGGGAAGGCGATTGCATCCTGCTGTGGGGGCAGGGCAAAAATGGCGATGAAGAACCAGGCGATAATTTGCAGCAAGACCGGCGTATTGCGCAGCACCTCGACATAGGCGCGCGATATGGTCCTAACCAGGTAATTGCGGCTCAACAGAAATATACCGACCATAATGCCGATCGCTGTCGTGGCGACCAGGCCGAGCAAGACAACGCGCAAGGTGTTGATGAAGCCGACCCGAAAGGCGTCAATATAGCGGTCGCTAGACTGATAGTCGCCGGAATCCGCGATACCAAAGCCGGCGCGATTTTGCAAGAATTCAAAATTGGGGGACTGATTGGTCGCTTGCAGCGAGGAAGTGATGCGCGTACTGAGATCGTTCAACACCAGCACCACGACGAGGACAAAGCAGAGTTGAGCGATTCCCTGTAAGATCCTGCCATCCCGAAAAACCGCTGGCAGGACATTCTCGCTCGGCGCCTCGGCGCGCGTCTGCATTGGCAATTCCTCAGACATGTGAACGTGTATCTTCTCTGACATGAATTTTATTTCTGTATATTGTATGCAAAAGAGGACATTTAGACAAATAATTGCTGTTGCCAGTATCAGAATCTGTTACGACCGTAACGAATTGCTTCCAATATGAGTATAAAAAACAAACCGGACGCATCACCCTTGCGACGCGCCCTGTTTTGATTTCGCTAGAATTATCCGGCTGTTGGCTTAACGGAAGGGCGCCGAGTAAAGCAAGCCGCCTCTCGTCCAAAGATCGTTGATGCCGCGCTCCAGACCAAAGATCGTATCGGGACCCAAGTTACGGTCGAAGATCTCTCCATAGTTGCCCAACTGCGTGATGACATCAACCATGAATTCATTGTTGATGCCCAGATACTCGCCCGCGACGTTGTCGCCGAGACCGAGCAGACGGCCAATGCCAGCGTCATCGCTATCCATGAAGTCGCTAATATTTTCGCTAGTGACGCCAAATTCTTCCGCCTGCATCAGTCCCCAGACCGTCCAGCGGATGATATCAGCGAATTGCGCGTCGCTCTGCGGGCTGAGCGGACCGAGAGGCTCTTTGCTGATGACGTCGGGAAGAATCATGTGCGTGCCGGGATCGGCGGCGGTCGCTTTGCGCGAGAGCAACTGGCTCATGTCAGAAGTGATGGCGTCGCAGGCCCCAGCTTCGTAGGCAACCGTGCTCGCGTCGGCGTCGGGAAATGTGTTGAGTATCCAATCGGCTTCCATGCTTGCGATTAGATCCGTGATGTTCAGTTCAGTGGTGCTGCCAGCGTTGGCGCAGATTGTGATGCTCTCTTGGCTGAGTTCGTCCAGGCTGACGACGCCGAAATCGACCTTGGTCATAATGCCCTGGCCATCGTAGAAAGTAGTCGGAGCGAAGGTAGCGCCCCACTCGGTATCGCGGCTGAGCGTCCAAGTCGTGTTGCGGCTAATCATATCAACTTCGCCGGAAGCAAGGGCTGTTGGCCTTTCGGCGGAATTAAGCGAACGGAAAGCAATCGCGTCGGCATTGCCGAGGATGGCTACCGCCACTGCACGACAAATATCGGTATCAAAGCCGACGAAATCACCGGCGTCGTTCTGTGTGCCGAAGCCGGGCAGCACCGTATTGACGCCGCAAATCAACTCGCCCCGGTCCTGGATTCGTTGGACAATGGCGCCGTCATCCTGGGCCAGGGAAAGTCCTCCCATACACAGAATTAGCGACGCAAGCCATATAAAGAGAACGTGTTTCATGCTGTACCCCTTGTGGCAACATCAGACAAGCTGGTTGGATTCGTGAGATACATCAATCTAAAGCGCGGCGCCAACTGACGCCGCGCCATGGTTCGCAATTGTTTGGCAAAGCCCGTTTTCGGTTTAACGGAAGGGCGCCGCGTACATCAGGCCGCCGTCCGTCCAAAGGGCATTAAAGCCGCGTTCCAGACCAAAGATCGTATCCGGACCCAGGTTGCGGTCGAAGATCTCGCCATAGTTGCCCAATTGCGTGATCACGGTCACCATGAAGTCATCGGGGATGCCGAGGTAATCGCCAGCCACGTTGTCTCCCAAGCCGAGCAGACGGCCGACTCCGGCGTCCGTGCTGTCCATGAAGCTATCAACGTTCATGCTGTCGATGCCGAACTCTTCCGCAGTCAGCAGACCCCAGACAACCCAGCGGATGATGTCGGCGAAATTGGCGTCGTTCTGCGGGCTGACCGGACCGAGCGGTTCCTTGCTGATGGCGCCGGGCAAGATCACATGAGCGGCAGGATCGGCCGAGGTGGCTTTGCGCGAAACCAAACTGCTAATATCACTGGTGAAGGCGTCGCAGGCGCCGGCTTCGTAGGCATCCATAATGGCGTCGAAATCCGGGAATGTACTCAATACCCAGTCCGCGCCAAGCGCGTCAGCCTTGTCGGTGATGTTCAGTTCGGTAGTGGTGCCGGCGGTGGCGCACATGGTGATGCTTTCGTCGCCGAGTTCATCAATGGTGCTCACGCCAAAGTCAATCTTGACCATGATACCCTGACCGTCGTAGAAGGTCGTGGGACCGAATGTCGCGCCCCATTCAGTATCGCGGCTGAGCGTCCAGGTGGTGTTGCGGCTGAGCATATCAATTTCACCACTGGCGAGAGCGGTCGGGCGTTCAGCAGCGGCCAGCGGACGGAAGGCGATCGCATTGGCGTCGCCCAGGATAGCGGCAGCGACGGCGCGGCAGATGTCTACGTCAAATCCTCCAAATTCACCGGCGTCATTCTGCGTACCGAAGCCAGGCAATACCGAGTTCACGCCACAGATTAACTCACCGCGATCGCGAATGCGCTGGACAATGGTCCCATCCTGCGCGGCTGTAAGCCCTGTACTCACGACGAAAACGGCAACGATAAGTAATGCAACAAATACCAGACGTTTCATCTTGAAACTTCTCCTTTACTTCGGACAAATCGCGTTTGACGAAAAGATACGGTTCACAAGCGCATACTGGCGCTCACTACTGCATATCAGTGTATAACAAAGCGGAAAGTATGCCAAGCCTATGTCGACAGTATTACAACTTAAATAGAGCCTATCGCAAGGCTTGGCACGGTTTCGGGGCTAAATATGATAAAGTTGCGCCGGTGACAATACTGCCCGCTAATCGCCGGCCAATTCGAAGTTCGCCGGGCGGATCGTATTCAGCACGCCGAGGATTCCTTTGCGGATCTCCCCGGGTTCGGCGTGACGATCGACTGCCTTCTTGGAGAAGACCAGTTCGCCGTTGACCCATACGTCAAATACGCCGCCGGTACCGGGCACCAGCTTCCAACTGCTGACAAAGTACTCGATTTCGCGTTCGTTCAAGATTTCGTCCGTCAAACTGACGGCAATAGGTTGGTGTCCTCAAGTAGCGCAATACTTGACGACGATGTCCATTCCACCTTCTTGCATGATTAGAATCCTTTCTTTACTCTCATAGCCTGCGATGAGGGTAATTGTAACCGATTCGCGGGATTATGCAAATTACGCGAGAATCTGACGAGGTCCGATTCATCACTATACCGCCCGCCTATGAATGATACACGCCGCGCCTACTATCGTGGCGATTCGCTTGACGCCAAATCGCTCTGTCGTTTCATCAGTCATAGATACGCTTTTGCATGGGAGGCGAATGATGAACAAGGGAGCGAATTGGCGCTTGACGAACATGCGCTTTGGTACAAGGTCGAGTTCGAGGGCAAGATAGGCTATATCAGCCGCTATTTCCGCAAAGTTCTGCGCGGCAACTGCGGGTAAAGTCACCAATACATCGTGATCCTGTCCGCGGATGCCCCGCCTCGATCGAGGCGGGGCATCTTGCGTTACACGACGATATTCACCTTGGGATCCGTTCCATTCCTGCCCGGAATGAAGATCGTGCGCCGGGGCGCCTTGCCAGCCAGACTGCGCTGGGCGGCCTCGCTGGCCAGAGCCAGTTCCAGCGCGCGCTCCTGCGCGATGTCGACCGCAACCTCGATTGTCCCGCGCGGCTTGCCGTTGATCAGCACCACCAGTTCCACCTGTTCTTCGCGCGCCTTGTCGGCGTCATATTCCGGCCAGGCTTGCAGGTGCACGCTGTACTCGAAACCCAACCTTTCCCACAGTTCTTCCGCGATATGGGGCGCGAAGGGCGCTATCAGGCGGATCAACTGGTTCATCACACCGTTCCAGGTCTCTGGCCCGATGCGGCTCTCGCGCAAGGCGGCCTTGAGCGCGTTCTTGAACTTCATCTGCTCGGCGATGGCGGTGTTGAAGCTAAACTCTTCCAATCCTCGATTGACGACCGCGATGGTCTGATGCAGTTTGCGTTCGATATCTCGCTCGCCGGCCGGATCGCCCTCGACCTCGGGCGCGCCGTTAGTGGCGATTTCCCAGACGTCATGCAGCCATCCTTGCGGACCCTTGATATTGTTCTCGTTCCAGGGACCGCCCTTCTGCCAATCAACGTTGAACATCAAGTAGAAGCGCACGGCGTCGGCGCCGTATTTCTCGACCAGTTCATCAGGATTAACGACATTGCCCTTGCTCTTGGACATGCGCTGGATCTCCAGATGATGTCGCAACTGGTTGACGTTGTTCTCGCCGGGGATGGCTGGAATGCTGATTTCGGCATCGGGCAGGATCTCTACCAACTGTGTGACGCCCGCCATCTCCAAACGGATGACATTCTCGGTACGGTGGACGACTTCGCCGAAGTATCCATCGAAGCCGGCCGGCACCTCATTCCAGCCGACCACCTCTACGCGATTCGCCAGCAGCTTTCCGCCGGCGTATCTGCCGCTGCACAGCACATAGTCTCCTTGCCGTTCGGCGCCGAGCACCTGGCCCTGATTGCGCAGCACGACCATGGGCTCATCGAAGGCGCGGCCCGGATCGCGGCCCTTCTGGCGCATTACTGCGGCGGCATCGTCAAAGACGCCGATATCGCGCAGCACCTTGGTGAAGAAACGCGTATACAGCAAGTGCATCACCGCATGCTCGGCGCCGCCGGTATAGACATCGACCGGCAGCCAGTAAGCCGCTTCTTCCGCGTCAAAAGGCGCGGCGTCGTTGTCCGGCGACAAATAGCGCAACTGATACCAGGACGAGCACATAAAGGTATCCAGTGTATCCGTTTCCCGCCGAACGCTGTCGTTGACCTTGAAGAAGGGTTCGTGATAGGTCAGGGGACTGCGCCCGGTGGGCATGAAATCGACGTCTTCGGGCAAGACCACCGGCAGATCTTCATCCGCGACCATTTCTATCGCGCCGTCATCGTAAGTCGCCGGGATGGGGCTGCCCCAATAGCGCTGCCGGCTGATCAGCCAGTCGTGCAGTCGATAGTTAACCGCTTCTTCGCCCTTGTCGGTCGCCTCCAGCCAGTCGATCACCCGCCCTATCGCCGGATTAGCGCGGCCTTTGTCCTTGGTGCTCACGCTACCGTCCATGGTATCGGAATTGACCATGGTCCCCGGGCCGTCGTAGGCTTCGACCATGTCTTCCGCACCCAGCAGCTCTTGCATATCGGCGGGCTGGATGACGACTCTGATCGGCAGATCTTGGGCGCGAGCAAATTCAAAATCTCGTTGGTCGTGCGCCGGCACCGCCATGATCGCCCCCGTGCCGTAAGTGATCATGACATAATCGGCGATCCAAACGGGAATGCGCTCATCATTGACCGGATTTATGGCGTAGGCACCGGTGAAAACTCCGGTTTTCTCGCGATCTTCCAGCATGCGTTCGATCTCGGTCTCACCCGCGGTCTGACGGACATAGGCTTCGACCGCCGCGCGCTGCTCCGCCGTCGTGATCACCTCCACCAGATCATGTTCCGGCGCCAGCACCATAAAGGTCGAGCCCCAGAGCGTATCGGGTCGGGTGGTAAATATCTCGATGGGATGGTCCCCGACCTCGGTGCGGAAGCTGACGCGCGCGCCTTCGCTGCGGCCGATCCAGTTGGTCTGCATGATCTTGATCGGCTCCGGCCAATCCAGCATGTCGAAATCCAGCAATTCGTCGGCGTACTTTGTGATGGCGAAGAACCATTGTTCCATCATCTTGTGAACGACCGGCTGACCGGTGCGTTCGTCCCGCCCGTCGATGACCTGCTCGTTGGCCAGAACCGTCTGCAAACTTTCCGACCAATTGACCAGCGCCGAGCCGCGATAGGCCACGCCGTTCTCGTAGAACTTCTTGAAAAACCACTCGGACCACTTGTAGTACTCCGGCGTGCAGGAGATCGCTTCTCGTTCCCAGTCGAACATCGCGCCCATGCTGCGCAATTGTTCGCGCATGCGCTCGATATTGCTGTAAGTCCATTTCCAGGGATGGATATTGCGCGAGATTGCCGCCTGCTCCGCGGGCAAGCCAAAGGCGTCAAAGCCCATCGGGAACAAAACGTTATAGCCCCGCATACGCATCCATCGCGCGCGGGCATCGGAGGGCGTCATGGCGAACCAGTGGCCGATGTGCAGATCGCCGGACGGATACGGCAGCATGGTCAAGGCATAGTGCTTTGGTCTGTCCCAATCCACATGGGAGCGATAGATCTGCGTCTCGTCCCATCTCTGCTGCCATTGAACTTCGATTTCATGCGGTTGATAGTTTTCGTTCATTTCTGTTGCTCAGTCTCCAGTAACTGATGAATAGCAATGCCTATACAGCAAGAAAACGCTTGACAAAGCTGCCTTTGCAAGTGACTTGATATCAGAATCAGGTTATCAAGGTAAGGTGGCGCGCGATACGAAGGGAGCCTATGGATTACATAAGCAAAGAGCGGGTCACCCCGGAACCCGGCGACGGTGTTATTATCATCGCATGCCTGCTTTCATCAACTCTTCGAATCGCTAGAGAACTTATCATAATACGAGATGGTCGCATTGTAAACCAACTAATCTTGCGGGGCAGACAGGGCAATCGCATCAAAATGAATATGCGCTTTTAGGAGGTCTGTCGCCCATGAAAACAGCGAGAATATCGTGGGCGATTCACAGAATCGCTCCTGTTTACGTAAACCGCGTCGCTCTTGCGACGAGTAGGCTTACGATTTTGCGTGAGCGCGACAGACCTTTTCGCTGCCGCCGAGCGGCTACATTGCCTCCTTTTTGCCAGAAAAGGAGTTAAATCTCGGCGCTTAGTGTTTGTATTTATACCAAAATCGATACACTACCATTGATTTTCCTAAAATTTGACACTCCCTGCCTTGTTGCTATACTCCAATGTGAATACGTATTAAATTAGCCAAGGTTTATTTGAGGCCGACTATGTTTGCATGCGGGACAAAAACGAGACTGAACCTTATCGTAATGTTTGACACCGACATGGTTGTGGAATATCGACCGTCCAATCTTTTCCGGACAGCCGCGATCGCGCTGGTCCTGATGGCGTCGATGGCAATAATAAACGCGCAATCATTGTATAGGCCTGATGATCCGCGCTGGTCTGACGCGGACAATACGAATGACCCCAATACCTGCTTCGAGGAGGGCAGTAATTGTAGGAACCGACAAGACTGGGAGAACGGCTGGCGAGAAGCGAGATGCTTGTCGGGTTTTCCAAATTGCGGCGGTCAGACAAGCGATAGCCGACAGTCCAGGGACAGAGGGAGTTCTTCCTCGTCAAGCGGCGACAGCCGACAGCAAAGCGACAGCGGGAGTTCTTCCTCGACAGCAAGCGGCGGCCAGCAGCAAAGCGACAGGCGAAGTTCTTCCTCATCAAGAAGCAGGGCGGACAGAAATAGACCCCCTTTGCCAGAGTGCCCGATTGGGAAGGTATGCGTGGATTACTATCCTTCGGGGGATCATTATGTCTTTAACGTGGGAAAAAACTGCTGTTACCCATCGCAGGCCATTTACTATGAGGAGCAGGCCGTTACCTATGCGCGAAACTAGGCGGTCGCTCGCAATGTTCGCGGGGCCCGCGGCGGCGCAAGGGAATTGCGCCTAAACCGCAGCCGCCGGGCGCGTACGCGGATCCCGCGCCAAAGGCATCGGCTAATCTTTCCAGATTTTCCGCAGTACGCGCGCCCAGTTTTGATGACTCAGCTTGTGCAGCAAGTCGTCGTTGTAGCCGGCGCTCTTTAGCGCAGCGATCAAATTGGGCAATTTCGAAACATCGCCGACATCATCCAGCACGCGCGCGCCATCGTAATCCGAGCCCAGCCCCACGCGCGTTTCGCCCAGGCGCTCAACGAGATAGTCGAGATGCCGCACCATAATATCCAGCGGACGGTCGCTATCCCAGGCGCCGTCTTCGCTGAGAAAGCCGGTGGCGAAGTTCAAGCCAACCATGCCATCCGAAGCCTTGATGGCGTCGAGTTGCTTATCCGTGAGATTTCGCGAGATCGGGCAGATGGCGTGCGCGTTGGAATGAGTAGCGACCAATGGCGCGTCGCTGAGCGCGGCCACGTCCCAGAAGCCTTTCTCGTTCATGTGCGAAAGATCGATCATGATGCCGAGTTCGTTGCAGCGCTTGACCAGGCGCGCCCCGGCGTCGGTCAAGCCGGGTCCGATATCGGGAGACGAAGGAAAGGCGATGGGCACGCCATGCGCGAAGATGGTTGGACGGCTCCAGACGATGCCAAGCGACCGCATACCGGCTTGATAGAAGACTTCCAGGGCGTTTAGGTCTTCGTCGATGGCTTCGGCGCCTTCAAAATGCAAGATGGCGGCGAAGACGCCGCTGTCGACGCAGGCCTGCAGCTCGTCCGCCGTACGAACTACTTTGATCTGTCCTTCCGATAGCGCTTCCAGCCGATAGAGGTCGGCGACCTGACGCTGAGCGGCTGCCTGCGAAAAGGTGAATTCGACCGCGGGCGATGTATATGGCTTGCGCAAATCGGGCATGTTGTCTGGGTCGATCCGCCGTTTTGGATTGGGCACAAAGACTGCGAAGAATCCGCCGGCGAATCCCCCCTCCCGCGCCCGAGGCAAGTCGATATGACCGCCGACCATCTCAGTGAAAAAATCGGGCAGGTTGACGTCTTCATTCTGGTAAAAGCGCAACAAGGTATCGTTATGACCATCAATTATCGAGAATTCCGCCACGAAGAGCCTCCTCATATCGTTCTATGCCGCCGGCCGCCAGCGATGCTAGCGATTTGCGATGAACGCAAAGCAACAGAAAAGCGCAGTTCATCGGAACTGCGCCGCCGAAACCAATCTTGTCCAGGCTGCCTACTCTTTGTCGTATCTGCCGCGGCCCTTGTCCACCGGTACCGGAACGCGCGCCGGTTTGCGCGGCTGCCGCGCCTTGGGATCGAGAAAGTCGTCGATCTCTTTCAGTATGCGCCGGCCCACTTCCAGCAGTTCGTCCCAGACATTACGCTTGCGCTTCGCCACGGCAGCAACCTTTCACTGGGTCCTTAGCGTGTTCATGCAACAGGCAACCTGCTCCAATGGACCTAAGGGGACTCGAACCCCTGACTTCCACAATGCCATTGTGGCGCTCTCCCAACTGAGCTATAGGCCCGCATTGACGAAATCAATAGTAGCGTTCTTCGACGAGTCTGTCAACATGCCCTGGGGCCAGTGGCCAGGGCAATCGCTTCAAATTACAAATCCCTGGC
>JAPOOU010000222.1 GCA_026713245.1 Chloroflexota bacterium
AGCGGCGTCTGAGTTTGTCTTGGTCGACGCGCCAGCCTCTTAAGGTTTTGAGCGGGATCTCGAGCAGGGATCTGACGAGCTGGAAGTCGCTGTCGTGCAGATCGAGCAGGTTGAGAGCCTCGATTTTTGTATCGAGCGTGTAGCTTGCTTGCATGGCGGGAATCCTCTTTTTGCTTGCGTTGTAAAGGGACAGTAGCATAAGTGTTCTAGCAAGGGGCGACTATATGGTCGCGGTTTCGTGCGGGAGGGGATGATTTACAACAGCCGCTCGGCGGCAGCGACCGGATTTGGCTTCGTTCTTGGGCAGTTTCGGCGTTTCCATGTTCGGCGGCTGCCTCATAATAATGGGTCCATGTTGACAGTTCCCATGCTAGCGGGATGCTTGCTCGAATGAGACTTCGGCGTCTACTGCTCGTGTTGTCGATTCTTGTGGCCTCGCCGGTGCTGATAGGGGCGCATGGATATGTGGTGCGGGCCATACCCGCCGATCGCAGCACGCTTGAGCGCGCTCCAACGCGCCTGCAATATTGGTTCAGCGAAGCGCTTGAACCTCGCTTCAGCGAGATCAATCTGCGTGATCAGACCGGCAATATCATTGCCAGCGGCGGCGTCGATCAGAACAGTCTTTCTTTGCTCTCACTGCGCGTGCCGAGCGGCTTGCCCGACGGCGCCTATATCGTGGAATTACGCCCGGCATTTGCCAGCGACGGTCATGTTATTGCTGAAAGCCGGGTTTTCTTCGTGGGGGAGGAGGTCGGCGGCGTCAGCGGAAGAGCGGCCGACGACAGAGCCATTCCGCTTGAAGTTTTCTGGAGATACTTGCTCAGCATCGCGAATACGTTGTTTTTTGGCGGATGTTTTGCTTACGCCGCGGTGCTATTGCCCGCGTGGGGCAGCGTTCGCGGTTCCGCCGGAGGGTTGCCAGCGCGCGTCATGGGTCGGCTGCGCAACTGCTTTGCTTTGGCGACGACAATCGCCATCAGCGCAAATGCACTCGCGCTGATCCAGCAGTCGATGGTCTTTTTCGACGCGGACGCGACCCAAGTCGTCGGGCAGGGGCTTTGGCAGGTCGTGCAGATTGGCTCGCGCTTCGGCGATATCTGGACCTTGCGCATGGTCTTGCTCCTGTTCACCGCCATTCTTATTTTCGCTGCCGAATACATCCGCGAAACGGTTCCTCAGATGTCTGCGGGCATCTGGAGAGGGATGGTCTGGCTCGGCGCGCTCTTTATCGGCTTGAGCATGATAAGCAGTCACGCGGCTGGATCGCCGGTACTGCCCTGGGTTGCCATATTGGTCAATTGGATACACGCGCTGGCGGTGGCCGGCTGGGTTGGCGGTCTCTTCGCTTTGGCGCTGACGCTGCCAGCCGCGCTTGATCCCTACGGAGAGGACGATAGACGGCGGGCGAGGGCCGCGGTATTGACGCGATTCTCGCGATTAGCCAAGATCATGGTCTTAATCGTGATCGTCACCGGCGCCTACAATGCGCTGAACTATTTTGCGACGCCGGCGGAGATCGCGAGCAGCTACGGCAGCGCCCTGGGCAGAAAGCTCCTGCTTGTTGTCTTGCTGCTGCTGGCTGGAGGATGGCAAGATCTCGCGCTGCGGCCGCGCCTTCTGGCGCAAATCCGGGGCAAGCTGGAAAGGGCGGGCATTCGATTTAGGGCAGAAAGTCGCGAACGGTTGTTGCGGCTGGAAGTTCTACTGGCGCTGGCGACCTTGCTGGCGGTTTCCTGGCTCAGCGCGACGCCCATTCCCGAACCGCAGGTCGCGCCGCCTGACGCGCAAGTTCCGCAATCGACCGGGACATACGGCGACTACACGATAAGTGCCGCCGCGCTTCCCGGCGGCCCCGGCGTCAATACTTTCGATCTGCTTGTTAGCCGGGCCGGGGCGCCGGTTGCCGACCTCAAAGTCTACTTGCAGTTGGTCCAGCCCGAACATGGACGGCGCAGCCCGTGGTATCGGGCGGAAGCGGCGGAACCGGGTCTTTATGTGGCTGCGGGAGACGATATCGATAGAGCAGGAAACTGGTGGGCGCTGGTCGATGTTGTCGAGGACGATGCGCTAACGCGCGCCGCCTTTTCCTGGGGGATAAGCGCAGCCGCCGCCGTGCGGCAGTCCCGCGATGCGAATGCCCTTCAGATAATATCACTCGCGACAATCGTGATTACGATGGGCGCGCTGGTTTATCCGGCGGGAAAGCGCCTTCTCGCCAGGATGAACCTTGGTATCGCGAGCTGTCTGCTGGCGGGGGGAGCAGTTGTTGTGGCGCTCGCTACGATGGGCATTGGCGCCGCGTTGATCGCGGAACAGCAGCGCGAATATGAACGCGCGCTCAATCCGCGCCTTGCGGGGACAGTTAAGGGCGGTCGGCGATGACTTTATCTATGCGCTAGTGAGGGAGGGTTGGCGGGACTTGCCGCGCTGTAGCGAGGACTTGAGCGACGGGCAGGTTTGGGACATCGTGAACTTTTTCCGCACGTTTGAAGCGCGTTCATCAGCTGAGTAACGGCGCATCACGCTTCTTCATAGAGAAAATCCCGCGCAACTCGACCCCAATCCCAGCGAACGTCTTGTGTTTGTTCGCGTTTCGTACCGTTTTGTTCATCTTCATATCTTGCCCAAGCTATAAGCAGTAACTCAAGACCCTGGCGAGCGTTCGATAAGTTTGCTCTTACTTCACCTTCACTCAGATCATCGGAGTTCTGTTGAAGTACTTCAACCAGATGAGTGTATGCCGGATGGTCTACATTTAATGAAATGATTACGATACCGCCGCGAGATTGTACATTGAAGAATGCAGGAGTTGAAACGGAGGATTTGGCAAATGTGTATTTTAGCCCACTCCCAACAGTTTGAGCTGCTAACTGCTCCGCTTGATTCTGTGTAGCACCGTGTTCAACTAGTTCCGAAGCTATTTCCTGTTGTCGTTTTTCGGGGGGTTGCTGTTCTTCCTGCTTGTCACTTTCACCACGATGCCCCTCTTCAATTCGCTTCCGTGTAACTTGCGTGCCTTTTACTTCCGAGCTTGATGTTTCATCTTCATGCCGTTTGTGCTTTGATGTTGAGCCCTGAGCTCGTAATAGTCTGCGAATGGTCGAAATGTTTTTTCGCAGATGTAAGACAATCTCAAAAAGCGGTAATCTTGGATCTTCTTCAATGGCCAATTCTTCTTTCTTAGCTATCCACGTTTGTCCTGGAACTAATTCGTCATCCAAATCTGCTTTGGCCAATTCACGAAAGTTGCGCGCAGACTGCTTGTTATTTGTAACGCCGAAGAGGTCATCTAATGCTGGCGGAAATCTGACCTCAGCGCCCCACCAGCGTTCACGAGTCCATGCGGTTTCATCAACCCAAGACGAGTCCAATTCGAGTTCGCGACCAGCACGAACTATCGATACGCCTTTGTTGTTGTTCGCATGGCGTCCGTGAGGCTGGCTACCGGGATTGTGCCCTGCTCTTGCTTCTTCTTTTGCGTATGAGAATCTGACTTTGACGGTGTGAATCTCTCCACGAAACTCGATTGGGAATTCTGTATTCTGGAAGCTATGTTGTGCAAACATAGGCGTATAGTCCCATGGGGCCGGGCAGGAAGTATTGGGAAGCAAATAGAGTGGGTCATTGGGAAGCGCGTATTTCTCATTGATTTTTCGCCGGCTGGATATTACATCCATGTCAAAGGACGCTAGCCGAATCTGCACCTTCATGCTGAAGAGGTAGTATCGATACATACGCCCAATCAAAAGTTCTGAATTGTCGATTATGGCTTTAGCAGTTCGCCATAAGATACGATCAAGTGATGTCCAAACCACAAGAGTACCTGTCTTTTCAAATGTTTTTCCGACTTCGCGCCAAATGCTTGGAATTGGCTTTAAGGATGGAACTGGTACCTGCTGGAGTTCTTCAGATTCAATTTCTCCAATATCAATATAGGTGTGGATTGCATGGTTTGGTCCACCTTGCCATGTCCACACATCAACACGTCGTGCCTGAGAAATGGACGAGCTAGGCAGCCCCATTCCGAATCGCCCGATACCACTATAGTCATTTAGTCGAGTGCCATTCCCGAATTGAAGCGCCATCTGCAAAACGTCTGCATCCATTCCGCAGCCGTTATCCAACACGGCTAATTCACTAATGCGTGTTCGTGAACGCTGCTGCACATGCTCAACTCTCTCACCACAAAGAAGTTCGACACTGGTTGCACCCGCCTGAATCGAATTGTCCATCAGCTCTGCGATGGCATAAGCTGCGTTTTTGTAACCACTGTCGCGCAAGGCGTTTACAATTAGATGTGTTGGAACTATGTCATGAGCTGCCATATCTACTCCCAGATGTCTTCCCAGTTATTGAATGCTTCGGCTACGCTTTCAAAACCTGGAAGATTGTAGTCTATTACTGTAACAATTTCAGCGCTTAAGTTTCCACCAACTCTCAGACCCCGTATCGTCCGCCCTACCATTTGACTGTATAAAACAAGGGATTTTGTCGGTCGCGCTATAAGAGCAGCGCTTGTCAGAGGAGCGTCAAAACCTGTTGTCAATACGCCAAAGTTACAAAGTATTCTAACTTCTGGAGTATTTTGCTTGAATTTCTCAATTATTTGAGAGCGCAGTATCCCCGGTGTCTTGGCGGTTACAGACTGTGCGTCATAGCCTTTCATCTGCAAGACGGCTGCTAATACATCTGCATGTGTAACAGTAGCGGCGAACACCAAAATTCTCCTGTGACGTTTCGCAAGTTCCTCGAGTTTTGTAATTATTGCCAAGTTTCTCAATTCGTCCTCGGCAAGACGCATTAAGATACTGTCCGGTATGTCGAAGTTTTTCTGAATATTCCGCACGTCGGCATCCGATAATTCAGTTTGCCCATCGTGGTAGAGAGGAATGTAGTGAACTTGAGCCAAGTACTGCTCGTCAACCAGATAATCAACTGGATTGCTATAATTTTCAATCTGAAGTGTGACCTTACGACGGGCAAAAAACTCCGAAAGTTTTTCGTCTATTTCAATATCTGCCCAAGTTCTCCCAGGAGTTGCTGTCAAACCCAATAGACCGGGATTAGGGCGCGGCATCCTAACTAGCGCGTCAAGAATTAGTTCGTATGTTTCTGCAATTGCAGAGTGGGCTTCGTCAATTATCACAAGCGATGTGCGCCCCGCTAGTTCCATGATGAATTCAAGTTTCTTCCTGGTTGCACTATACATTTTCGCTAAGCCACCAACCAGTAGCCCGTCATACACCTCATCAAGTGTTAGTTCGCGGTTACCCCAAAATCGGTACACTTCAATTTCTCGATTGCCCAAGTAGTTCCACGCACTCTCAAATTCGGATGCCGACTGCTCGCATAATTCTTCCGAATTTGCCAGCCAGATTACTAGCGTTGGTTCGTGTTTGCGTAAATGATCCGCGATAACACTCATGGCAACTCGTGTCTTGCCTGCGCCTGTAGGCATATGTAGCATTACACGATTAGGGATTTCTTCCAAAGCATAAGTAACATTACGGACGGCAGCGCGTTGATGATCAAAGAGAGAGTATTGCCCGGTGCTACAATTTGTCGCCGGTGTCTGTTCGTGAATCTCATGCACCGGTACATTCAAGCCAAAAAAATCGAACATTGCTCGCTCACGTTCGGACCCTCGTCTAAATCGCGCGAGCTTCAACTCCAGGTTTGTATTCCCGTTATGTGGCAGTTGAAGAACTCTGTGAAGAATACTGGCACTTTCATTGGGCAACAAATCAAAAAGTATTTGCCTCTTATCGGGTGACAGCAGTAAGCCTTCTGCTGAGTAAATGCGAAGAATCAATTTACGTATTTGTTGTGGTGTAGCCAATTTCGGGTCAAGAGTCAAAAGCAACTTCAAAGGTGCTTGTCCTAGAAGAAGCTGAAGCGTTTCATCATCTGCGCGCGATAGTAATTCTGAGAATCTCAACTTCGATCACCTAGAAGAATATTTAAGCCTCCGGGCTGCTACACTAACGCAAGAAGGCTTCGTTCAAGCCGCCGTCAACACTGATTATGTGGCCGGTGGTCTTGCTGAAGGCGTCGGTGATCAAGAGATAGGCGACCTCGGCCTCGTCTTCGGGCGGGATGGCGCATTTGGTCAAGGTGCGCTGGGCATAAAATGTGGCAAGCCGGTCCCGCAACTCCGGCGTTGATTCGTCCTCGCAATAGTCGATTTCGTATTTGTCCAGCGAACTGATGACGCGATCGCGCGGGAACATGCTGCTGCCCTTGACGACTGTCGCCGGGGCCAAGCCGTTCACGCGCACCAAGGGCGCCAATTCAATGGCCATCTCTCGCACCAGGTGATTGGCGGCGGCCTTGCTGGTGTCGTATGCCACGGAGCCTTTTTTGGACACGACAGCATTGACGCTGGTCGTCAAAACCAGCGCCGCCGGCAAGCCCTGCGTTTGCCAAATTGGTTCGGCGCTGTCCGCCACGATGTAGCCGCCGAGCACGTTGACGTCAAATGTGAAGCGCCATTTGTCGTCGGGGATGTGCCCGGTCTTGTCCGGGGCGAAGAAGACGCCGGCTGTGACAATTATGTCGTCTATGCCCCCGTAAGCCAGCAAGACTTGGTTCAAGAAAGCGCGTACGCTTTCGTGCGTCGTGATATTGACGGGCAGGGCGATCGCCTGCCCGCAGTTGGATAATCCTGAGCCGGCCACGCCGATACCGGCGCCGTACTTTTGTGTCAATTCGTCGGCGGTGGCTTGCGCCGCTTCGAGATTCAGGTCCGCGCAGACCACGTGGGCGCCTTCTTCGGCGACGCGTTTGGCCGTGGCTACGCCGATTCCGCTGCCCGCTCCTACTACGAGCACCACTTTGCGCTCCAGGTCGCGTTCGGGCGGCATACGCTGCAGCTTGGCCTCTTCCAATGCCCAGTACTCGATATCAAAGGCTTCTTGCCGGGGCAGGGCGACGTAGTTGCCGACGGCTTCGGCGCCGCGCATAACCGCAATCGCGCAATTGTAGAACTCGGCGGTCACGCGCGACTCGCTTTTGTTTTTGCCGTAGGCGATCATGCCGATACCCGGAATCAATATCACGCGCGGATTGGCATCGCGGATGGCCGGGCTGTCCGGATGTTTGCATGCCTCATAATACGCGGAGTAGTCGGCGCGATACTGCGCCACGCCGTCGCTCAGCTTTTGCAGCAGCGCCGTATGGTCCTCGCGCTGCGGGTCCCAATCCAGATAGAGTGGTTTGATCTTGGTCCGCAAGAAATGGTCGGGGCAGGATGTGCCCATTTCGGCCAGGCGGCGCGCTTCTCTGCTGTTCACGAAGGCGAGGACATCAGCATCGTGCTGAATGGTCGCGATGAAGCGGTTGTCCGTCGAAATCATCCTCCGCAACTGTGGCAGTATCTTAACCAAAACAGCATCGCGCTGGTCGGGAGTCAGCGATTCGTATTTGGCGCCGCCGAAGGTGGTAGCGCCCATGTCGTTCTTGCTAAGATGGCGCGCGGCTTTTTCGATCAGCGTCAGCGACAGTTCATAACATTCTTTATCGTCGTCCGCCCAGTTGATAAGTCCGTGCCCGCCGAGGATCATGCCGACAATGCCGGGATTGGCGGCAATTGCCTCTTGCAGGCGCAAACCCAAGTCAAACCCGGGGCGCTGCCAATCGACCCAGAGTACTTCATTTCCATAGATTTCGCGCGTCAGTTGCTCGCCGTTGCTACAGGCTGCGATGGCGATAACCGCGTTGGGATGCGTGTGATCTACATGGCGGACTGGTATGAAGGCGTGCAGAGGGGTGTCGATGGAACTGGCGCGAGGATTCAGACTGTAGACACAATGTGGATACATGCCTACCATCTCGTCCTCGATCGCGGTCTTGGCGCCTTTCACTTCCGCGGCATGATAAACCCCGGGCAGTTGCAATAGCTTGTCCATATAGAGCGAGGCGAAATTGGCGCGTTTTGCGGTCCGGAGATCGCCGCCCGAGCCCTTGACGAACATCACGTCGACTTCGTCACCGGTTAGAGGGTCGACTTGCATAATCTTGCTGGAAGTATTGCCGCCGCCGGTGTTGGTTATGCGTTGGTCTGCACCGAGCAAATTCGAGCGATAGACCAGTCGATCTACGTCATCAAGCGAATCGGCGCGCTTGTCGTCCCAAAGGTATTTGACGAATCGGTATGCGTCGGGCTTGAAGAGTTTCATTTGATGTCCTCTATCGCCTGGTCCTATATGGGAACTTCGGTTGCTGAGCTCTCGAGATCGATGCATGGATTGGAATGTCGGTTAGCGGCGCGCTATTCTAGCGGCAATAAGTTTAGGCGCGCTGTGGCAAGATCGTCCGCTCGTAGGACTTGATGTCTTCCATAAATGCCATGCCGACCGGCACGTTCTGTGACAGGCAGTAATGGTCCCAGACCGCGCCAAAGGGCAGTCCCTTGAGTTCCTCCAGCAGCGCGAGCCGGGCGGTGAAGTCCCCTTCGTTTTCGTAAGCGCGCAGCAGATCGCGCGGCTCCAGCAGCGCCATCAACAAGGCGCGGCAGGCGTTGCGCGTGCCGATTGCCCAGGCGCCGACTCGGTTGATGCTGGCATCAAAAAAGTCGAGCCCGATGTGGATTCGATCCAGGGCGTCGCAGCGGACGATCTCTTGCATGATCGCTTGCAGGTCGTCGGTCAGCGTGACAACGTGGTCGCTGTCCCAGCGTACGCCGCGGCTGACGTGCAGCAGGATCTCCGGCACATAGAACAGAATAGCGGACAATTTGTCGGCGATGGTTTCTGTTGGGTGGAAGTGGCCGGCGTCGAGGCAGAGCACTTTTTGTCTTGATGCGGCGTATCCGAGATAAAACTCGTGCGAGCCGACGACGTAGCTCTCGGAGCCCAAGCCGAATAGCTTGCACTCGACCGCGTCAAGATTGTGCGCTGGATCGAGCTCTTTTTCGAAGACGGCATCAAGGGCGTCAAGCAGGCGCTGCCGTGGAGCGAGGCGATCAGCGGGCTGGTCCTTGTAGCCATCGGGAATCCAGATGTTATTGACCGATGGCGTGCCCAAGGCGGCGCCAAAAGAGGCGCTAATTTCGCGCGTGGCGATGCAATGATCGATCCAGAATTGGCGGATGCTATCGTCTGCGTGCGAAAGGGTGAAGCCGTCGTCAGCCAGGTCATGAGAAAAAAGCGTCGGATTGAAATCCAGGCCGTGGTTGTTGGCTTTGGCCCAATCGACCCAGGATTCGAAATGCTCCGGCGCTAGTTCGTCGCGCGGAATTTTGGTCGGGCTATCGAGATAGGAGCCGTGCAGCGCAAGGCGATGGTCTCCCGGGATCAAGCTGTAGGCTTTGTCAAGATCGCTGCGCAGTTCGTCGATATTGGTCGCCTTGCCGGGATAATTGCCCGTGGCCATGATGCCGCCGCTGAGACCGCGGTCGGGGTCTTCGAATCCGCCTACGTCATCGCCCTGCCAGCAGTGCAAGCTGATGGGCACGGTTTTCAGCGTCTCGGTCGCAGCAACTACGTCAACGTCAAAGGCGGCGTAGCGCTCGCGGGCGATGTCGTAGGCCGAGTTGATCTGTTTGTCGCTCGGTTGAAAGCTCATGTTTCGATCCAATCCCTTTCCCTCAGCGCGCGCCGGCCGCCTGCAGGCAAGCCTGCATGTGACCGCGCGATTCGGCCGCGATGACAATACACTGCTCGAGCGTGTGCCCAAGCCTCTTTGTGCCGATCACCTCCAGGTCCAGCGGACCGGTATAGCCGTTTTCGTGCAGCACGCGGATGTAACCGACCAGGTCGATATCGCCGCGTCCGTTGGCTTGGTCCTCGGGCGCGCCCGGACCCTGCTGCCGCCCTTTGCAGTCGCGTATGTGCACATGCTTGATGCGGTGGATGACCGCTTCAATGGCTTCGACCGGATTCTCGCCGGCGCGATGAATATGCGATGGATCCATATCCAGACCGAACCAGGGCGATGTGATGTCGTTCAAGACTTTGAGGCTGGTCGGCGTATTGTAGACGTAGTTGTTGACGTGGGCTTTCACGCAAAGCATCACGCCGTATTTTTCGGCTTTTTGGACCAGCGCGCCCAGTTCATCCAGCACTTGTTGATAGGTCGACTCGTCATCGGACAGCCCGCCGGGGCCGCAACAGATGATGGGAATGCCGATCTCGACCGCCGCTTGAAAAGCCTTTTCCATCAAGGGTTCATCGCGCGAGGATTGTTCCATCGCCAGCAGTTCCAGGTCATAGGCTTTGGCGAGCCGCTTGACCTCGGGCGCGATCTCTTGCCAGCGATCCAAAACGAGGTGCTGGCTCATGCTGTCGATGGCCGACATCTCGATGCCGTCGTAACCCGCCATCTTCAGGTACTTGAAGGCGGTTTCCATATCCCACGATCCAAACAGAAGTGAGTTTGCGCCAAGTTTCATGACTTTTTCCTTTTCCCGAATTCTTTCAAAGCTTCAATCGTCAAGATAAACAACCGACTCTGTCTCGAGCGACTTAATGGCCGCCGCCAGGACTTTCTGCGCCGCCAGGCCGTCGGCGCCGCTGCCGTCAATATCTTCGGGCGCGACGCCATCTGTAACTTGCCGCAGAAAACAGTGGATGCGTTCACGGAAGGTGTTTTCGAAATTATGAAAGCCGCCGAAGAGCGGATCGCTATAGACTGTTTTTTCCAGGTTGCCGGCCGGATAGAGCGTCAGTTCGCGCCACATGTCGTCGAGCACGAAGCGTCCGCCGGCGCCGGCCACCTCGCAGCGCTCCATGGGATGACCGCGTTCAATATCATAGCTGCCGGTCAAAGCGCCGACGGCGCCGTTTGCAAAACGAAAGCTGAATTGCGCGGTCGACCAAATCTGACGGCCGGGCGCTTTGGTCCCGAAGCAATGCACCGCCTCGATATCGCCGCAGAAATAGCGCATGACATCGACGGTATGGGGGTGCAATGACTTGATATGGTAGTAGGGCGAGGTCTCGGCCGGGTTCATGATCCACATCGCCATATTGACAAAGAGCAAATGGCCCAGCCGTCCCTCGTCGAGCCAGGTCCGCGCCAGGCGCGCCGCGGGCGTGAACCGGTGATTGAGGTTGATGCCATAGCAGAGACCCGTTTCTCGGGCTTTGGCGACCCTTTCTTCCGCGGGCGCGATCTCGTTGGAGATCGGCTTTTCGCCCAGGACATGACAGCCGGCGGATAGCGCCAGCATGGTCGGTTCATAGTGATCGCTGCTGTTCTCGTAGCCGCCCGTGGCCACGCTGACGACATCGGGCGCCAGATCGCTGAGCATCTCTTCCATGTCATAGTAGGCGGGGACGTGATATGCGCAGGAGGCTTGGTCGGCCCTTTCCTTAATTACGTCACAAACAGCGACCAGCTCGGCCAAGGGATCCTGCCGGTAGAGCTTGGCGTGGCGGTTGCCGATGGGTCCTAAGCCGATGACTGCGACTCTCAGTGTCATTCAACGGCGCTCCTGGCGGGGACGGCGCTGGTTGCGGTCGACGGAATCTCGTAATTATATTCGCGCATAGCCGGCTCGAAGAAATCGAAATAATTGACGCCCTTATCGCGTTGCCAGCGATTAATTGTGTCCTTGCGCATGACGACGCGCGCCAGCGGTATGCCGAGGAAGTCTTCCAGTCGCTCCAGGGTTTCTTCCTGGTTTAATACGAAGTCCTCAAAACGGACTTCGATCCAGCGTTCCGGCTTGGGGGTGGATTTGACCAGATCGTATTGGTACTTCCATGAGACGGCGCGACGCAGACGTTCGTCTTCAATTTCGGGATACTGGATGCCGAAATCGCGCAGATCATCGGTTTTGTGCCGTCCGATGATGCAATCGCGCGGATTGCGAATCCAGAAGATGTAATGAATATTCGGGTGCATGCGCGTCAACCAGGGGAAGACAAGCGTTGTCTCCGGAACCTTCCAACCCTTAAGCGCCCGACGATGTTTCAGCACGGAAGCGAGATACCGGTTGAGCAAGCTGGTGAAGCGCTCGGGAATCTCGGCATTGTGGGCGCGACTGAAATCCCAGGTCAGGTCGCCATTCCAATTGACATAACGGGCGAATACGCGACAGGCGTCGTACATGTCATGCGCGGGGACCAGGTCGCCAGAGGGGTTTAGGGTCTGCCCCATGTAGACGCCGGAGGCGTAGAGGGTGTGCGAAATCGTCCGCGTGCCGCTGTGACCGCGGCCGATGACTGTTATCACAAGGAAACCACCTGCCTGGTGTCCCAGGACTCGATCGCCGCTTCGATGATGCTTTGCACGTGCAGCGCGTCGGCGCCTGAGGCGTCGATCTTGTCCGGCGCGACGCCGGCGAGATTTTGATCGACCCAATGGTTGATTCGGGTTTGGAAGGTTTCGCCGAAATGAGCCATGCCGCCGTAATTCTCATGCCGCTCGAGCGTCCCTTTGAAACGGGGATAATAGATGAGTTCTTCGCAGGCGTCTCTGAGGTAGAAGCGCCCGTCCGAGCCGAAGACATCCAGGGTCTCCAGGCCGTAGCTGCCGCCGCCCATGCTGGTGTGGCCCCAGTTGCCGTCGTAGCTGCCGCGGAGGTGGCCGATGATGCCGTTCTCATAGAGCAGATTCACTTGCACGTTGGACCAGATCACCCGTCCTTCGCCCTTCTTGAAAATCGCGTGGACCTGGCACACGTCCGACCCCGCGAAATAGCGCATGACATCGAGCGAATGGGGATGCAGCGCGCGCATGTGGAAGTGCGGCGATGTTTCGTTGGGGTTGTTGATCCACATGGTCATGTCGATCATATTGACTTCGCCCAGGCGCCCGCGCAGCATCCAGTCCTTTGCCAGGACGGCGGCGGGCGTGAAGCGGTGGTTGAGATTGATGCCGTAACGCAAGTTCTTTTCCTTGGCCAGCGCCACCATCTCGGCGGCCTCCCCGACATTGTTCGAGATTGGCTTTTCACCCAGCACCGGATAACCGGCGCCCAGCAACTGCATTGTCGGCGCGTAATGATCGCCGCCATTCTCGGCGCCCGCGGTCGTGACGCTGGCGGCGTCGAATTCAATGCCGCTTTCGAGCAGCGATTGCACAGAGTAGAAGCCCTGGCAGCCAAAAGCCTCAGCAGCTTTGTCAGAACGTTCCTGGATGATATCGCAGACGGCGACGACTTCCGCCTGCGGGTGATTGGAGTAGCAGCGGCCGTGATTGTTGCCGATGCCGCCCATGCCGACGATTGCGACACGCAGGGTCATATGTAATCTCCTTATTTAGCTTGCGGGCGACCTGATTGATCGCCCTTATAATTTTCGCTTGACTCGGGCGATCTGGTCCGTCGCCGCTTTTCGTATTCGCCTGACCTATTCTACTTTGCGCGATTCCGCTTGCAGGCGGATTGCCTCGTCAAGGTCGCCAATGTAGAGCGTGTCATAAGCCTGCTGCGAGGTCTTGAATGCGCCGATACCTTCTTTTCCATGCCAGTCGCCTTGCGTGAGCATGGGGTTTGTGAAGCCGGTTTCGGCTTCGCGCCGGGCGATCCACGCTTCCATGCGCCCGCGCAAGGACTCAAGTACATCGGGTCGCTCGTCTGCCAGATTATTGTTCTCTTCCGGATCCTCGACCATATTGTAAAGCTCGACAGGCGGCTTGAAATGAAAATCCGGCTCGAGCGCGATCATCAGCTTCCAGGTCGGCGTGCGCCAGCCATGCTTGCGCATCCAGGTGCATTCGCTGATGTAGAACTCGCTGTCGAAGGATGCTACTTCTCCGCTGACCATTGACATCAGACTATCGCCGTCGAACTGGTGGCCGTCGTCGGCGGCATTCTCGGACAATCCCGCCAGGTCGAGCAGGGTGGGCAGCAGATCCTTGTGCTGGTTGAAGCCACTGACGCGTTCGCCGGCCGGTACAGCGCCCGGATAGCGGATGATCAGCGGCACGTGCAGCACGTTATCGAAAATGCCGTGATGG
>JAPOOU010000117.1 GCA_026713245.1 Chloroflexota bacterium
AGACACTGACCGCCGGTCGCCCTTACAGATTTCGTTATGATTGTAGACGCAGTTTGGCGGATTTCTTAAGAAAGTGGCATAAGCAGATCATGAGCGGACGGCTGCAAGACAAAGTCGTGATTGTCACCGGCGGCGGGACCGGCATCGGCTGGGGCATCGCACAGAGCTGCGCCCGTGAGGGCGCGTCTCTTGTCATCGCACAGCGCGGCGAAGACATGGCTGTCGCGCGGGAAAAAGCCGCGCAATTGCGGGCGGGTGGGCACAGCGCGATCAGCGCCAGCTGCGACATCACAGAGCGCGAACAAGCGGGGGCGATGATCGCAACCGCGGTTGCAGAGTTCGGCCGCCTGGATGTCATGGTCAACAATGCCGCGCTGACGGGTCAATCGGCCCAGGTCCGCCCTTTCCTGGAAGAAACTGACGAGCACTGGCGCAGACTCATCGACGTCAACCTCAACGGCGCCTTCATTTGTACGCAGGAAGCGGCCTTTCAGATGATCAAACAGGGCGCCGGCGGCAGCATCGTCACCATCTCGTCGGTGGCGCAGTACGCCGCGCAGGAGAGCGCGACGCCGTACGGCGCCGCCAAAGCCGGCCTCGACGGTTTGACCAAAGGCGCGGCCATCGAGCTGGCGCCGCATGGGATCCGCGTCAATATGGTGGCGCCGGGCGATATCTACACCGAATCGAGCGCCGATATCCTCGATCAAGTGACGGAAGCCGGCGGCAGCGGCAAATTCTTCCGCTACACGCCCCTGGGACGCCGCGGTCAAGTCGGCGAGATCGGCGACGTCGTCGCCTTCCTGGCCAGCGACGAAGCCAGCTTTGTGACCGGCGCCACCTGGCTGGTCGACGGCGGATTCTTGAGTTATTGAGGCGGGCGATGCATTTCCGCGAATTCAGTCCCAAATGCCTGCACGGCGGCGAAAAAGCGCGAATATGGCTGGATGTTGCCCCGCGCGCTGATGGCGGGTATTGGCGTTTGCCCATTTTGAGCGTCGCCGGCGCATCCGACGGACCGACCCTGCTTGTCCTGGCCGGCGTTCACGGCGATGAATACGAGGGCATCGTCGCCATCCCGCGGCTCTTCGAAGTCATCCAGCCCGGGGACTTGCGGGGCAGACTCCTGATGCTTCCAGTATGCAACGTCCCCGCATACGAAGGCGCCCGGCGCAGCAGCCCCGTCGACGGGCTCAATCTGGCGCGGGTTTTCCCCGGCCAGCGAGACGGTTCCATTACAGAACAGATCGCCTATTGGATCTGCGACCGACTGCTGCGACAGGCCGACTTCATGATCGATTTGCATACCGGCGGCATCGCTTATGAATTGCCCTTGCTCACCGGTTACGTCCATGACGAGGGCGCTTATGGACAAGCGTCGCTGGGGCTCGCGCGCGCTTTTGGCGCGCCGGTCCTGTGGGGACATCCCTTGCCGCTGCCGCCCGGGCGCAGTCTCACCGCGGCCTACGATCTCGGCGTCCCCTGCGCGTATACCGAAGCGCCCGGCGGAAGCGGGATTGACCCGCATGTCGCCGGCAGTTTTCTCTCGGGCCTATTCAACGTGATGAAACACCTGGGCATGCTGCAGGGCGAGCAGGCGCGTCAGACGCTGACGCATCATCTGGTTGGTCACGGCGACCTGGACAGCGTAATCGAAACGCCGGTGGCCGGTCTGTTTCAGCGCGAAGTCGCCCTGCTCGATGAGGTGGAGGCGGGGCAGCGACTGGGCGTCATTCAAGACGAATCCGGTGCGGTTCTTGCGGAAATTATCGCCAAACAAGCAGGCGTATTGATCATGCTGCGCGGCTTGCCGCGGGTGCAAGCCGGTGACGGCATCGCGCATGTTGCGCAGCCGGTCTAATTGCCATGAACGCGAGCCCAGATTCGCCCGCACCGCGCGTCGCCATCGGCGGCATTATCAAGGGATCTCCAGCCAGAAGCTGGCATTTGCTACCGATGCTCTATGCCGCAGCCATGACTACCCACCGGGCAACTTTTGCAGCAACTCGAACAAGACTGAACGTATTTCCGCGATCTCATTTAAGGTAGCGTTGTGCAAGTGGACCATAAGCCCACCTAAAGCGGCCAGCAGAGCCGTAAATAACAAGAACATAGACCTGTGAAGCTCTGATTTGGTTGCAGCGTGTTGCGACCGCTCTTCAAGTGTGGCTATTCGTTCCGCATCAGAACTTGCTTCCGTTGAAGCCTGTCTTGCAGCCAGGTTTTCCATAGTTATTTCTTCTTCGGATCTCGCGTGTGGGTCTTTGCTTTCTTAACCCGTAGCCGGCTTCTCTGTCTAGCAGCTGAATACCACATCGGTTATGATTTGCAGTATTGACTACGCTGTTTTTTGTTCAGGTTACGCCCCATGTTTTTGCGATACTTGCTGCATTTGTCATGCAGTTTAGCTTCACAAAAGGCCAAAGGATTTCGAATTACAGCTTTCCCTTACTATACGCAAATGATTTGCGGAGTCAAGCATAATCCCAAAATAACGCATTTCTTACTGTTGTCGGAATGAATTTCATGAATGCAAGTCCAGATTCGCCCGCACCGCGCGTCGCCATCGGCGGCATTCTGCACGAAACGCACACCTTCATGGAACAGCCCACGACGCTGGCTGACTTTGAAATGGGTTCGCTATGCCGCGGCGAAGACTTACTGCGGGAAATGGGCGGGACGCGCTCCGGCATCGCCGGTATGCTCGAGGCAGCCTCCGCCAGAGGCTGGCGCTTATTGCCGACGCTCTATGCCACAGCCATGCCCGCCGGAACGGTAGCGGGCGACGCCTACCAAGCGCTGCTGACGGATCTGCTGCGTCGAACCCGCTGCGCGCTGCCCCTGGACGGCCTTCTGCTGGCTCTGCACGGGGCCATGGTTGCGGAGGGCGAGCTTGACGTCGAAGCGGATATCCTGGCGCGGGCGCGGGAGATCGTGGGCGCCGAAACGCCGATTGTCGTCCTGCTCGATATGCACGGCAATATCAGTCCGCGCCTGGTCGAAGTGGCGGATGTCTTGCTGGCTTACGATACCAATCCGCATATCGATACCCATGCGCGCGGTGTCGAAGCGGTCGATGTCATGGCGCGCCTGCTCCGGCGGGAGATCGTCCCGACAGCGGCCTATGCTCGCCCCGCCCTGCTGCTGCCGCCGCAGAGCACCGGCACGGACGACGAACCGCTCTCGTTGGCGCATGCCCGGGCTGCCGAAATGGAAACGGAAGATGCGCTGGTCTGTGTTGCCGTTACGGCGGGCTTCGCCTATGCCGATACGCCTTTCTGCGGCGCCAGCGTCATCGTCACAACCGACAATCTGCCGGATTTGGCGCGACAATCCGCGCGCGAATTAAGGCACTGGCCCCACCCCTGCCGAGATAGCGCCTTGCCGCGTTTCCTCCAGCCCAACGATGCTGTCACGCAGGCTGCGAAAATCGAAAACGGCCCGGTCGTCCTGGTCGATTCGGCCGACAATATCGGCGGCGGCACGCCGGGCGACGGCACGCAGGCTCTGATGGCGATGCTGGATCACGACGTACAAGCGGGCGCGATCGTACTGGCGGACGCCGAGGCCGTGGCCATCTGTTGGCGCGCCGGCGCAGGCGCGACGATCACGCTTGAAGTGGGCGGCAAGGCGGACAACTGGCATGGCGAGCCGGCGCCTGTGACCGGCCGGGTTCAGGCGCTTTCCGACGGCGTCTTCACGCCCGAATTGCCGGACAATCACTTCGCCGCGTTTTATGGCAGCGAAGTGAGCATGGGCAGGTGCGCCTGGCTGCGCGTCGGCGGCGTCAATATCCTCTTGACCGAGCGCAAGACGCCGCCCATGGATCTGGCGCAATTGCGGCATATCGGCATCATCCCCGAAGCTCAGCAGATGATTGTGGTTAAATCGGCCGTGGCCTATCGCGCCGCCTACTCGCCTGTCGCGACTGCCGTGATCGAGATGGATACGGCGGGATTATGCAGCGCCAATCTGACGCGCTTTCCTTTTCGGCATCTCAAACGGCCGGTCTTTCCCCTGGATTGATTCTCTCATCATTCGGCTAGGCGGAGTGATGCCGCACAGGGCAACCGCCTCAAAATGCTCATAGCACGAGGGGATTGATTTCCGCCTTCTTCTGCCACAGGACCGTCGCGAGAAGCACTATAGATACGTTTCGCTGAAACGCCCGCAAATCAAAGGTCATTTTACAGGGGCGGCTCGCGAGCCGCCCCTACATTTTCAAGATTTATGCGACATTGGACATAAGTTGCTCTTGATAAGATTGCACTGCACTTGCCGCGTACAAGTTTGCGCCTGACGGTCGCATGCGATAGCATTGAACTGTCGGCGATTCTGGACCATGCAGCGTCAGCGGCCTGTATCAAGAGCGTTGGAATCGAGGAGGCGCCTTTGAATAATTGAACTCTAAAACATTCTCAAGACTACTATTCAGTGTTACATGAGGAGACTTTTCTATGAAGCGCAAGCAAGAAAGAGATATTCGCAATACATCGAAAATGCTGGCGCGCAATACGCTCTCGCGGCGGCGCTTTTTGCAGACGATGTTCGCCACCGGCGCGGGCGCTCTGGCCTATGGCGCGGCGCCGCTGGCATCGGTTGTCGCGCAAGGCGGTTCGTCGGCGACCATCGACATCGCCAACAGCTTCGGTCGATTGAACCCGGTGCTTTCCACCGCCATCGGCGAGTTGACCATCAACAATGCAGTATTCAACAAAGTGCCGGCTCTCTTGGCCGAAGCGCCAACACAGGAAGATGACCTGACCTGGTCCTTGAGCTTCCGCCAGGGCGTGATGTTCCATGACGGCGCCGAGATG
>JAPOOU010000002.1 GCA_026713245.1 Chloroflexota bacterium
CCCGCAGCATCGACCTGGGGCTGACCTACGACCAGTTTGATGTCACCGGCTTCGGCGACGAGGTGCACCAGTATATCAATGGGCAGTTGCGGGCGCCGGTGACGATTCAGGGTTATCTGACGACCGACGGCGTCAGCGGCACGCACACGGTCATCCAGGGCGCCTTCGCGGCCGGGAGCCAAGTCTCGCTGGAGGTGCAGGTGGGCGATAACGCGGCGCCGACCGCGAACGATCCCAAGTACAGCGGTGAGTTCCTGGTGTCGAGCTACCGTCCGCAGATCACGACTGGCGGGGCGGTGATGTTCACGGCCACGCTGCAGCCGGCGACGGGCACAGCGCCGACCTGGGGCGCGGTCTAGTCGACGCTTCACCATAATTCGGTTGGGGGGCTGCGCGGCGGCTTGTGACAGGGCGAGCTGCGCATCCCCCCATTCACAGATCGATTTGATGTATTAGAAAGGAAGAGACGATGCCAGCGCAAGGTGGTGGTGGCGGCAAGCCAGCAAAACCAGAGCCAGAACAGCAACCTGTGGGATGGTGGCCGTCGTGGCTGCCGCCGTATATTCCCGGTGGTGGCACGCCGCCAGAACCAGACCCAGAGCCAGAACCCGAACCAGATTGGACGGCATGGTCGCCGCCCTACATTCCCGGTGGCGGCGGCGGGCCACCCGATCCCCAGCCGGAGCCAGAACCTGAAGAATCGACTCAGACTTATACATCGCCTCATGAGTTCGCTGACAAGCCAATAACATCAGCACAGTATGAGAGATATCGGGACGAGATTCGCGAGGACGCGCGAGACCATGATAAACAGCAGTCCCCGGCCCAAAACAGCGAGCCACCCGGCGCGAGCGTTTTGCAGGATATCGAGTGGTCGCGAGACATTGAAGCGTCTGAACCGCTTGGTCTCCTGTTCGGCGGCAAAGGGACGACAGATATCGCTGAGGACATGGTGGTTGGGGTCTGCGAGGGCTTGCACCGAGTCAACCCGGAAGGCACAGCGGCCTTCGTCAGATTCACGACGGGCATAGAGCCGGATGAGGAAGACCGGCGCACGGCCGAGGAGATGGCGAATCTCTTTCGCAGCGCGGGTTTTGTTGAGCACTTTGACAGCGAACTCCGGCAGTCGCTTCGCCCGGGACCAAGGTCATCAGTTGGGGGATCTCCGTTTGAAGGTGGCTATTTTGATATGGCCTTCGCGCCTGGACAAGGCATTCTCCGGCCCGGGATGCGATTCGCCTTCGCAACTGATGGCGAATCATCTGACGCGGACGAACCGACACCCGTTGAGACAGCAGATCCTCACGCGGAACATCGTCCCGACCCGTCCACGCTTAATGAACGGACGGTGGACCACCTGCAAGAATTGTTCCCGGACGCAGATCTGAAAACGCGGGAGGAATTGCAAGCCTTTCTGCAAGGTCGCCTGGCGGGTCTGGCGCCCGAGTTCGATGACCCCGAAATCGGCTGGGACGAATTCAGCACCGACGACATGATCATCTTTTACATCTCCGCGTTGAAGCTGGCGATGGAGATGTACTGGCTGCCCAAAGATCCCCACTACATGTCGGACGAGCGAATGGCCATAGCCGATGAACTGGGCTTCGTCGAAGACCTGATTGAAAAGGCGGCATTGACGCCGCTCGAGGATCTTGACGCGATGCTGGACGCCTATGGTTGGGATTCCAAAGCGGAGGCCACCTATTATTTTCGCCATCGCGTCGAGGTTGTGTATTCGAAATTGGGTCGAGAGCTGCCGCCGGGCTGGGAGGAGCTGGATGACCCGGTCGTGATGGCGAACATGCTCTACGACGGCATCGGGGAGATGAAGTCGATCCTGGCTTCGGGCGATACCTTTCTCGCCCCCGATGATCCGACCTCTGCCGACTGGGGCATGATTCACAATGCAGCCGGTTTCATCGAGATGGAACCGAAGATGCTGACGGGAACCAGGAATCTGGGGCCTGACCTGACGCTGCTGCTGTTCGTAGGGTCCTTGTTCTTCGAGCCCCTGGACTGGGTATTGACGGCAGCGGATGTGGCTGAGGCGCTTGAAGAAGGCGATGTTGGCGGGGCGGTGCTGAACGCCTTTCTGGGCTTGATGCCATTTGTATCGTCAAAAACGGACGATTTCATTCGGTACGGCGCGGACATCGTAGGTGGAGCAGGGCGAGCTGGAGTCGACTTTGCGAAAGTTGGAGGCCGTTTCACAAGCAACTTTAATGTCGATACGCATATTACAGCCAGGTCCATCTTTGACACGCTTCGAGAGAAGTCAGAGTATGCGGATATTTCGGATGCTGCTCTGATGCGTAAGGCAAGGGGTAGAGCTAGTTCGCTCAATTCAACCAGCATAAAGAACCAGTTGAAGCAAGCTGTAGCTGAGAATTCGGAGAAATGGCAGGATCGTGTCGCTGTGGGCGACCAGCAGCTTCATCACATCGTGCCTGCGGGTCATCGCGACGCTATGGTTGCGAGGCAGCACATGCAATCTCACGGGATATTTGTAAACTCAGCGCATAATGCCGTCGGCTTGGAGCTGAAAGTCCACGACTTGACGAAACGGAAGATTTACGTGCAAACTGTGGATAAGGCGATCAGAAATCTAGAAAGTCCCGAAGAAATTGCTTCGTTTCTCGATAATTTGGCCGCATATCTACAAGATCTGAATAAGTATGCGGATAAGCCGGCGAAACTGGAGAGCGAATATGCAAGACTGCTTGCTAACATTCAGGAGGCGTACTAATGACAAGAGTGTGGGCGATCACTCACAACCGCGAAGACTACAAATCTCTCAGCGCGTTTGACGAACGGTACTGCACTTACCCGCGAGAAGATGGTACATCCGAACTTGGGACTTGGGAGCCGCAACACTTAACCTACGAGTCCTATGAAGCGGAAGACATCAATCTAGGCTTATCCAATTTTCCTGGGTGGGGAGGCCTTAGCGCATGTGACGCGAAAGCGAAGGAGGTTTTGAGTACACTGACCGCGGATGGCGTTGAGTTTTTGCCACTCTTCGTCCCAGAAATCAGCCATACCAACTACTTCGCGATAAACGTTCTAAGGATATTGGATTGCCTGGATAACGAACGATCTAAGTTTGGTTACTTTGGCGACCTCAGGATGCGTATCGACAAGTATGAATTCAAACCGGATTGCATTGGCGATACGCCGATATTCAAGCTGCCGATTTTCACCCGAGTCAGAACTTACGTCACAGATTCGTTCAAAGAACTAGTCGAAGAGAATAACTTAACCGGGCTGGAGTTTCGCAAGGTCTGGGAGGGTTGATTGATGCTGAATCTGGTTAGATCGGAAGCCTGCTTTCTGGATCAAGCCAGCCAGTGTAAGGACCCGGAGAATGGCAACGAAAGTTGCACCGGCGCCGCCCTGGGGCGCGGTTTAGTCGACGGGATATCGTAATCCGGTTGGGGGATGCGCAGTGGCTTGTGACAGGGCAAGCTGCGCAGCCCCCATTCACAAATGAGCTTGGCATTCCGCAGGACAATTCACGTAAACGTGAGAAAGGAGTACATGAAATGACTTGGACGGCCCCCAAAACCGATTGGAGCAACGGTGATCTGGTGACCGCCGCAGATCTGAACGCGATCGGCGAAAACGTGACGGCGATCAGAAATTTGCCGAAGGCGACCAGCGCAACGACAGAGGAAATCGTCAAACTGCTCGGAGACTTTGCCGATGTCGATAGCGCCAATCTCAACCTGACATTATCAACCGCAGGCGGGGATGTAATGGTGCACTTTCACGGCTCACTGAAACGAATAGGGAGCGCCAATTGGACGTATGCCCGATTTGATTTTGATATCGACGGAACTCAAAAAGGCGGCGTCAACGGCATTGCGACCGTTTATATGACCGGGCACTTCTATTGGAGCGCGAGTTTCACTCATCTGATTCAAGATTTAAGTCCCGGATCACATACGTTTAATCTCAAGTGGAAAGGGGACCGAACAGTAAGCCTGGCGGCTGGCGCTCAATTCTGGGCGCGCGAGGTGTAGATCCTACCGTAGCAAGCAAATAACAACAGCACAAAAGGAGAAATGATATGCCCGATGAATTGAAAGACGAACGCGAAGAGCAACACCCAATCATTTTGAAGTGGCTTACGGTCTGTAGCATGCTGTATATGCAATGCCGTGGCGCGCTGACGCTAATTGTCGACAAGGCTAGACGTCATGCGCGGAAGCTATCGAGAATGCGGGAGCATGATTGTTCGGAAAAGGTATGAAGCATACGAATTCTGTTCGATCTTGGAAAACGCGACCATATGATCGCGAATACTAGAACAAATGTGCTATTATCTTTCCATATGATCAAATTAGAAGCGAAAGGAGAAGCGTTAGGGAAGAATGACGATGGGAGATTTCAAAGTACGCAGTACGCGGTTGTGTCGTGTGAACCGGCTTGTGACAGGGCAAATCCACACGACACATTCACAAACCTGCTTGATGTTTAGCAGGACATATCCAGTATACACGAGAAAATGACAAAAGTCGAAAACAGGAGGACATACAATGGCTTGGACAACGCCCAAAACAGATTGGGAGGTCGGAGAGCTGGTGAGCGCCGGCGAAATGAACGCGGTCAGCGAGAATCTGGCAGAACTCGACCGAGTACGAAAGGCGGTTGCAGCCCACACGACGAAGGATGATATAGCTATTCTACACAGCAATACCTTTGTCGATATCGATAGCAACTTCAATCTGACGATTACCACCGCGGGCGGAGATGTTCTGGTTCATTTTCATGGCGTGGTGGTAAACAAGCCCTTCAGGATTGATGTTGAAGTTGATGGGGCCAGAGTGGGTCATGACGAGTATGGTTTGAGACGCGGGGACGTAGATCATGAACTTGTGAATTTTACTCACCTGGTTCAGAATCTGAGCGCCGGATCTCATACTTTCAAGCTCCAAGGGAGAAACTCAAGAACGACTCTGCGCTCCCACGCCCAATTCTGGGTGCGGGAGATTTAGGCATCCTTCCGTCAGCATACTCGAAGAGCAAGAAAGGAGAAACGATATGCCACATGATATGCGCGACTATCGCGATTACCAAAAGAGCAAGCTTAGCAGCAGCACGGACGGACGCGGCATCAAAGTGGCGGCGATCAGCAGCCCCGGCACCCCGGTCCACACAGCGCTGAGCAGCGTCGCGGCCAATGAATGGGATGAGATCTTCATCGACGCGGTGAACACGTCGGCCACCCCGGTCAAACTGACGGTGGAATGGGGCGGGACGGAAAGCCCGGATGATCTCATCGAAATCACGATTCCGGCGGAGAGCGGCTTCACGGAAGTCATCCCGGGTCATGTTCTGCAGAATGGCGCGCTTGTCCGCGCCTTCGCCGCCGAGGCAGATGTCATTGTCCTGCACGGTTATGTCAACCGCTATCAACATATCTAGCCGCTCGGCGGCAGCGAAAAGGTCTGCCGCGCTCACGCAAAATCGTAAGCCTTCTCGTTGCAAGAGCGACGCGGTTTACGTAAACAGGAGGGCATAATGCCTAAGCTTGCAGGCAAGCATGTACAAGTCCTGGTTGATGGCTATGACATCACCGGCGACAGCAACCAGATCAGCATCAATGAGGACCGCGAAGTCTTTGATGTCACGGCCTTCAGAGACGAGGTGCGGAAATTCATCCCCGGACAGCGCATGATGGCGGTGCAGCACGCCGGCTTTATGAACAGCGGCGAGGCAGGGTCTCATCCCGCGCTGAAGGGAGTTGATATCGATGGGCTGTTCTCGGTCTATATGGGGGAGAACGCGGAACCGGCGGTGGGCGATCCGGTCTTCAGTATGCGGACGCGACAGGGGCGTTATGGCGCCTTGCCCCAGGTCAATCAGGTTATTCCATTCCGGGCGGTCTTCGCCAATCGGGGCGACGACGGCGGCTGGGGCATCGCGCTGGCGAACCCGCGACATGTGATCGGGTCATCCAGCGGGAGCGCGGTGGACAACGGCGCTTCTACGGAAGGGGGCGGCTTGGCATGTCTGCATGTGCTTGACGCCGCCGCCAGCGATATCTATACGTTCAGCATTGAAGGATCGGACAGCGGCGCCTTCGCCGGCGAAGAAGTCGTTTTGGCGACCTTCGCGCTGGATGGCCGGGCGCTCGGCTCGGAGCAGGTCAAGATCGACGGGGGAATCCCCCGCTATATCCGCTGGGTGGCCACAGCCGACCCAGCCGCGCGCGATCGCATCAGAATCGCAGTTTCGCTGATTCGCAATCAAAAATGACAGCAGAAAACCAATACACGCAAAGGAGAGAAAAATCATGGCGCTATCAGGAGATCACGTCATCGTAAAGATGGACGACAGCAGCGGTACCATGCAGACCTTCGCGGATGGGGACATCCGCAGCATCGACCTGGGACTGACCTACGACCAGTTTGATGTCACCGG
>JAPOOU010000277.1 GCA_026713245.1 Chloroflexota bacterium
AAGAGGGCAAAATGAGGGCATCTTCCGAGCATTTGAGGACACATTCCGCCTCACAAAGCGCTCTTGCCTTGCAAGCAACTGCCTGTCGAAAACTGTCCGCTCCTGTTTACGTTAACCGCGTCGCTCTAGCGACGAGAAGGCTTACGATTTTGCGTGAGCGCGACATTCCTGGGACCTTATCGCTGCCGCCGAGCGGCTCAGCGCCATTGGAGGTGGGCGACTCTTAATTCGCATGCAATTTATATCATTCTGCCAAAATATTGAAATGCACCCATCGCGCGACTGTAATTTGGGCAATTTGAACAAATCCATTATAATTGTGTTTCGCTATGTGATCGGCGGAAATGGATGATGCAGCCACAGGAACCGCGCAAACATCGATTGGTCACTTGGGAAGAAGTCGACCAGCTTATCGATGGATTGGTTCCGCGCATACAAGATCTGGGACCCTTTGACGCCATGGTCATGATCACGCGCGGCGGCGTGATACCGGGCGGATTGCTGGCCGAAGCATTGAGCATTCGGCGCCTGCTGACAGCTTCAGTAGACTTCCTATCGACAGAGCAATCCGGCATCATGGCCTGGCCGACATTCTTGCAGTTTCCCGATCCGGAACTTCTGCGTGGGAGGCATACCTTGATCGTCGACGATGTCTGGGGTAGTGGACGGACCAGCATCGCCGTGCGGGAGCGCGTGAATGCGGCAGGAGCGCTGGCGATCAGTTGTGTTCTGCATTTCAATCCGTATCGATCGCTGTTTTCAAACATAATGCCAGAGCTGTATGGCGATGTTACGGACGCTTATGTAGTGTATCCTTGGGAGATTGATCGCGGGCTGCTCGGGCGCGGCTTTGGAGAAGCGCAGCCGGAAATCTGATCGGATTGATTTGGCCGCGAGCGTGACTTTGTGCGATTCGAGGGAGTTTGCGATATAATGCATGAACGTTTAATGCAGTCCTTCACTTCAGCATAGCTTGTAGATACCTGCAGTTTGCGGATTGTGAGCGCCGGTCGTATTCTTGCTTAGCTGCGAATTAGCATATGGCCTTTGACTGCAGCGAGATAATGTATACTACGTTTAGGTCTAGTATTTGTGTTTCTTAAGACCACGACCTCATTGTTGACCCAAGTGCGCGGTACGCCTGCGGGTTCCGGCACGATTATTACCTGCTGATGCAGGAGGCAAAACAAACCATATGAGTGAACAACATGATAGCAACCTCGTACCCGATGAGAATTTCGAGCAGATGCTTGCCTCATCATTTGATTTTTCCTACTCTCCGCCGCGCCGAGGCGAAATCCGCGAAGCCACCATTCTTCAGATAGACGAACGCGAGATAATCGTCGATCTCGGCGCAAAACAAGACGGCATCGTTCCTTCACAAGATCTTGATCGGATGGAAGACAACTTCCGCGAGAGCTTGGAGGCGGGCGCCAGCATTCCAGTCTATGTGATCAACCCACGCGACCAAAATGACAACTTGATCGTATCCATCAACATGGGGTTGCAGCGCTATGACTGGGAAAAAGCGCGCGAGCTTTTGAGCTCGCAAGATCCGGTCGATGTCAAAGTGAGCGGCTATAACAAAGGCGGCGCTTTGGTGCGCTGGAATCGCCTGGAAGGTTTCATCCCAAGTTCTCATCTGGTTTCCGCGAATATGGCCTTGGACCGCCGCGAGGCAATGAGTGAGTTGATAGGCTCCACGCTAAGCGTCAAGGTCATTGAAGTCGATCAAGACCGTCGCCGGCTTATTTTCAGCGAGCGGGAAGCTCAAAAAGAGTGGCGCGCCAAGCGCAAGCAGAAACTCCTCGCCGAACTTAGCGTCGGCGATGTCGTAAACGGCGTCGTCACCGGACTGCGGGATTTTGGCGCCTTTGTCAATATTGGCGGCGCCGACGGATTGATACACGTCAGCGAGCTGGCCTGGCATCGGGTCGATCATCCGCGCGACATACTGAGTATCGGCGACAAGATCGAAGTCTATGTCCTAAACCTCGACCGCGAAACCAATCGCATCGCGCTCAGCAGAAAGCGTCTCTTGAGCGATCCCTGGGACGAAGCGCAATACCGCTATCACGAAGGACAATTGGTGGAAGGTCAAGTAACAAACGTGGTCGACTTCGGCGCCTTTGTCGCGCTGGGAGATGGTCTGGAGGGCTTGCTGCACCTCAGCGAAATGGGGGACGGCGCCCTCAAGGAACCCTATTCTTACGTGCAAAAGGGCGATCAACTTTCGCTACGCATTAGCCACCTCGAACCGGAAAAACGCCGTGTCGGCTTCACCCAGCGTTGGGGCACCGAAGTTGGGGATGAGAACGACGAACAGGACGGAGACACGGACGGGAAAGAGGAATTCGACGAGGGCGATGACGTAGTCGACAGCATAGATGCCGCGGCTGATGATTCGCCAGAGAACCCCGACGGCTCCTCGTTGGACGAAGCTGACTAGGGGCAGCGCTCTGCTCGCCGCGCAATTGCTTGCCAACCGCCAATAAACTTGCAGATTTCTTTGCCTCGCGCCGTTGACAAGGCCGCTGCCGCTTTGTATAATGCGCGGCGATTCTTGGTGAGGGCAGGTCGTTCGTGTAATTCCGCTATTGCAGACGAACAAGGACATTCCGAGCCTGGTTATTCGGCGACCGCCGAAGCTTGCCGGGTTTTATTTTGCCTCCGATCAAGCATCAGTTTCGTATTGTTCCGGGAGAGTTTTAAGTTATGCAAACAGAAATCGCGCTGGACCAGTCTGTCGACGAGATGGACTTTGCCACACTTTTGGAAGAATCCCTTGCCGGCAGCCAGATCGAACGGGGAGATATCGTCAGCGGGACCGTCTTGTCCATAGACAATCAGGGATTGATTGTCGATATAGGCTGGAAGCAAGACGGCATAGTCACACGCAACGATATCGAACGCATGGGTATGAGTACGAAGGATTTCCAGGTTAATGCGGAGATCGACGTGGCGGTCGTGCGCTTGAACGACGGCGATGGCAATTTGATCCTGTCCGCTTCACAAGCGCGTCAGAACGAAGACTGGAAACGCGCGGAAGCCATGATGAATAGCAAGGAACTCTATACCGGCGAGCTCGCCGACGTCAACCGCGGCGGGGGGATCATGCCCTTTGGCCACTTGCGCGGCTTCATCCCAGCCAGTCATGTGATCGATCTGCCGCGTGGACTTAAAGAGGACGAGCGCTTGATCCAACTACAAGAATTGATCGGCAAGGAAATCAGCGTCCGCGTGATCGAAGTGAATAGAAAACGGCGGCGGTTGGTCTTCAGTCAGTTGGAAGCGGAACAAGAAAACCGCGCGGCCCGCAAACAGGCATTGTTGCAGGAACTCGAAGAGGGCAGTACGCGCGAGGGCGTTATCAGCGGCTTGTGCGATTTTGGCGCATTTGTCGATTTGGGCGGCGCTGATGGTCTCATTCATATTTCGGAGTTGGCATGGTTCCGCGTACGTCATCCCAGCCAGGTTGTCGCGGTCGGCGATAAGGTCGAGGTCTTTGTCCTGCACCTGGATGAAGAAGGCAAGCGAATCGGCCTGAGCTTGAAGCGCTTGCAGCCCAACCCCTGGTCTCTCGTCGACGACATGTATCACATTGGGCAGTTGGTCGAGGGTGTCATTAGCCGTGTAGAGTCCTTTGGCGCTTTCGTCAGCCTGGACCCGGGCATTGAAGCGCTGCTGCACGTTAGCCAAATGTCGCATAACCCGGAAGAAAATCCCTTGCGCCATCTATACGAGGGCCAAAAACTGCTGATGCGTATCATCAGCATCGAGTCGGAAAAGCAGCGCCTGGGGCTGAGCTTGACCGAGGTCACGGCAACGGAACTGGAACAGTGGGAAGAGCGTCAAATGGAACTGGTCGCGCAAGCGCGCGCCGCTGCCGCAGCGGAGGCGGAAGCTGAACGTGATGAAGCGGACACGCCGACCAATGAATCCGATCTGGAACCGGAGCAAGAAGCTGAATCAGAACCGACGCTTGAACCGCAGGTTGAAGCGGAACAATAAGCCCACGCATAGCTTCTACGCGACCGGCGCCAAACGCGATATGGCATATGGACGGTTTGTCATGTACACTCTGCTTGCTGGTTAGCCGAGAGTAAAGCATTTTCGTACGATTCACATTCAAAGGTGGTGATTTCGAGCATGGCTTCTGTAAGGTTAAAGCCAGGCGAAAGTCAAGAACAACTCTTGCGGCGTTTTCGCAAACGGGTGACAAATGCCGGCATACTTAGCAGTGTCCGCCGGAAACGTTGGCACATTTCCAAGAGCGAATTGCGTCGTATCGAAAAAAAGAAAGCGATCCGTCGCTCGCGCCGGCGTCAACGCAAAGTGTGATTTATCCGCTTGAAGAGTTGCTGCCAAAGCGCGTCTGAGAATTACGATCGAGGGGCGCCTGCCAGCGGGACTACGGCGCGGATTCGGAATCATGTTCCGGTTGCGCAGGCAAAAACCGCAGCGGGTTTCACTGTTTATATGGGTACAGGCTGCTTAGTTCACTTAGGAGGAACATGGCCAAGAAAGAAGAAAAGATCGAGGTTGAAGGAACAGTAATCGAAGCGTTACCCAATACGCAGTTCAAAGTTGAACTGGATAACGGACATCAGGTACTGGCATATTTGTCGGGCAAAATGCGAAAGTATTACATACGTATACTTTTGGGAGACCGTGTCAAAGTCGAGATGAGCGCCTATGATATGAATCGAGGCCGTATTATCTATAGGCACAAAAACAACGTGCGCGCGTGATTCCCGGCCGCCCCTGATCTGGGGCTCGGACGGTCGTCGCTTCTCGCGATGATGCCTCTGGGAGCGATCCCACTTTTCAGTTTCATATTTGCGGAACGAGTCAACGGCGGTTGGCTCGTTTTTTTAACGCGATTTGCAGCCCCAATGAGCCGCCATCGTGCTGAACATGAACGTGCGGAAGCGCACATCGGCAAAGCCCGCGCTTTTGATCAGTTGCGCCAGTTCCTCCGGTGTTTTGAAGGCGCGCGTCGATTCCGGCAAGTAGCGATAGGCGTCGCTGGCGGATTTACCCGCGATCAAACGGCCAAGCAGCGGAATCCCATATTTCAAATGCGCAAGTATAAATGGCTGCAGCAGGTTGCGTGGCGGCGGGGTTGTATCCAGTATTACAATGCGTCCGCCCGGCTTGAGCACCCGCCGCTGTTCGGCGAGCGCGCGCGGAATATCCGCTACGTTGCGCATCAGATAACCTGAAACCACCGCGTCGAAACAGTTGTCGGCATAGGGCAATTGCAGCGCATCGGCGCCCGTCCACCTCACCAGGCTGCCGTTGCGATCCTGCCGCCGCCCAACCTGCATCATTTGCAGTGCGAAATCGGCGCCGACAATCGTGGCTTCCGGGTGCCGCTTCAACGCTTCAAAGGCGATGTCGCCGGTGCCGGTCGCAATGTCGAGTAGCGCGCCATTCCTCGGCAATTCGGCGGCTTCCACGACAAAGCGACGCCACTTCAGGTCTTGCCCGCCGGATATAATGCGGTTCATCAAGTTGTAACGCGCGGCGATGCGGTCGAACATCGTCTGCACGTATTCGGATCGTTCTTTACCGTTTAGCTGCGCCATGATCGCGCCTGACTATTCCTCAGCGGTCTGGTCTGGCGGACGCCGTGTCTCTATAAGTACCCAGTCGCCCAATTTGTGACGCGCGATGGGTGTCAATCCCGCGCGCCGCAGTCCCGCTTCAACTTCGTTCACTTGGCTGTCAATGATGCCGCTGAATATGCCGATCCCGCCCGGCCGCAGGATTTGAGACAATCCGTGCCCGGTCATCTCGAGTATGATCCGCGCCAGGATATTCACCAACACCATATCAAAGCGTCGCGCGGAAGACCGGACATTCTCCAAACTGCCTTGTTCGGCGACGATCTGCTTCGCGACGCCATTTCGAGCCGCGTTCTCCCGTGTGGCTCGCACGGCTATCGGGTCAATATCCAGCGCCAGCACTTTCCCAGCGCCCAGCTTGGCCGCCGCGATAGCCAGAATGCCGCTGCCGCATCCCAGGTCCAGTACATCCATCGCCGGAATCGCCATCGTCTCCAGCGCCTCCAGGCAAAGCTGCGTAGTGGGATGCGTGCCCGTGCCGAATGCCATGCCCGGGTCCAGCGCGATTTCTATATCGTCTCGCACCAATTCAACATCGACCCACAGCGGGCGAACAAGCAATCGCTTTCCAATGCGCAAGGGCTGATAATGCGCTTTCCAGGCCTCCGCCCAGTCCTCTTCGCGTACAACGCTATACTTGGGCGTTGGCATCGGGTACATCAGCCGCATATGGCGGAGCGCGATCTCCAATTCCCTTTTTTTGCCGAGGAAGTCGTCGTCATCGAGGAAGTAGGCGCGCAGGATCAAGTTTTCCGCAGGCGGGACTTCATCTTCGTCCCAGGTATCGGGCGGAATGCCATCCTGTTCCAGGGATACGCCCTGGTGACCAAATCGCTGCAAGACTTCGGCGAGGGCTTCCGCGCTTTCGCCGTCAACCCGCATCGATACTTCGATCCAATTGCTCATCAGCGCGGGCTAATTTTCGCCGCCCAGGAAATCCATTACTTTGTCGAAAAAGCCGCGACCGGCCGTCTGCGGACTTATCTCGCGCCCGAAGGTCTCCGCCAACTGCTCGAACAATTCGCGCTGATGCTCGGTCAATTGCGTCGGTGTCTCTACCTGAACGTAAACCAACTGATCGCCGCGCCCGGAGTTGGTCCCGTCGCTGCGCAGGCGGGGAATGCCCTTGCCGCGCAAACGGAAGACCTTGCCCGTCTGTGTGCCCGGGGGCAGGTTCAATTCGACCGGTCCATCCACAGTGTCGACGGTGATCCGGTCGCCCAGGGTCGCCTGCGCCACATTGATGCTGATATCGAGGATGATGTCGTTTTCCTTGCGCTTGAAGAACTCGTGATCCTTGACATGCACCACGACGAATAGATTGCCCGGCGGCGCGCCATGTTCGCCGGCATCGCCGTCTCCGCGCACTTGAATCTGGATGCCCTCGCTGACCCCGGCCGGGATCTTGACATTCAGGGCGGTCTTCTTGCGCTTGCGGCCGGAACCATCGCAGTTGCGGCAGGGCTTGGAAATGACTGTGCCTTTTCCGCCGCAATTGGGGCAGGCATTCACCCGCACCATGGAACCGAGGAAGGTCTGCTGGACTTGACGCAGCTCGCCGCTGCCGTCACAAGTGCGGCAGGTGCTGGGTCTAGATCCCTCCGACGCGCCGCTGCCCTCACAGACATCGCAGCGTTCCAGGCGCGCAAACTCGATCTCCTTTTCGACGCCAAACACCGCTTCCACGAAGTCAATTGTCACATCGACACGCCGGTCGCGCCCGCTATTGGGGGCTCGGCGCCGTCCCCCCGGCGTATCGCCGAAAGCGCTGTTGAAAATATCAAATATGTCTTCAAAGCCGAAGCCGCCCATGCCGGGTCCATGGCCGCCCCCGCCGCCATTGACGCCGGCATGGCCAAAGCGATCGTAACGGGCGCGCTTCTCGTCGTCGGCCAGGACTTCGTAAGCCTCGTTGATCTCCTTGAAGCGCTCCTCGGCGCCGGCTTCCTGGCTGACATCCGGGTGGTACTGACGCGCCAGACGCCGGAAGGCGGTCTTGATCTCATTGGTATCCGCGCCCCGCGCTACGCCGAGCACTTCATAATAATCTCTGGGCATGGAAGGGGTCCTGTACGCGCCCTCTAGTTTTTCGGCCGCTCATGTTACCGGGATGCGAAACGGGGCATAAGCCGTTTGGCGGCAGTGAAAAGGACTGCCACACTGACAGAGCAATAAACCTTCTGCTCTAGCGAGCAAAATAGTTTATCACTATAGGGATTATACCCCGATCATAAGCCATTGCTATCTTGATTCCACATTAGGTCTCGGTAAATTCGGCGTCGATGACATCCTCGTCATCTTCAGCCGCGGGCTGCTCCTCGGGCGGAGCCTCGTACATCTGCGCGCCCAAGACCTGCAACTGCGCCATCAGCGCCTCGGTTGCAGCTTTAGTCTCGGACACGTTTTGGCTCTCCCTGGCCTGCTTCACCGCTGTGATTTTCTCCTCGGTCTGCTGCACTGCTTCTTCCGGCAACTTGTCCTTGTTTTCGCGAATCAGCTTTTCAGCCTGGAATACGGCGCTTTCAGCCTGGTTGTTGACCTCCGCTTCCTCCTTGCGCTCGGCGTCCTGGCTGGCGAACTTTTCCGCTTCCGCCACCATCGTGTCGACTTCGTCATCGGACAGGCCGCTGCTGGCGGTGATCGTGATCGCTTGCTCGCGCCCGGTCGCCTTGTCCTTGGCGCTGACATTGAGGATGCCATTGGCGTCGATATCAAAAGTCACCTCGATTTGCGGCAGTCCGCGCGGCGCCGGCGGAATGCCATCGAGCATGAACTTGCCCAGCGACTTGTTGTCGCTCGCCATTGGCCGTTCGCCTTGCACGATGTGGATCTCGACTGTGGTCTGGCTGTCAGCCGCCGTCGAGTAAATCTGCGACTTCTTGCTTGGTATGGTGGTATTGCGGTCGATCATGGCGGTCGCCACGCCACCCAGCGTCTCCACGCTCAGCGTCAGCGGCGTCACATCCAGCAGCAGAATGTCTTTGACGTCGCCGCCGAGTACACCCGCTTGAATGGCTGCGCCCAGCGCGACCACCTCATCCGGATTGACGCCCTTCGTCGGCTCTTTACCAAAGAAGTCCTTCACGGCTTCCTGGATGGCCGGCATGCGCGTCATGCCGCCTACCAGCAGAACCGCGTCGACATCACTGGCGGACAAGCCGGCGTCCTTCAATGCCAACCGGCAAGGCTCGATGGTGCCGCGCACCAAATCATCAACCAGGTTTTCCAGCTTGGCGCGCGACAGGCTCATGTTCAGATGCTTTGGTCCGCTGGCGTCCGCCGTGATAAAGGGCAAGTTGATCTCGGCGCTCAACGTGGTCGAAAGCTCGATCTTCCCTTTCTCGGCTGCTTCTTTCAAGCGTTGCAGCGCCTGGCGATCCCCCCGCAGGTCAATGCCGTTTTCTCGGCTGAACTCGTCGGCTATCCAATTGATGACGCGATCGTCGAAATTGTCTCCGCCCAGGTAAGTATCGCCGTTGGTCGACTTGACTTCAAAGACGCCGTCCGCGACCTCGAGAATCGAAATATCAAAGGTGCCGCCGCCCAGGTCATAGACCGCGATAATGCCTTCGTTGCGCTCGCCCAGACCATATGACAAGCTCGACGCCGTCGGCTCGTTGATGATGCGCAGCACTTCCAGTCCGGCGATTTTGCCCGCGTCTTTGGTCGCGTTGCGCTGCGTATCGTTGAAATAGGCCGGCACCGTGATCACGGCTTGATCGACCGATTCCCCAAGATAGGCCTCGGCATCCGCTTTGATCTTTTGCAGGACCATCGCCGAGATCTCCGGCGCGCTGTAGTCGCGGTCGTTCAAGCGTATGCGGACGTCGCCGTTTGATGCCGCCGATACCTTGTAGGGCACCAGTTTGGCCGCGTCCTTCACTTCACTGTCATTGAATTTGCGGCCCATAAAGCGCTTGACCGAAAAGATGGTATTTTCCGGGTTCACGACGGCCTGGTTGCGGGCCACGCGCCCGACCAGGCGCTCGCCCGTTTTGGTATTGATGGCGACCACGGACGGGATCAGGTTGCCGCCCTCCGAAGAGGGAATGACGGTCGGCTCGCCGCCTTCCATCACCGCGACAACCGAGTTGGTGGTGCCCAGGTCGATTCCAATGATTCTGCCCATTCCGTTTACTCCTGTTTCTATCTCTCTAATGAACCGCTGCGCTCGTGCCTTCAGCAGGTTCATTATTTTGCGTTAGGACGGCAGACTCTTTCGCTGCCGCCGTGCGGCTTCTTTCAAGTAACACCCTTGTTCGCGCAAGGAAAAGATCTGTTTTTATGTGTGAGCGTGACAGTTCTTTCCGCCGGTTACGCGCCGAGCGGCTGGCATCCCGACCAACCCGATTCTGGTTCCTCTGCGGTCTCAGCTTGCGACTTTTACCAAGGCCAATCGCAAGACCTTATCACCGGCGCGGTAGCCCTTCTGCAAAGTCTCGGTGACGTGCCCGCTCTCAACGTCATCACTGTCTTCCGTGCCGATGGCTTGATGCAGATTGGGATCGAAAAGATCTCCCGTCGGGTCGATTGTCTCGACTTCGTATTGCTCCAGAAGCGTGACAAACTTGCGCTGGATCATGGATACACCGCCGATCCAGGGATTGTCGCTGATATCTTCGGGTACGCTCTCGAAGGCGCGGTCGAAATCGTCAACGATCGGCAGCAGCGCCTTGAGCGTGTCGAGCGACGCCCGCTGAAAAACTTCGATCCGTTCGCGCTCGACCCGCTTCTTGTAATTGGCGAATTCAGCGCGGGCGCGCTGCCAGCCGTCTTTATTGCTCTGCGCTTCCTGCTGCGCTTCCATGAAGGCCCGCATCAAGTTAATACCTTCCGGCAAATCCGGCGCTTCTCCCTCAACTCTGCCACTGCCGTCCGTACCTTCCTCGATCGGCATTTCTTCCGCCGATTCCGGGGCGGCATTCAATTCGTCTTCGTTCTGCTTTTCGAGTTCTTCAGCCGGGTCTTTTACATCGCTCATATGTTCATCCTGAAACGCGCAATTCAACCGTCTTGATCCCGTTCGCGGGATAGTCAAAATATCGCCCCTAGCATAGCGCAGGATTAAAAGATTTGTATAAGCGATTGCGTTTCTTATGAAGTTTATACGTTGCTGCCGGTGTTGCCGTCCACATTGTCCTGATATAGCGTCGACAGCACGTTGGTCATCAGGTTGGAGACGTAGCGCACCGTGCTGATAGCGCGCCCGTAATTGATATGCGTGGGACCCAATACCCCGATGGCGCCGCTCATCTTTTCCGGATCGCCATAGCGGCTAAGCACCATGCTCAAGCGGCTGAGATCTTCATAACGGTCGTCGCCGGCGATGACCACCTGTACATTGACGTCATCACTGTCATCGGCAGGCAGTCGGTCCAGCAGATCGTTCACCAGGGCATTGAGCACGGTATGCTCTTCCAGGATGCGGATCGCCTGCTGCGCTCCCTCGTCATCGCCAAAGCTCTCCATCATCCGGCTCAATCCGTCTCGATAAACGAAGCGCACCTGATTGTTGTCAGCATGCTCAATCAGTTCGGCGGTTAATTCCGCCACTTCGCGTTCCAACATCGGCAGGTTGATGCTCTTGAGGCGCACCTGCTGCGCGCCGAAATCGGCGCACATCTCGTTGACGCGTTTGGCCGCGCTCGCCAGTTGCAGTTGCGGTACCGGTTCCGCAAGTGTCAGCATACGCTGGTGTACGCTGCCGCTGTTCAATACCAGCACCATCAGCGCAAGACGTCCCTGTATCGAGATTAATTCGACGTGCTTGAAGGAATTGGTCTGCGCGATTGGCGGCGTGACGATCGATGCCGACTGTACAGAACGCGCGAGCAATGTTGCGGTGCGCCGCATCCATTGTTCCATGCCCGCATGCAATGTGCCGACCCGCTCGGAAATATGGCTCTGCTCGTTGCGCGTCAAACTGCGCGTCTGCAGCAAGCGACGCACAAAATAGCGGAAACCGGCTGCCGTCGGCACACGTCCGGCCGAGGTATGGGGCGCGGCGATATAACCCATCTCTTCCAGCCGAGACATCTCGTTGCGCACGGTCGCCGAACTGATATTGAGTTGATAATTCTCTGCCAGATGACGGGAACCGACCGGCTCCGGATTCTCCGAATATGCCTGCACGATGCAGGTAAGAATGTCTTCCTGACGGCTAGTAAGATTGGGCAATTGTTGTTCATCGTTCATCAAAATTGTCGCTGGCGTTATTCTATTTTGCCGCCCGCCTAAACCGCGCGACGAGAAGGCTCGTTATTCTGTGCTAGCGCAGCAGGACGATTCGCCGGTTACGCGCCGAGCGGGCGTGCGTAGATTGAATGCTAACACGCGCTCACTGGTGCGTCAAAGGAAAATCTAATGTAAGATGTTTTTCACGCCGCTCGTCCATAAACTACGTGACGGCACTACCGGAACGCGGCGGAGAAGCCTCCCCGCGCGACCCGAGAATCCCAAGGAGAAACACAATGGGCTTGAAGACTTTCGATGTTAACCAAGACGAATTTCAGAGCGAAGTTCTGGACAGTAAGACGCCGGTTTTGGTCGACTTTTGGGCGGAATGGTGCGGACCTTGCAAGATGATCGCGCCCATCGTTGACGAGATCGCCGATGAGTACGATGGCAAGCTGCGCGTCGCCAAAGTCGATGCCGACGCCAACCAGGACATCCTGATCAATTACGGCATTATGGGTATTCCAACCCTGATTCTGTTCAAAGGTGGCGAAGCGGTGGAACGTATCACCGGCTTCAAACCCAAAGGCAAAATCGTCAGCCAGATTGCCGCGCATATCTAGCGTCCCAGGCTTGAAAAGACAAAGGCGCTCACCAGGTAAAGGTGGGCGCTTTTTCTTTCAATGTGACTTGCCGGCATGCGTGAACTATAATCACAGCTATATTGATATCGGGCACTAACGCAATGAGGCAGTTTCCGGTCCGCATACTGATCGCGAAGCCCGGCTTGGATGGTCACGATCGTGGCGCCAAAGTCATCGCCCGCGGCTTGAGAGACGCGGGGATGGAGGTCATATACACCGGCTTGCGGCAGTCGCCGCAGATGATCGCCGAAGCGGCGCTGCAAGAAGATGTCGATATTGTCGGCCTGAGCATCCTCAGCGGTTCCCACATGACCCTGGTACCGGCGATTCGCGCGGAAATGGACGCGATGGACCTTGCCGGCGTACCGCTGGTAGTTGGCGGCATCTTGCCCGACGCGGATCAACGGGCCTTGCTCGACGGCGGGGTAAGCGCGGTGTTTGGTCCTGGCGCCGGCCTCAGCGCTATTGTCACTACGATCGAGCAGCTATGCGCGCGGCAAGCAGGTCAGTCGACTTGAATCTAGCCGACATTCGCTCCGGGGATCGTCGCGCCTTGTCGCGATTCCTGACCCTGGTCGAAAACAACCGCGACGGCGTGGCGGAGGAATTGACCGGGTTGTACCAAAGCGCCGACGTCCATCAGATCATCGGCGTGACGGGACCGCCCGGCAGCGGAAAAAGCACGCTCATAGCCGCGCTGACCAAACGCTATCGCGTACGCGGTCGGACCGTCGCAGTCGTCGCCGTTGATCCTAGCAGCCCCTTTACCGGCGGCGCGCTCTTAGGGGACCGCATACGCATGAATGCCCTGGCAGGCGACAAAGGCGTTTTCATACGTAGTATGGCGAGCCGTGGCAGCCTGGGAGGCTTGGCATGGCGCACGCAGGACGTCGTCCGCGTCCTGGCCGCCGCCGGCTTTGACTATGTCATCGTGGAAACTGTCGGCGCTGGACAAACAGCAGTAGACATCGCCGCGCTCGCCCCCACAACCATCGTCGTGCAAGCCCCCGGCGCCGGGGACGACGTGCAAGCGAACAAAGCCGGCCTGCTGGAGATCGCCGATATTCTGGTTGTCAACAAGAGCGACTTGCCCGGTGCCGAGCGCGCGAAAAACGCCTTGAAGGCCATGCTGGAGCTTGGCCACCCGACCAAGAGCAAAGCGCAAGACAAGCCGATCTGGGTTCCGCCGATCGTGCTGACTTCCGCGCTTGAGGAAAAGGGCATTGACGATCTCGCCGAGCGCATCGCCAGCCAGTTCAACTATCTACAGAAACATGGATTGCTGGTCGAATTCCAGGAAAGGCAATTGCGCGCCGAATTCATGTACAGATTGCGTGAAACCTTGCAAGTGCGGCTGTTTGACACTTTCGCGGAGGATGAATTTGCTGGTATCATCACGCGCATGGTTCAGGAGCGTATTGATCCCCAGCGCGCAGTGGACCAACTCCTTCAAAAACTTGAGTTTCGTCGACGAAATTAGCACCTGAAAGGCGGACAAGAACAAGAGCGATGGCTAAAGTTCCCGGCGCAAAATATAACCCTGCGCACGTCAACAACATCCATCAGGAAGAGCAGCAAATGTCATCGACCATGCGCTTCGGCTCGATGAAGATTTTCTGCGGCAGCGCCTCGCGGGCGCTTGGCGCAGAGATCACCGACTATATATGCGGCGCTTCTGAATACAGGCTCAAACCGGGCGCCTATACGCGGAAAGTCTTTTCCAACGAGAACATCTTCATCAAGCTCGAGGAGAGCGTGCGCGGCAAGGACGTCTATTTGGTGCAGACGATGGCCTCGCCCGTGCACGAAAACTTCATGGAAATGCTCATCATGATTGACGCGCTCAAGCGCGATTCCGCCTGGCGCATCAATCTCGTCGTGCCCTACATGAGTTATACGCGTTCCGACCAGAAAGACCAACCGCGCGTACCAATTTCCGCGCGCCTTGTGGCTAATATGATTGAGACCGCGGGCGTCGATCGCTACATGACCGTCGATCTGCACTCCGGACAAATACAGGGTTTCTTCAATATACCGGGCGATGCCCTCTCCGCCCTTCACCTCTTGAGCGATTATGTCTTGCGCAAGCTGCGCCTTGGCGAGCTGAGCGATTTGGTCGTGGTGGCGACTGACCTGGGCTTCGCCAAGAAAGGGCGCAACTGGGCGCAAACCTTGGGCGTACCGCTGGCATTCGTCGAGAAACGCCGCGTCGACAACGCCGAGAGCCCGCGAGCGCTCTCGCTGATCGGCAGCGTCGAGGGCAAAAACGTTTTGCTGGTCGACGATGAGGTCAATACCGCCGGCAGCATCGTCGAAGCGGTCAAGGTCGTCCGCGACTGCGGCGCCAAAGATGTGCTCTTCGCCTTCACGCATCCCTTCTTCTCAGAAAAAGCCTACCAACGATTCGCCAGCCTGGACCTGCGCGAAATCATCTTCACCAATACCTTGCCGATTGCCGAAGATCGCAAGCTGCCCAATATGACTGTCCTCTCGATCGCGCCGCTCTTGGGCGAGGTGATCCTGCGCGCGCACGAAGGCAGAAGTGTGGGCGCGCTCTTCAATGAATGAGCGGGTTCAGCCGGATGCAGTGTCAGGCAGCCTGGCGCCAGACAATCCCCAGGAAGAGTTTTCCTCGCGCAGCCTGCTGATAGGCGGCGCCCTTTTCCTTGCGCTGCTGACCGGCCTCTATTTCGTTGTTCAGTCTATTGGCATCGACGAATTACAGACGACAATCGCAACTGCCGGAATCTGGGCGCCACTGATCTTTGTCGGTATCAAGGCATTGACATTCACTTTCGCGCCCTTGTCCGCAGGCCCGATACAGTTTGCCTCCGGCATCTTGTTCGGCGTTATACCCGGCACGCTTTATTCACTGTTGGGCGAGTTGCTGGGCGGCACAGCCAACGTGATCATCGCCCGCGTATTCGGCCGGCCTATCGTACGCCGCTTCATCGGCTCGGCCGCCATGTCGCGGGTCGATGGATTCTATGAGCGCCATCTCAACGACTGGAAATCGCTTCTGGCGGCGCGCGTTCTACTGTTTTCGGTCTACGATTTCATCAGCTACGCTGTCGGATTCAGCCAGATTCGCCTCTCGGTATACATCGTCGTATCCTTCGCCGGCGGTCTCTTCCCGACCTTGCTCTTTGTCTTGGTCGGCTCCGAAGCGTCGCAGAACCAGAACGTCTTGCTCGTGTTCTACCTGATTGCCGCCATCGCCTTCGTTGTTCTGGTCCTGCTCCGCAAGCCGATAGCGCGAATGATTAAACAATATGCGAGACAAGTCCAAAAATAAAAGATTCCGGCGTCAGCGCTGGATTCCACACCCGGAAGTTTCTCGCCAAAACCGCAAGTCCCGTTATCGCGTATAGACGACCGCTGCTTGTTCAGCTTCGTACAGCATGATTTCATTGGGACGCGCGGGCTGATCGCGGGGGCGGACGTCCTACAGCGTCGCAGCCGGTATGATATAATCGTCTACGAACAATCATCAACGAGCATGAGAGGCGCCATGTTCCGCAACATTGTCAAATCCATCTTCGGCGATCCGATGCAGCGGGCGCTTTCCGACTACCAGGAAACCGTCGAGCATATCAACGCGCTCGAACCGCAGATCCAGAAGCTAAGCGACGATCAGTTGAAGGAGAAAACCGCCGAATTCAAGTCGGCTTTGGCCGGCGGCGCCAGCTATGAAGACATCATGGTGGAGGCTTTCGCCGTCGTGCGCGAGGCCTCCGTGCGCACGACTGGCTTGCGTCACTATGACGTACAGATGATCGGCGGCATCGTCCTGCATGAGGGTCGCATCGCCGAAATGAAAACGGGCGAGGGCAAGACCCTGGTAGCAACTTTGCCGCTGTATCTCAATGCGCTGGACGGCAAAGGCGCTCATCTGGTGACGCCCAACGACTATCTGAGCAAACACGGCCTGCAGACCATGGGACCGATTTATCATTTGCTTGGCCTGTCAGCCGCTGTCATTCAAAACACAGGCGGTCTGCCCGACAGCGGCTCCTTCCTGTTTGATCCCGACTTTATCTCCGATGACGCGCGCTATCAAAACCTGCGCCCGATCAGCCGTCGAGACGCCTATCTGGCGGATATTCTCTACGGCACTAACAACGAATTCGGCTTCGACTATCTGCGCGACAATATGGTCTTGTCCTACGACCGGCTGGTGCAACGGGAACTGCGCTACGCCATCGTTGACGAAGTGGACAACATCCTGATCGATGAAGCGCGCACGCCGCTGATTATCTCCGGGCCGTCGGACGAACCATCCGACAATTACCGGCGCTTCGCGACCATCGTCAAACGGCTCAAGAAGAGCAGCGAAGACAGCGTCGAGGCGGAAGAACCCGACGGCGACTACGTACTCGATATCAAGGATCGCATAGTCTATCTGACCGAGCAGGGCGTCGAAAAAGTGGAAAACGCGCTGGGGCTGAACCAGCTCTATCATCCGGACAACGCGGAAATGCTGCCCTATCTCGACAACTGCCTGCGCGCGCAAACGCTCTATGAAAACGACAAGGAGTACATCGTCCAAAACGGCGAAGTGGTCATCGTCGACGACTTCACCGGCCGTCTGATGCCCGGTCGCCGCTTTAGCGAGGGCTTGCACCAGGCCATCGAAGCCAAGGAAGGGGTTCAAATCCGCCGCGAAAACATCACCATGGCCACCATCACCTTCCAGAATTTCTTCCGCATGTATGACAAACTGGCAGGCATGACCGGCACCGCCCTCACCGAAGCCGAAGAATTCGAGAAGACCTACGAGTTGGATGTCATTCCTATTCCCACGCACCGGCCGGTTATTCGCGATGATGACGACGACCTGATTTATGTCAACGAAACCGCGAAATGGAATGCCATTGTCCAGGCCATTCGCGAGCGCAACGCCCGCAAGCAGCCGATTCTCGTCGGCACGGTCGCCGTCGAAACGTCCGAACGCCTGAGCACGTACCTGCACAAGGCCGATATCAAGCACGAAGTGCTCAACGCCAAGCAGCACGAAAAGGAAGCCGAGATTATCACTCAGGCGGGCCGCCCCGGCGCCGTCACCATCGCGACCAATATGGCGGGCCGCGGCGTCGACATCCTTCTCGGCGGCAATCCCGAAGGCTTGGCCCGGCAAGCGCTGCGCCGCGGTGGTATCGACTTGACCGCCGCCACCGCTGCGCAATGGAACAAGGCGCTTGCCGAAGCCAACAAGACGGTGGAACGCGACCGACAAGTGGTGCTCGAGGCCGGCGGACTTTTTGTGCTGGGTACCGAGCGCCACGAGGCGCGCCGCATCGACAACCAGTTGCGCGGCCGCTCCGGCAGGCAAGGCGACCCGGGTCAGTCGCGTTTTTATCTCAGCCTCGATGACGACCTCATGCGGCGCTTCGCCAACGACAACGTCAAACGGTTGATGAAAACCGCCGGCTTCCCCGAAGACGAAGCGATTCAGCATGGCATGATCAGCAAATCTATAGAACAGGCGCAAGTCCGCGTCGAAGGGCACAACTTTGACATTCGCAAACGCGTGGTCGAGTATGACGATGTCGTCAACCGCCAGCGCGAGATCATTTACAAACAGCGCCTCGACTGGCTCGGGAGAGACGACGCTTTGCTGCACGCCGATTACCTGGCGATGATTGAAGACCAGGTGGCCGCGTCTGTGGACGAAGTCTATGCCGCAGATCACAACGGCGACTACCTGGAAGCCGATGCCATGTACCAGCAATTGGCGCTCAAGGGGCTGCCGCTGCCCCAGGATCTCACCGCGGATTTGCTGGAAGACCTGCCACAAGAATTCTTGACTAAGCAGATCTGCGCTTACTTGGCGGAACTGCTGGAAGAGAAAAAATCCCAACTGGAAGAGGCGCGCGAGGGCCTGACCGAGATCGCCGAACGGCAAACCGTGATCCGCGCCCTCGATCACTACTGGCAGCGTCATTTGACTGATCTCGATATCCTGCGCGAAGGGATCGGCCTGCAAGCGGTGGCGCAAAAGGACCCGCTGGTCGAGTATCAGCGCCAGGGTTTCCAGATGTTTCGCATCGTGGAAGACACCTATCGACAGATCGCATCGCGCAATATCTTCCTGGTGCAGCCCGCCGTCGTGCAAACGCCGCAGCAGCGCCGTCAAACGCGCGAATACCGACCGGATCTGTTCATGGGCAATAGCGAGCGCCCGGCGCAGCAGACCGTCCGCAAGAGCAAGAAACGCCCCAGCCGCAACCAGCCTTGCTGGTGCGGTAGCGGAAAAAAATACAAACACTGTCACCTGCGCGAGGATCAAACCTCGGGCAAGTGGCAAACCGCCTAGGTTCGCTCTCGAAGATGATGATTTCCGTCGGCGATATCGACATCTTTCTCTTCAACGACGCCACCGCCTGGGTGGATCCAGGCGGCATTTTCGGCTTGGTGCCGCGTGTTCTCTGGTCACGCTACCAGGTGGCCGACGATCGCCAACTGGTTCCGCTTGCGCATCACAACCTGTTGGTCCGTGCCGGCGACAAAAACATCATCGTCGATACCGGATTCGGCAATTCCCTCAGCGAATCTCAAGTCAAGCGATTCGCCGTGACGCAGTCCGACGGCATGCAAGCGGGGCTTGCCGCGATCGGCGTTTCGCCCGCGGACATCGATATCGTCTTCAATACGCACTTGCACGATGACCACTGCAGTGGCAACTTCCGCCTAAACCCCTCCGGTCAACGCGAGCCAGCTTTTCCCAGTGCCGAATACCTGGTCGGGCGCCGTGAATACGAAGACGCCTGCAACCCCAACGAGCGCACACGCGCCACATACAGTCTCGACAACTACCAGCCTCTCCAGGAGACGGGCCAATTGCGCCTGTTGGATCGCGATTGCGCGATTGCGCCCGGCGTCGCGGCCCTGTCAACACCCGGCCATACGCCCGGACACATGAGCCTGCGCCTGGAGAGTAGGGGTCAACACGCCGCATTTGTCTGTGACCTGGCATCTTTGGCGGTACACATGGAACGGCTGGCCTGGATGACCGCTTACGATGTCGAACCGCTCGTAACCCTGGAAACCAAACGCAGCTGGCAAAACTGGGCCCTGGAAACAAGCGCCTTGCTGGTTTTTCCGCACGATTTGACCAGACCGGCCGGCCGCTTGACCCGGAACGACAAGGGTCATTTGGCCGTCGATCTTGTGGAGATTCCCTACGCCAATCCCTAGTGTATCCGCTCCGGCTGGCAATCAGGGCAAAAGTGGGTTCCGCGTTGCGCGACGCGAATCTTGTTGATCGTCGCCCCACACTTGCGGCAAGCCAGATTCATGCGGCCATAGACATAAAAGTGGTTTTGCGATTCGCCTTTGCCGCCATCCGCTTTGCGATACCAATTGATGCTGGCCCCTTCGTGTTTGATGCCGGCGAGAAGCGCGTCGCGAATCGTCTGATGCAAGAGCTCGGTATCCTCGCCCGTCAGTTCTCCCGCCATACAGTTGGGATGGATGCCCGCGCGAAAAAGCGCCTCATCAGCGTATATGTTGCCGATGCCCGCAACGATCTCCTGATCGAGCAAGTGCGCCTTGATAGAACGCCTGCGTCCTGCAAGTCCTTCGCGGAAACCCGCCAGCGTGAAGGCTCGGTCGAACGGCTCCGGGCCCAGGTGGCCTAGCAGTCGGCTCACGTCGTCGGTCAGATAGACCTTGCCGAACTTGCGCGCATCGGAAAAGCGCAACTGCTTGCCCCGGTCAAGGTCGAAGCGCACATGCACCCACCTGTCGGCGTCGTGTACGTCCTCCGCGGACGCCACATACAAGCGACCGGACATCTTCAAATGGACCACCAGCACATCGTGTTCAAGTTCGATCAAGATGTATTTGCCGCGTCGCCCAATCCCGCGCGCCGCCTGGCCGGCTACCCTCGCCGCGAACTCTTGAGGAGACGGCGAGTGAAGCGTTTTGTCCCAATCATGCCACATGCCAAGGATAGTACGCCCGACGAGCGGCTCGCGCAATCCACGCACAACAGTTTCAACCTCGGGTAACTCTGGCATCGTTTCGCGCTTTTTCCGGTCGCCTCATGTTGTTTTTGTCAAATGCACTCGTTCGACATGCTGTCCAGGATGTTATAATACGGCTATTCACGCGTTCAATAAACCGCTGTGCTCACAAGAGCGAAATTTGGTTATTTCGTGAGAGCGCGCTAGACTCTTTCGCCGATTACGCGCCGAGCGGCATTCCAAAAACGATTCCAGTAGGTAGGTAGATGACAAGCGACTTCGTTCATCTTCATGTGCATACCGAGTTCTCCCTGCTGGACGGCCAGAGCAGGATCAAGGACCTGGTCGAGCGAGCGCGGGCGCTGGAAATGCCCGCGCTTGGCATCACCGATCACGGCGTCATGTTCGGCGTTATGGACTTCTACAGAGCCTGCGTCGACGCAGGCATTAAACCGATCGTCGGCATGGAAGCCTATCTGGCGACCCGCTCCATGCGCGATCGCGATCCCCGCCTCGACCGCAGCCCCTATCACATGCTGCTGCTTGCCAAGGACATGACCGGCTATCAAAACCTGCTCAAGATGGCCTCCGCCGCCCAGCTCGAGGGTCACTATTACCGGCCGCGCATTGACAAGGACTTCATGTCGGCCCATGCTAAAGGCGTCATCGCAACCAGCGGTTGCCTGGCAGCCGAGATTCCGCGCCTGGTAGCCAATGGGGACGATCAGGGCGCCCGTGACACGATCGGCTGGTATCAAGACGTATTCGGCGCCGAGAACTTTTTCCTGGAATTGCAGGCGCATGACCTGCCGCAATTGCATAGCTTGAATCGCTGGCTAATTGACTATCGGAAGAGCGGACATAGCAATGTGGGTTTGCTTGCCAGCAACGATGTCCATTACGTTCGCGAAGGGGACGCCGAAGCCCACGACACGCTGCTCTGCATTCAGACGGCTGCGCTGAAATCCGACAGTGATCGGATGCGCATGGAGCCATTCAACAGCTACTACCTCAAATCCGCGCGGGAGATGCGCGAGGCCTTTGACGGGGCGCCACCGGACCTTATCGACGAATCCTTCGCCAACTCCATCAAAATCGCCGAAATGACGGACATTGATCTTGCGCCAAAGGGTTATCATATTCCGGTTTTCCCCGTACCCGACGGCTTCGATGAGCACAGCTACCTGCGCTACCTGATCGATATGGGTATGGAATGGCGTTTCGGCGCCGACTGGCGCGCGGACAATGTATTTACGGAGCGCATCGAGCGCGAACTCAATATCATCAACAGCATGGGTTTCGATTCCTATTTCCTGATCGTCTGGGATCTGTGCCAATTCGCGCGTTCTGCCGATATCTGGTGGAATGTACGCGGCTCGGGCGCGGCGAGTCTGGTCGCATACAGCCTGGGTATCACAAATATCAACCCGATTCAGAACAGCCTCTTGTTTGAGCGTTTTTTGAACCCAGGTCGCATCAGTATGCCGGATATCGACCTCGATTACCCGGACGACCGCCGCGGCGAAATGATCGCCTATGCCGCGAGAAAGTATGGCGAGGACAAAGTTGCCGCCATCATCACCTTTGGCACCATGGGCGCCAAAGCCGCAGTCCGCGATGTCGGACGCGCCCTGGATGTCGATTTGGGCAAGATCAATCGCGCCGCATCCATGATCCCGCAGGAGGCGCGCCAAAAGAAGATCCTCGAATATGTCGAGGCCAACCCGGAGTTGCAAACGCTCTATAAAGAGGACGCGGAGTTGACCACGGTCATCAATACCGCAAGTGATTTGCAGGGCATGACGCGGCACGCCTCCACACATGCGGCCGGCGTCATCGTTGCCGATCGTCCCCTAATTGATTACCTGCCCCTGCACCGCATCACCGGCAAGGATCCCTCCGGCGGCGCGCTAAAGGCTGTCACTCAATTCCCGATGGAAACTGCCGAGTTGATTGGTTTGCTCAAGATCGATTTCCTCGGCTTGTCGACGCTTACTGTCATGCGCAAAGCCTGCGCACTGATCTCGCGCCATCGCGGCATCAACTATAATATGGACAACATTCCCTATCGTCACGATTCGCAGATCAGCGACGAAGAACGCCTGATGCTCGATGACGCCTTCGCCATGATGGGGCGGGGCGAGACTATCGGCGTTTTTCAGGTGGAATCGGGCGGCATGCAACAGATGCTGCGCGGGATGCGCCCGCGCGTCTTCGAAAATATCGTGGCCGCCATCTCGCTCTATCGCCCGGGACCGATGGAATTTATCCCGGCTTACAATCGCCGCATGCACGGCGAAGAAGACATTGAACTCCTGCACCCGCGCCTGGAGCCAATCCTCGATGAAACCTACGGCATTTGCGTCTATCAAGAGCAAATTATGCAGATCGCCGGCGAGCTATTTGGCTACGAACTGGGCGAAGCGGATTTGATGCGCCGCGCGGTATCAAAGAAAAAGCCGGACGAGCTCAACAAACACAAAGCCATATTCATCGAACGCGGTCCGCAAAACGGCATTCCGGCCGATATATCGGGGAAGATTTTTGACTTGATCGAGTCTTTCGCAAACTACGGCTTCCCCAAGCCTCACGCCGCGGATTACGCGGTGATCACCGTGCAGACCGCGTTCTTGAAGTGCCACTATCCCGAAGAGTACTTGACGGCCTTGCTTAGCATTCAACGCGATGACCTGAGCAAAATCTCGACCTTTCTGGAAGAATGCCGCCGATTAAGTATCCCGATTCTGCCGCCGGACGTTAACGCCAGCCAACTGGATTTCGACATCGAGACGATGGCGGACGGGCGTCGCGCTATCCGCTTCGGTTTGGCAGCCGTCAAAAATGCCGGGGCCCGCGCGCTGGAAGAATTGCTCGCCGTTCGCGGAGACATGCCATTCGGCGATCTCTTGGCGTTCTGCCAGCGTGTAGACATGCGCCAACTTGGCAAGCGCACGCTCGAGAGCTTGACTAAAGTAGGCGCCCTGGATGGATTCGGCACGCGCTCCAGCTTGCTGGCCGCGCTCGACCGCATCGTAAGTACCAGCAGCAACTATCACAAAGACCTGGAAGTCGGTCAACTGGATATGTTCGGCGACAAAGCCGACCTTGAAGTCGATTTGCTGGACGACCTTCGCGACATTGAGGAATTCCGGCCGCGCGAACTGTTGAAATGGGAAAAAGAATTGTTGGGTCTCTACGTGACCGGCAGACCGGTCGACCGGCATCGTGAAATATTTGAGCGGCAGAACCTGCACAAGATCGCCGATCTCAAGCGGCCCGGCATCCCGAAGCCGGAAACGGTCCGCATAGCCGGCGAACTGACGGGGGTGCGCAAGATCACGACGCGCAACAGCGATTTGATGGCTATCCTCAGCCTGGAAGATTGGCACGACAGTGCCGAAATCATCGAGATTGTTCTTTTCCCGCGCGCCTACGCCCAGGTGATGACTTATTTTGACGACCTGAACAGCGCCTTGGCCGATGACGAGACCGAAAAGGGCTTGTTCGAAGGGGAGATCGTCGCGGTGACAGGTCGTTTTGATGAAAGCCGCGGCGATCCGCAGGTGATTGCCGAAAAAGTCACGGTCGATTTCAATTCCGCTTCCGCTGACGTCGATACGCCCATTGACCTGGATGATTCAATGCCGGTTTGGGCGATGGTTGAGGAAGCTCCGCCACAGCAGGACCTGCCGCCTGAAGCCCTGGCCGAAGCGCGCGAGGACGCTGCCAGTTCGGAACCCGAACCCGTATCGGATG
>JAPOOU010000261.1 GCA_026713245.1 Chloroflexota bacterium
ATCCCGCTTACCTCCGACCCTCCCCAACCAGATCAATAAACTTGATCGTGGCCTGAATCCCATTGGCGAAATTGCCCAGGTAGATATTCTCATTCGGCCCGTGCGCGCGGCCGCTCTTCAGCCCATAGCTCATAATCACGACCTCATCGGCGACCTTCATACACTCAAAGGCGATCGGCACGCTACCGCCGGAGCGCTCGAAGACCGGCGCCACGCCCCAGGCATAGGCATAAGCCTCGGCAGCCGATTTCATCGCCAGTCCATCGACATCCAGAAGCACCGCTTCCGCGCCCATCCCGCCAAACTCAAAATCGACATTGACCGTCTCGGGCGCGATGCTTTTGATGTGGTCCACCACAGAGCGCAGGACGCGGGTCGGATCCTGCCGCGGCACCAGCCTGCAGGTGATCTTGGCGTAGGCGCGCGCGGGCAAGACGGTCTTCATGCCGGGGCCGGTATAACCGCCATGAATGCCGTTGATCTCGAGCGTCGGACGCGCGCCCAGCCTCTCCGGCAAGATATACGCCGGCTCTCCCCAGACCGCCGGCGCGCCGACAACGTCATCCCATTCGGCTTGTAAGAATGGCTCCGCTCTTTCCAGCAGCGCGCGATCTCTGGCGGTGACATCATCAACATCGTCGTAGAAGCCGGGTACCGTCACCGCGCCGTCTTCATCGTGCAATTGCGCCAGAATCTCGCTGAGGGCTTGAATGGGATTGTGCACGGAGCCGCCCCAATGCCCGCTGTGCAGATCGCTGACAGGCGCAGCCACGTGCAATTCCAGCGCAGTGACGCCGCGCAGGCCATAGGTCAGGCTTGGCTGCTCGGGCGCCAAAATCGCGCCGTCGGAGATCATGGCGATATCAGCCGCCAGCCGTTCCGGATGCCGGGCGACGAAAGCGTTAATGTTCTCCGAGCCGGATTCTTCCTCCCCTTCGAGAACGACTTTGATGTTGACCTTGGGTTTTTCTTCCTGGGCCAGCCAAGACTCCACGGCTTTGAGATTGGACATCACGTGCAGTTTGCTGTCGACTGCGCCCCGACAATAGAGCCTCCCGTCCTTAATCGTCGGTTCGAAGGGCTCGGTATCCCAGCCATCGGCGACTTCCGCCGGCTGCACATCATAATGGCAATAGATCAAGATGGTCGGGGCATCTGCTCCGGCGCCGTCCCATTCGCCCAAAACCAGCGGACAACGCCCTTCCGGCATCAGAATGACCTCGGCGCGCTTCATGCCGATCTTCAGCATCATCGCCTTCAGCCATTCGGCCGCGCGGGCGACGTCACCGGCGTGTCGAGGTTGTGTGCTGATGGTGCGGATGCGCAGCAGTTCCTGGTATTCATCCAGGAAACGATCTTGATTGTCTTTTGCGTATTGATAGGGATTGCCCATATTTTTGCCTGCCTTCTTGTCCTTGTCTGGTATGACAAGCATGATACACCAAGCGCGGGCTCCAGCGTATCTGATAAATCCGGTCTAGCCGAAAGAACTGCTCACCGTCAGAAAATGCCATTGCGATACGAAGCCGTTTTGCAGCCGCTCTTGGGCCGAGAAAAGACCATACTGGTATTATGCCTGTCATTGTCCGATAATAGCTCGTTGCCCCAATACACATTCGAGAAACCCAAACCCTTATGCAATTTCACAATCTGAACGTGAATAAACCCCTGCTTCGCGTAATCAAGCAAGCCGGGTATACCGAACCGACGCCGATACAATCCGAGACGATACCGCATATCCTGGATGGAAGGGACATTGTCGGTTGCGCCCAAACCGGCACCGGGAAAACCGCTGCCTTTGTCGTGCCTATTGTCCAAATGCTGGACGCCAATCCCGCCAAAGGATTTATTCGCGTGCTTGTGCTGGCGCCGACGCGCGAGCTGGCAGCGCAAATTGATGAAGAATTTGACAGATTCAGCCAGTTCAGCCGGCTTAGACATGCCGTGATCTTTGGCGGTGTCGGTCAACAGCCGCAGGTGGATGCCATTCGGCGCGGCGTCGAGATTCTGGTGGCGACGCCGGGGCGTTTGCTCGATCTGATGAACCAGAAAATTATCCGCCTGAACCGCGTTGAAGTCTTTGTCCTCGATGAAGCCGACCGTATGTTGGACATGGGCTTCATCCACGATGTCAAGCGGATCATCCGCACCCTGCCGCAGAAGCGCCAGACCCTGCTTTTTTCCGCGACGATGCCCCAAGCGATTCAAGATTTGAGCAGGAATATCCTGATCAAACCGGTAAAGGTCGAGGTGAATCCGCAAGCGACCACCGTCGACAAGATCGCGCAGTCGATATTTTTTGTCGAAGGCAACGAAAAACGGAAGCTGCTCAAGCATATTCTGGAGGATTCCGCTTCGGAACGCGTCCTGGTATTCACCCGCACCAAACATCGCGCCAATAACCTTGCCAAACAATTGAGCCGCGCACGTATCCCGGCCGAGGCGATTCACGGTAACAAATCGCAAAAGGCGCGGACGCGCGCCCTGGCCAACTTCAAGTCCGGGCGGACATCGATCCTGGTGGCGACCGATATCGCGGCCCGCGGGCTTGACATTGATGCCGTGACCCATGTCATCAACTTTGATTTGCCCAACATCCCCGAAAGTTATGTGCATCGCATCGGGCGTACCGCGCGCGCGGGCGCGTCCGGCATCGCTTATTCCTTCTGCGATATCGACGAACGCGCGTACCTCAAGGACATCGAAAAGCTCATCCGTCAGCGCATTACGGTTATTTCCGATCATCCCTTTCAATCGGAATTCAAGGCGCCGCCACCGGCCAGCAATCCTCCCAGCAGAACACGCAGACAGCGGCATCGGAGGAGAAGGTAATGCCAAACGTCCAACATCCAAAAGTTGTCGTCATCGGCTCGGGCAGTCTCTTCTTCGGGCGTCAAGCCATTTGGCAGATGGTTCATTCCCCGCACTTGAACCGAGGCACGCTGTCGCTGGTTGACAACGATCCCGGGCGCATGGAGAAAATGGGCCTGCTTGCGGAAAAAGTCGTTGCCGAAGCCGGCGTCGATCTGCGCGTTGAAGTTGCCGGCGACTGGAAGGATGTCCTGCACAATGCCGACTTCGTGGTACTGAGCTTCGCCGAGGATACGGTTCGCTATCGCGGGCTGGATTGTCAGATCAGCGAAAAATACGGCATTCGCATGTGCAGCGGCGATACGATCGGTCCTGGCGGCATCTTCCGCGCCATGCGCGAATTGCCCTTGATCATGGCATGCGTCGCCGATATCGAGCGGCTTTGCCCGGATGCCTGGGTCATCAATTACATCAATCCCAGCGCCGTCAACGGCATGGCGATCGCGCGCTATGCGCCGGGGATCAAAAGCCTGGCCCTTTGCGATTCCCTGCACATGCCGCATGTCAAGATTACTTATGCCAAGCACGCCGGCATCATTGACGATGAAGGCGATTGGAATGCCGATTTGGACAGCGCCTTCGACATGCGCATCGCCGGCGTCAATCATTTCACCTGGATGCTAAAGGCGGAATTTCAGGGGCGCGATGTCACGGCGCAAATCTCCGAGACCCTGCGCCGCGGCGTTGCGACCGAGACAATGGATGGCGACCGGAGCGCAAAGGCGATCCATAACGACGCTATCGGCTGTCAGCTGTTTGAAATCTTTGGCGTCATCCCAGTCTGCGTATCGCATACCAAGGAATACCTGCGTTTCTATCAAGGCCACGGCGTCTTGCGCGACGCCATCCCAGCCCTGTCAATTTGGGAAACGGACCTGCGTTATGCCCGCCATGAGGCCATGTGGCGGCAAGTCGACGACTTCATCAGCGGGGCGCTGCCCATCAGCCAATACATGACTATGTTTGGCCCCGACCACGCCACCGACATTATCGAGAATATGGTTGGGGACCTGGGAAAACCCTTTTTCATTAACACATACAATCAGGGCGCCGTGAGCAATATGGCGCATGACGCCTTTCTTGAATTGCTCTGCGACCTGGACATGGACGGCCCCCGGCCGCGCCCGGTCGGCGAAATGCCGCGCGGCATTCGCGGCTTGCAGGAACAAGTTCTCGATACCCACGAACTGACGGCGGAAGCCGTCGTTAAAGGAGATTATGCCCTGCTGCGCCGCGCCATGATGACCGATCCGCTCACCAGCTCGATCGCTGACGCCGACGCGATCCTGCGCGAGTTGCTGGCCGCCGAACGCGAAGGCTTGCCGGATCACTGGTTTTCGCAAGCCGCGTTCTAATCGGTATCTGCGCCTTATAAGCGGGGGCTTGCGCGCCGGGGATGCCTATCTCCATAAAGAAGCGTTCAATGAAACCTATTTTTCTTGTCGCGGCCTTTTCCGTCGGATAAAGATATCGCGATCTTTGTCCGACCAGATCGCATAGACGACATAACTTACAGTGTATAGGGCGATCAGGAACATTCCAGGAAGCACAACGAATACGAATTCCATGCTCATGTTGATAGGCCTCGACGATAATTGCTAAAGCTCATAAAGAGCTGTAGAGCCAGTGAAATGATACTGACGGCGACAAAAAAACCTGTGGCAAATACAAGCGTCGTAGCTGGATCAAAGTCCAAGCTGCGCACGCGATTATTGACGTATACTAGCGTCAAGAATATCAAGTTGAGTACGCCCAATCCGATCAAGGTGAATTGAAAGGGTTTTGCCCAGGAAAACCGGAACCTGGCCAGATCTGCGTTCGTCGCCGTCACCAACCACAGCCGCTCGGCGGCAGCGAAAAAGTCTGCCGCGCTTACACAAAATAACAAGCCTTCTCGTCGCATGAGCGACGCGGTTTATTAAAAAAGAGCTATGAGAAAAAGCTCAATGCCGTCCAGCAAGTTGAGAAAAGAGATTTCCGCTCGCTGCAGCAGCGCGATGAGTACGCCGACCAGAATCGGCAGCAACGGCAGGCCAATGCTCAGCGCTGTCCATACGGTGATATGCGTCAGAGGGTCTTGAGTCCGCTGATACAAACTTATTAATTCCCTTATTGATACTTTATTCTAACATAATATCGCGACTCTTTTCAAGTGTCAAGGATTCCGGGTCAGAGCAATCGCAGCACATTTTCTTAAGCACCGAGGACACCGAGAGCACCGAGATTTAACTCCTTTTCTGGCAAAAAGCAGGCGATGTAGCCGCTCGGCGGCAGCGAAAAGGTCTGCCGCCGAGCGGCTGTGGTGAGTGTCTGTTTTGGCGCGATTGCTCTGCCTGCAGCGTCCGCTTTGCTTGACAGCGTTCCGCGCAATGACTATGATGACGGGCGATTTGACAGATCTTATCGAGAGGCTGGATCGCGCATGACTTTGTCGGAGTCCCTGCTTGCGGTTGATATCGGCGGCACCTTCACCGATATTGTCGCTTTCGATCCGCACAGCGGGCAAATATGGGTGGAAAAGCTCTTGACCTCCTATCCGGATCCGTCGGCCGCAGTCCTTGACGGGATACAAACCTTGCTGGAAGCCCAAAGCATTTCCCCCGACGCTATCCGGTATGTGACGCATGGCACCACGCTCATCACCAATACCTTGATCGAACGCACGGGCGCCAAGACCGCCCTGCTGACTACTGCCGGCTTTCGCGACGCGCTCGAAATCGGCAACGAAGGTCGCTACGATATGTACGACCTGGCGCTGGTCAAACCGGCTCCCCTGGCGGAACGTCGACTGCGCTTCGAGGTCCCGGAGCGTATCCTGGCCGATGGACGAATCTTGCAAGAACTCGATTCGGCCGCGCTGGACCGTATCTGCGATCAACTGAATGCCGAAGCTATTGAAGCGCTGGCCATCTGCTTCTTGCACGCATATACCAATCCCGCGCATGAATTAGCCGCGCATCGGCTGGTCAAGGCGCGTTTGCCCGGGATTCCCGTTTCGGTGTCACATCAGGTAGCGCCGGGCATGCGCGAATACCCGCGCGCGTCCACCACCGTCGCCAACGCCTACGTGCAGCCGATCACCGAGCGCTATCTGGCGCGCGTGGATGAGGGGCTGCGGCGCAGCGAGGTTGAAGCGCCTCTGAATATCATGCTCAGCAGCGGGGGCACCACCACCGTTGACGCGGCAAGAGCCTTTCCGGTACGGCTGGTGGAGAGCGGACCGGCGGGGGGCGCGCTGGCGGGCGTCTATTGGGGCAAGCAACTGGGACACAGCGACGTGCTGGCCTTTGATATGGGCGGCACAACGGCAAAAGCGGTTCTTACGCGCGCTGGCGAGCTGACGGTCAGTAATCATTCCGAAGTGGCGCATGTCCACCGATTCAAGCGCGGCAGCGGATTGCCCCTGATGGTACCGATGATCGAGATGATCGAAATCGGCGCCGGCGGGGGCAGCATCGCGCATCTAAATCGGCTGGGTCTGCCGGGTGTGGGTCCGCATAGCGCGGGCTCCGACCCGGGCCCGGCGGCGTATGCGCGGGGTGGCGTGGAGCCGACTGTCACCGATGCCGATCTGCTGCTCGGCTATCTCAATCCCGAGTACTTTGCGGGCGGCAGCCTGCCCCTGGATGTCGATCTGGCGCGATGCGCCTTTGAAGACCTGGCCGCCGCGCTCGAAATGCCTGTCGACCGCCTGGCTTGGGGCGTCCATCAACTGGTGAACGAGAACATGGCCGCGGCCGCGCGCGTACACGCGGCGGAACGCGGGCTGGAAGTTCGGCGCTACAGCATGGTCGCGACCGGGGGCGCCGGACCGGTGCATGCCTGCGGCGTGGCAGGCGGGCTGGGCATCCGGCGCATCATCATCCCGCCCCTGGCCGGCGTCGGCTCGGCATTTGGATTCCTGACCGCGCCAATCGCCTTCGATTTCACGCGCAGCTACGTCGCCAAACTTAGCGAACTGGACCTGAGCGAACTCAATGGCATCTTGTGCGATCTGGAAACGGAAGGCCGCAGGATCGTCGAAAGCGCCGGCGTCCCGGCAGATGACATTTCAGCGCGACTCAGCATCGACATGCGCTATGTCGGGCAGGGCTATGAGCTGCGCGTGCCCTTCACGATGGGACAACTCGACCCGCATCACATCGACTCCATGAAAGACGCTTTCGAAGCGGAATACCGGCGCTTCTATGGACAACTGGCGGATGGCGTGCCGATTGAAGCTGTCAATTGGCGGGTGCTGATCACGGGACCAGCGCCGCAAGTCGAGGCGCTTGCCTTGCGGTCTGCGGCGGCCATTTCCGATGACCCGATAGCCTGCCGCCCGGTTCGCTTCGGGGCGGATGCGCGGCCGCGCCAAACGCCAGTCTTCCGGCGCGATCAACTGCGCGAAGGCTGGCGCGCCGACGGCCCCGTAATCATTGAAGAAGCGGCCTCCACGACCGTGGTCCTGCCCGGATGGACCGCGCAGACGGCCGCCGGCGGATGCCTCTTGCTGCTACAGCCGCCCGGCGACAGCGAAAAGTCTGCCGCGCTCACACGCAATAATAAGTTTTCTCATGGGATGAGCGACGCGGTATATTAAGAAAGGATGACGAACGATGATCGATCCGGTTACGCTGGAAGTGATCTGGAGCCGCTTGATCTCGGTCGTGGACGAGCAAGCCGCGGCCTTGATCCATTCTTCTTTTACCACCGTCGTGCGCGAAGCGGGGGACCTGTCCGCCGGCGTCTTCGACCGCGGGGGCAATATGATCGCCCAGTCGGTCACCGGCACGCCGGGGCATATCAACACCATGGCCAACTGCGTGCGCAAGTACATCGTTCCCAACCATCCCATCGACAGCCTGAACACCGGCGACACCCTGATTACCAACGACCCTTGGGAAGCCTCGGGCCACCTTTTTGATCTGACCATTGTTACGCCGGTCTTTTATCGCGGACGCGGCGTTGCCTGGTTCGCCAACACCTGCCATGCTGTCGATATCGGCGGCGCGACCATGGGCGGCGACGCCCAATCGCTCTACGAAGAGGGCTTGGCGATCCCGCTGATGAAACTCTTCAAAGCGGGCGACGTCAATCAAGAATTGCTCGATATTATCCGCGCCAACGTGCGCGTGCCCGATCAAGTGATCGGCGACATCTATGCCCAGCAAGTCGGCAACCAGGTCGGCGCGCGCAAGCTGATCGAGATGCTCGACGAGTACGCCCTGCCAGATATCGAGGAGGTCTCGGCGCAAATCCTCGACCGCACCGAGCGCGCCGTGCGAGCGGCCATAAGCGCCTTGCCCGACGGCCTATACCGAGACGAAATCGGCATCGACGGCTTCGACCAGCCCCTGACAATCGCCTGCGCCTTGACCGTCGACGGCGATGAGCTGCGGGTTGACTACGCAGGCTCCTCGCCGCAAGTCGATCGCGGCATCAATGTCGTGCTGAATTACACGCATGCCTACACCACGTACACCTTGATGGCTGCCCTGGCGCCGGGCATCCCCAACAACGAAGGCGCCTTCCGGCCGATCGAAGTGCGCGCCCCGCTCGGATCCATACTCAATTGTCGCCGACCGGCGCCTGTGAGCGCCCGTCATCTGATCGGCCACTTTGTCAGCCAACCGCTGCTGACGGCTTTGGCGGAAGTGCTGCCCCGGCAAGTGATCGCCAATGGCTCCGCCGGCTTGTGGAACACGATGATGGACGGGATGGATGCGGCCGGGGAGGAATTTGCCTATGTCTTCTTCTCCGCCGGTGGCATGGGCGCCGCCTACGACCGCGACGGTCTTTCCGCGACCGCCTTCCCCAGCGGCATTATGGGCGTACCGGTAGAAGCCATCGAGACCGCCGCGCCCCTGCTTATGCGCCGCCGCGAACTGCGTCCCGATTCCGGAGGCGCCGGTCAATTCCGCGGCGGGCTCGGCCAGGAAATGGAGATGGAAATTATCACCGGCATGAACGCCAATCATTCCTGCATGTACGACCGCACCGGCAATGCGGCGGTTGGTCTGCTGGGCGGTGAGCCGGGCGCCACCGGCGCGGTCGCGCTCTCCGATGGCAGCAATCCCCATCCCAAATCGCATTACGTCTTGAAGCCCGGTCAACGAGTGACGCTGAAGCTGCCGGGCGGCGGCGGATTCGGTCCGCCAACCCTGCGCGAGCCGGGACGCGTGCTGGATGACGCGCGGCAAGGGTATATCTCGCTGGCAGCGGCGCAGCGCTGCTACGGCGTGGTCATTGATGTCGAGAAGATGACAGTCGATTTTGAAGCGACCAACGCTCGGCGCGAGGAGATGGATGCGGAAAAATGAATCACTATGATCTGATCGTGGTTGGACTGGGCGCGATGGGCTCGGCAGCGCTCTACCAAGCGAGCAAACGCGGCGCGCGGGCCCTCGGCATTGATCGCTTTGATCCGCCGCACACAATGGGATCGAGCCACGGCGATACCCGCATCACGCGGCAAGCCATCGGCGAGGGCGAAATGTATATGCCCTTCATTCGCCGCTCGGAGGAAATCTGGCGCGATCTCGAATCGTCGACGGGCAAAGAACTGTTTCTCAAGAGCGGTGGGCTCATCATAGCGCCGGAAAACGATGCCGCGAGCTTCCATGTACAAGGCAACTTTGTCGCCTTATCCGTCAATATAGCGAAGAAATACGGCATCCCGCACGAAGTGCTGGACGCGGCGGAAATCAAGCGACGTTTCCCGATGTTGATGCCGCGGCCGGTCGACCGCGCCTATTTTGAACCCGGCGCCGGCGTCCTGCGCCCGGAACGCTGCATTCAAACGCAGCTCGAGTTGGCAGCGCAAGCCGGCGCGTCAATCCGCACCAACGAACGGATGATCCGCTACCGAGCTGACGCCCGGGGCGTGACGGTTGTCACCGAGGGCGGCAGCTACCAGGCGGACAAGTTGATTCTGGCAACCGGCGCGTGGATCGGCGATCTCTTGCCCGAGAGTTATCGAGCCGGCATTCGCGTTTGCCGGCAGGTAATTTACTGGTTCGAAGCGGATAACCTGGAAGCGTTTTACCCGGAAAACTGCCCCTTTGTCATCTGGATCGGCGACAGGCTCGAAGACTTTTGGTCGACCTTTCCTGCGCCGCGGGACGGCCTGCGCGGCGTCAAACTCGTGACGGAGCAATACCATTCCAGCACACATGCCGATGATCTGAGCCGCCAGGTCACCGCCGAAGAAACAGCGGACATGTACCACCGCTTGACGGCGCCTCGTCTCAAGGGCTTGCGCGAAAACCTGATTCACGCCGATGTTTGTATGTATACGGTCACCGCCGATGAGCACTTCGTTATCGACCGCCATCCGGAGTCGGAACGCGTCGTGGTCGCGTCGCCCTGTTCCGGGCATGGTTTCAAGCATTCGGCGGCGGTCGGCGAGACCCTGGCGCAATTGGCCCTCGAAGGCGGGAGCGAATTCGATATTTCGGCCTTTGGGCTGGCGCGGCTGGGCGATATTCAAGCATAACGGGCGTCCGCAGAAAAACTGTCATTTGAAAGGGAGTTAAGAATATGCGACTGGAAGGTAAAACCGCCATCGTTACCGGCGGCGCCAATGGCATTGGGGCGGGATGCGCGCGCCGTCTGGCTGCGGAAGGCGCCAACGCCGTCATCGCCGATATCGACATCGTCGGCGGGCGATCCCTGGCTGCCGAACTGGGCGACGCGCCGGGCAGTGTCATCTATCTCGAGTGCGACATCACGCAGCGTCAAGCGGCCGAGGCATTGTTAGCGGCGACCCTCGAAGCTTTTGGCGCGGTCGATATCCTGGTCAACAATGCCGCCTTCGTGCACAAAGCGGGCGTGATCGAGAACTTTCTCGATTACAGCGACGAAGCCTGGGAAACGACGCTCGCCGTCAACTTGTCGGGCATGTTCCATTGCTCGCAGACGGCGGCTCGGCTGATGGCGAAACGCGGACAAGGCGGCGTAATCGTTAATGTCAGCAGCGGCGGCGCTTCCCGCGCGCACCGACAGATGTTCGGTTACGATACCAGCAAGGGCGGTATCGAGGCAGCTACCCGTGCCATGGCGCTCGATCTCGCGCCGCTCGGCATTCGCGTCAACACCGTCGTACCGGGCAGCATCCGCGTCGATCATGGCGCCTCCGTGGGCGACGCGCCCATCCCGCCGTCGCAAGTGATCCCGCTGGCGCGGCAAGGGACGCCGACGGATATCGCGGCCGCCGTCGCCTTTCTCTGTTCGGATGACGCCGCCTACATCACCGGTACGCGCATCGTCGTCGATGGCGGCATGGACGCGCAACTGCGCAGTCCCGCGGTCGATTACCGCTACGATTACAGCGACTACGCCTAAGGCTTGGCATCCGCGGACGCGGTCAGTGTCGCGGTCAGTGTCGCGGTCAGTGTCTACGCGACCTACGCGCGGCGGTGGCCGTGCCCTCCCGCCCAATACCGCGACCATATAGTCGCCCTTTTCTCCCCTACTTTGCTGTATCCTTTGATCTTACAACACATGGGGCCGCCGCTTCTCAAACCCGCGCCCGGTCCAACGCCAAGCGACATTGTTCAAAAAGAGGCGCTCATGTTCGAAAAAGATATTGCTATGTTCGCAAATGGACAAACTTCAAACCGAAACCTACGCCAATCGCTGGGCATCTCTTGTGACGAAATGCCGGAGGAGCAGCCGGCGGTCAGTGTCGAAGGGCTGTGTCTACGCGACCTACGCGCCCTGTCAGGCGCCCGCCACAGCGCAAAAAATGTAGGCGCTCGCCGGCAATCGCCACAGAATTGCCCGGTTTCCTGCCGCTGCCAACCTGTCCCCAGCTTCCGATCTGGGCAGGGGGGGACCCCCCCCCCCCCCCC
>JAPOOU010000267.1 GCA_026713245.1 Chloroflexota bacterium
ATCCACCACTCCGTCCCCGGGCTGCCTTGCCCCCTGCAAGCTTCATCACGAAATTTGTAGGGGCGACCGGCGGTCTGTGTCGGCGGTCAGTGTCTACGCGACCTACGCGACCTATCATGTCGCCCGAAACCACAAGTCGCAGCGGCAGCGAGCGACCTGCTGTGTCGAAGGGCTGTGTCTACGCGCCCTGCGCGACCTACGCGACCTGTCAGGCCGCCCATAGAGCGCAAAAAATGTAGGGGCGACTCTGCGAGTCGCCCGAAAGTCGTCGCATAATGTACAGATCTTGTCATGATTTCATGCCCGCTGAAACTCGACCTGTCCCCAGCTTCCGATCTGAGGGGGGGGAACCCCCCCCCTCCCGTACACATACTGTATCTATATTGTTACCCAAAAAGGGGGCAAAATGAGGGCATCTTCCCAGCATTTGAGGACAAATTGCGCCCGCGCCTTGCATTCAACTGCCTGTCAAAACTGTCCGCCCCTCAGCCCTTAAGCGGGGGATGAGGGTAGAATCGCAACGATCGCGTTTTCGCATGACGTGCTCAGTACTGCTGCGACAATCCTACGCTGCGAATTGCACTTGGCGAATTTCGCGGTAAGATACGGAAAAGTAAAAGATTTGGGAATCGGATAATGATAGAAGAACAATTGCTCCAGCGGGCACACGAGCGCTACCACGTCAGCGTCGACGAATATAAGTCATTCCGCCGCGACGGCTACCTGGTGATTCGCGGATTGGTCGCGCCCGACGAAGTGCGGGAACTGGCGGGTTACACAGAAGACCTGATGGCGGGCCGTGCAATCTTGCCGGGGGTGCCGCCGCCGGCTGAAGACGCGACCGACCAGGAACGGCGCCATCATTACGAACGCGTGCATATGCCCCACCGCACCGAGGAAATCGCCGAGCGCTTCCTCTTGCATCCGCGTGTGGTCGATGTGCTGGAAGCGCTGATTGGACCGGACGTCCTGGGTTTACAAACCATGCTCTTCTTCAAGCAGCCCGGGCAGGCTGGCCAGGGCTTCCACCAGGACTCCTATTACATCCCCACCCAGCCCGATACGCTGATCGGCGCCTGGATCGCCATCGACCCGGCGACCGAAGAGAACGGCTGTCTGTGGATCACGCCCGGCTCCCAGCACGAACCGATCTATCCCGATTGCGACGGCGTGACGCAACAGGGCGATACCATCCTCGGCGATATCGAATCCATCATCAATGCCAGCCATCCCGACGAAAACAAGAATACCCTGGCGAAAATCGCGCTGCGTTACGAGGACGAAGTCGCCATACCGGCCCAGCCGGGCGATGTGGTCTTATTCGGCGGACATGTCTTGCATCGCTCCCACCGCAACATCTCGGACAAGCCGCGTCGCGCCTTTGTCAGCCACTACTGCAATGCCCGCTCGCGCGTGCCCTGGAACCACCGCGGCGCCTACGATGGCGACGAGACCGGCGCGGCCGCCAACTATCTGCATATCCTGGCGCGGGGCGCCACGCACTTGTCCTACGCCCAGCCCAAATTCGGCACGCTCTGCGCCGCCAACGCGCCGGAGCTGTACGGCCATCGCTTCGACGACCATCGCGTCAAATCGATGATGGGCGATGGCAATGGCTTCATGGTCGTCGTGCCGCACGACGACGTCGACCACGATCACTAACTGACTTTGCCAAGCGAGCTACGCGGATGGAATGGAATACACCCTGCAAGGTGACCGCTGAACAAGTCGCGACTTACCGGCGCGACGGACATATTTTGCTCGAGAACGTGCTGCCGGCAAAGTACATCCCGCCCTATCACAAGGCGATCGTACAGACCGTCGCCGAGCGCAACAAGGAAACGCGAAAGCTGGCCGATCGCGATACCTACGGCAAAGCCTTTCTGCAGACGACAAACCTGTGGCAATACAACGAGCTGGTCAAGGAATATGTCATGGCAGAGCGCTTCGCCGGCATCGCCGCGCGGCTGATGAGCGTCGACAAAGTGCGGCTTTACCACGACCAGGCGCTGTTCAAGGAAGCCGGCGGCGGCATTACGCCCTGGCATCAAGATCAGCACTATTGGCCCCTGGCGACGGACAAGACCATCACCATGTGGATGACGCTGGCCGATATCGACGCCGCTATGGGTACTTTGCAGTTCGCATCAGGCTCGCATGTCGAAGGCTACCTGGGCGATATCCCCATCTCTGACGATTCCGAGACCCAACTCCGCGCTTTCGTGCAGAGTCGGGGTTTCCGGTTGCAGCAGGCCGACTCGATGACAGCCGGTTCTGCCACTTTCCACAGCGGCTGGACCTTGCACTCGGCGCCGCCGAATACCAGTGACCGGATGCGACCCGCCATGACCGTCATCTATTTTGCCGATGGCGCGCGCGTTAGCGAGTTGGACAACAAAAACCGCGTCGCCGATCGAGATCACTGGCTGCCAGGTACACAGCCGGGCGATTTGGCGGCGACTCGTCTCAACCCGGCGCTTGGCTGGTAAATGATAATCACTCGCTCGGCGAGACCGACAAGAGCGCCCGCATTTGTGCATTGCGCGCAGTCTTGTTCGCTGTTTGGACCCACCCATGAAGATTAGCAAGGTCGAAGCGATTCCGCTCTTCGCATCCTTCGCCGACGCCCTGGGCGATGTGCCAAGCGAACTAGCCCATCCCGCCTTCGGCATGCGGGTGAATCCCCTGCTCGGTCAAGGCGCGGTCATCGTGCGCCTCACCACCGACAACGGCTTGGTCGGCATCGGCGAGGCCATGGGACGCCCGGGAGCGCGCGGCGCCGCCGCATACATAAATGAGTTGCTCGCGCCCTTGTTGATCGGCGAAGATCCCCGCCATCACCATGCCCTGTGGAGCGCGATGGTCGAGGAAATGCGCTTCGCGCCCATGGGCGTAAGCGGCGTCGATATCGCGCTTTGGGATCTTCGCGGACTAATCTACGGCGACTCCCTGCCGAATCTCTTGGGCGGGCCCATGCGCGAAGCGGTCGAACCCTACGCCAGCCCGATACCCTACCTGCCGACGCCGGATAAGTCCGCTCAGAAGGCGCGGGAGTTTCTCAGCGCTGGATTCCGCGCGGTCAAGCTCAAGATCGGCCGCGGACTGGTCACGGACATCGCGCACGTCGAAGCGGTGCGCGCCGCCGTCGGACCGGAAGTCAAGCTGCTGGTAGACGCCAACGGCGCATACACCGTCAGCCAGTCCATCGCCTTGGCCAAGGACCTGGTCAAGCATAGCGTCTACTGGCTGGAAGAACCGGTCCATCCGGAATATCCGGAAGATCTGGCGCGCATTCGCCGCCGCGTCGATCTGCCCATCGCGTCGGGCGAGTGGCTAGGCAGCGTTTACCAGTTCCGCGACCTGCTGAAGGCGGAAGCGGTGGACGTGCTCATGCCTAATATCACGCGCTGCGGCGGCTTCACCGGCATGTTGAAAATCGCGGATTTGGCTTTGATGGAGAATGTCAAGATCGCGCCGCACGGCGTTGGCGTCGGCGTAGGTATTGTCGCCGCAATCGCCGCTTGCGCTGTCATGCCCAACTTCCTGATCTACGAATACAACCAACTCTTCAATCCGCTGCGGCACACTGTCATGCGCGAAGTCATCCCTTTCCAGGACGGCCTTCTCAAGCCACTGGATGGACCCGGCTTGGGCATCCGCTTGAACGAAGATACGATCGCCGGATATCGCATAGATTGAGCTCATTCTCCCTCCGCTGGCCGCTCATAGTCATCCGCATAGCGCTTGATGTCTTCCTGCTGCCAGTTGCCAAAAGCCACCTCAAGAACCCGCACCGCCGCTCCCCCGCTGCCGAGCCGATGCTTGCTGCCGGCCGGAATCCAGATTTCGTCGCCCGCCTTCGCTTCAATGACTTGCTCATCCACCTGGATGATCGCGCCATCATCGAGCGCAATCCAAAGTTCGGCGCGCGCGCTGTGCGATTGCAGACTGAGGCGCTGTCCCGCCTGGACCGTCATCAGGCTGACCGTCACCTCTTCGTTTTTGGCATATTGCGCGAAGCCGCCCCAAGGTCGCGTCACGCGTATGCTTTCAGGCTGATTGTCGGGAATAAGCTTTGTTTTGAAACCAGGCATTGAAGTACCTCCCAAGTAGCCGCTCGGCGCGTAATCGGCGAAAAGGTCTGCCGCGCTCACGCAAAATCGTAAGCCTTCTCGTCGCTAGAGCGACGCGGTTTACGTAAACAGGTGTAGATTTGCCAATTATCGTAACTCCACGTAAAATATCATCATATAACATTACTTGCAAATTCGCAGACTCCTTGGCATCGTGAGACCGAATCCATGTTACCGGAAGCAAGACGGCGACATTTGCTTAGTTATCTCGCGCAGCTCGGCAGCGCCACAATCGTGGATCTGAGCGCCCGCTACCACGTATCGAGCATGACGATCCGCCGCGATCTCAAAACAATGCAAAACGAAGGCCTGGTCACGTTGACGCATGGGGGCGTCGTATTTGATGGCGACGCGCCTGAGCGAAGAGATATTCAGCGCCTGACCCGGGCTCACGGTCGATCCGAGGAAAAACGGGCAATTGGCCGTCACGCCGCGCTGCGTTTCGTCGCAGACAATGACGTTCTCTTGCTGGGCGCCAGTTCCACCGTTCGCGCGATTCTTCCCTTTCTCAAGCGCAAACGCGATCTCCAGGTGCTAAGCAACAGCCTGCGGACGATCGAATTGCTGCAAAAGACGCTGCCGTCCGCCACAGTAATGGGCACGGGAGGAATCCTGAGCGCTGATACCCTCAGCTTTGTCGGACCGGTGCCGGAACGCTTTTTCGAGGACTTTTTCGCGCGCGTCGCCTTCATTTCCGGCGCGGGACTGTCCCTGCGAACCGGCTTGACCGACTCGCAACTGCTGGAAGCCTCGGTCAAACGAGCGATGATTCGCTCAGCCGAGAAAACAGTCATCCTGCTGGATTCAAGCAAATTCGAGACAACCGCCGCGGCACAGGTCTTGGCAATCGACGAGATTGGGACGCTCGTGACCGATGCCGGCATCGCGCCCGACGCGCAACGCCAACTGCTCGACATGGGCATTGATGTGCAGGTCGCGCCGCTGCCAGCCCTTGCTTGACCTCATAAGTAACAAGCCGTGTAGCCGCTCGGCGGCAGCGAAAAGGTCTGCCGCGCTCACGCAAAATCGTAAGCCTTCCCGTCGCATGAGCGACGCGGTTAACGTAAACAGGAGCGACAAATCTGGTCGCCCGAAACAGCCCCACACGCCCAGCCGACACAACATAAAAGGGCGAGCCACCGGCTCGCGCCTCGGCGTTCTCGATGTCCTCGGTAGTTACAACCCTCTGTAGTCTCTGAGCCTCTGTGGTGAATCCCCCCGCCGCGCCGCTACTACTCTGCTCGGACGCGAACGCTCATACTCCGCGCGGCTAGGCAATCCGTCGATCACCCCGATATGCATA
>JAPOOU010000001.1 GCA_026713245.1 Chloroflexota bacterium
GAAAATGCCCTGATTTTGCCCCCTTTTTGGGTAACAGTATAGATACAGTATGTATATAGGAGGGGGGGTACCCCCCCCCCCCGCCCCCGATGGGAAGCTGAGGGGCGAGCCACCGGCTCGCCCGTACAAGGCTAGTCCGGTAGTGGTGGTTAAGCGTTCCATTTGTCCTTTTCAATGCGGTTATCCAGCCACCTTTAGCCGGAAAGCGGGCGACCCGATTGGTCGCCCCTACATAGCTTGTCTTTATGTTGTGATTTGGTAGGCACAATGGCGTCATTTTCTTGCTGTGGGACGTGTATTTGGGTCCGTTTTGTTCAGCAGAGATGAGTGCTGGACAAGCCTTACAATTTCCAGTTCCATTTGTCCTTTTCAATGCGGTTACCCAGCCACCTTTAGCCGGAAAGCGGGCGACATGATAGGTCGCGTAGGTCGCGTGGACACTGACCGCCGACACCGACCGCCGGTCGCCCCTACAGATCGTTGCTTTGGCGAGATTTGCATTACATTTTTTGGTACTACTGAGAGCCATGGCAAGCCCGGGCGAAGCAGGGGATCGAGGATGGCTCTTTTGGCAGATCAATGCGCCCTGCGCTTTGCTCGACGGCGACGTTTCTTAGGCGATTTACGCTTTTTGCCAGCTCGCGCCGAATTTATCGCGCTATTTTGTAAGTGGAGGCGGTCTATCAGCAGCATTTGCGCGTTAAGCGAGGGGCTGTCAGGATCTTGATTCGTCCCAATGCCGATTCTCTCCAGTGCCGCACGTACGCCAAGGCTTTGAGGCGGGCGGGGCTGCTGCGGAAGTTCAACTGCCTCGGGCTGGTCGTCCTGCGGGGTATCGTCGTGGGCATAGCCGATGCTGTTGGATTCTTCCGCTTCAGGTTGCGGGTTCGGCGGCAGGTCTTCAAAACTGTCTTCGAGTTGATTGGCCTGATTGAGCAGGGTGGACAGGGCGTAGGCGAGTTTACTGACGGCACTGCCTTCGTGCTCGCCGCTCTTGATTTTCTTCATGATGTCGCGGGAAGTTTCGAACATGTCCTTGAGGAGTTCGAGTTTGAGGTTGGCGAAGTAGCGGTATTGTCGGTCTTCGTAGCGACGTCTGAGTTTGTCTTGGTCGACGCGCCAGCCTCTTAAGGTTTTGAGCGGGATCTCGATCAGGGATCTGACGAGCTGGAAGTCGCCGTCGTGTAGATCGAGCAGGTTGAGAGCCTCGATTTTTGTATCGAGAGTGTAGCTTGCTTGCATAGTGGGGAATCCTTGTCTGTTTGCGTTGTAGAGGGAGAGTAGCATGAATGTTCTAGTAAAGGGCGACTAAATGGTCGCGGTTTCGGCGAAGAGTCGCGGGCTGGTGGGGATGGCACGTTGACGGGGTTGGTACACGGTGATTTGGCCACAGAGGTCGCGTAGGGCGCGTGGACACAGCCCTTCGACACTGACCGCCGGCGCAGAGGGCACAGAGAGATTTTTTTCACCGAGGGGCGCGTAGACACTGACCGCTGACACAGCAGGTCGCGCGCTGCCGGTGCGACTTGTGGTTTCGGGCGACATGATATGTCGCCCCTACAGATCGTTGCTTTAGCGACAGTTGCATTACTTTATTGGTTCGACTCAGTGCCCAAATTGACTGCCGAGTTTTGCCTTTTGCCGGGCGGCTTGCTATTATTGCAGGCGTCCTGCAGCTAGTCATAGATGAGCTATGTTCGGAAACTTCGTTATCAGGGAACTCCATGCCATGCGGGATTTGGTGGCCTTGGTCGACTTGCAGAAGGACGTCTGGGGCATGGGGGATCACGAATGCACATCGCCCCATACCATGAAAGCGGCGACTGTGGCCGGCGGGAGCGTTATGGGCGCAGAGGCCGATGGGCGTCTGATCGGGTTCTGTTTTGGCATTGCGGCGAAACGGGGCGGCGAAGTCTGGTTGTGGTCGCATATGACTGCGGTCCATCCCGAGCTTCAGAATGCAGGTATTGGCTTTGCGCTCAAGCAGGCGCAGCGCGAATGGGCGCTGGCAAACGGCTATCGCGTTATCGCATGGACCTTCGACCCGATGCAGGCGGGAAACGCCAATTTCAATCTGAATCGGTTGGGGGCGACGGCGCGCGTCTACTATGTCAACCACTACGGAACGATGCAAGACGACCTGAATGCCGGGCTCGCCAGCGATCGCCTGGAAGCGCAGTGGCAGCTCGACAATCGTCGTGTGCTTGAGTTGGCGCGGGGCGCCGGGGCGGGGCCGCGGATCGCCATCTCGGAAGCGACGAAGCTCGTGTTTGTGGACGATAGTGGCGCCCTGCAGTCTGAACGCCCGGCATCGCCAGACGAGGCGCTATACGCTATTGAGGTCCCCGCGAGCATCGCGGCATTGAAGGCCGAAAATATGGAGCGCGCGCAGACCTGGCAGCTGCACATGCGCGACGCGATTACCGCGCTCCTGGGGGCGGGGTATCATGTCAGCGATTTCCTCCGCGGCGACAGATCGAGTTGGTATTTGATGAGCCGCGAGGCCGCTGCGTCGGCTTAAGCGACTACAGGCTCCCTGGCCGCGCAAATCCGCAGCAAATCACCGATATCAGCGAGAGATTCCAGGTTCATGCAGCGCTGGTAAATCTCGTCGACATGCCCGCCAGCGAAAAGGTCGCGCGTCAAGACGGCGAATTTCTCGCGCATCTCGTCCCGGGTCATGCGGAATTCCGGCTCGCCTTTCATATTTGGCAGGTAGGCCTGGCGAAGCTCGCCGGTATCAAGCGTGACGCGCAGACGGCAACCGTTGAGCCGCGGGTAATCCGCTTCAATCTCGCTATCAACCTGGACATCAATCAGATTGCGCAAGCGCCGCACTTCGGGGTCATCCCAGGCGCTGAAGTCGTGGGGCCAGGCGCTGCCCTGTTGCAGCGCTACGCCGGTCGAAACGCGTATGCTCAAGCCAGCGACCTCGCGGGAAGGCGGGTTGGGATCGACGCGGAAGACGGGGCGGGTGGCGTAGCCGTAAGTGCCAAGCTCGATCGACTCAATCGCCGATATGTCAAGCGGACCGTCACCCAGGATCGCTTGCACGGCGTCGATGGCCTGGTGGGTGTGCCGGCAACCGCCGTGGGGCTTGAAACCGGTACCGAGAATGGCGAAGTTACGGCCGAGATCGGCGAACAGTTCGGGCTCGTAACCATGTGGCGCGTGGTCACTGCCACGTCCGCCGAAGGCGCGGAAGAAACCGTATTCGCCGTCCAGGGCGCCGCGCGGGCCGTAAAAGCCGGATTGCGCCAGGCGCAGGGCGAATACGGCATTGCGCGCGGCGAAGCCGGCGATCAAGTCCTTGGTATCGCAGGGTCCGCCTTCGTAGACATATTGTTCGGTACCGGAGGCGAGATCGGCCGCCAGCGCGACGCAATTGATCATCGCTTCGCGATCCAGACGCGCGCATCGCGCGACCGCCAGCGCGGAAGAAATGGCGCCCAGCGTGCCTTTGAGGTCGAGACCGCGCTCGCGCTGCGCGGGACGGACAAGGCCCCCGACGCGGACGGCAAAGTCGTAGGCGGCGACGATGGCGACGATCATCTCTTCGCCCGAGGTGTTATTGGCTTCGCCGACAGCCAGCACGGCCGGAACCAATTGCGAGGCGATATGCCCGGCGGAGCGATGCGAATCGTCCATGCCCAGGATCTTGACCATCACGCCATTGGCGAAGGCCGCGCCTTCGACCGATACGCGCTGACCGCCGCCGAGCAGCGTGGCGTCATCGCCCGCCATCGCGCTTTCGGCATAATGCACGGCCTTCAGCCCCAATTCACGTTGATATCCGCCGAGCCCGGTGCCGATGGAGTCGAAGACGATCGTTTTCGCGAGTTCAACAGCTTCCGTAGGGATGTCTTGGTAACGCAGGGCGATGGCGTAATCGACGATTTGCTCCAAAAGGTTTCTTGAATCGGACATTTTTACTTTCTCCTTTAAGCTCATTTCTCGCGGAAGACACAAGGTTCGCGCAGGTCGCGCAGGTCGCGTAGGTCGCGTAGACACTGACCGCCGACACTGACCGTCAGTCGCCCCGGCAAGGCTCAGTCGTCGTTTAAGAGTTTTCTCGTTACATCGATCATGTAATCAACATCGTCGCATGTCAACTCCGGCGTGACCGGCAGGTTGACGATCTCGCCGGCCAGGCGCTCGGTCACCGACAAGCTGTCGCGATTCGGGAACATGCCGGCGTAGACGGCATAATCATAGATCGGCGGCGCATAGTGAATCACGGCTTCCACGCCGGCGGCGCGCAGTCCCTGATAAAGTGCCTGCTGGCGGTCGACGGCGATAGCGTAGGAGCGGAAGGTTGGCTGCGATGCGGCGCGGAAGCGCGGCAGCCGGGCCGAGGTATCCGCGAGCCCGGCTTCCAGTCTGCTGACGATGGCGCGGCGTTGCCTGGTCCATTGGCCCAGGTATGGCAGCTTGACCAGGAGCAATGCCGCTTGCAAGCCATCGAGCGGCACATTGTATCCTTCGGCGACGTAGTTCTGGTATCCGGGCGGGAGCGCCCCGCCTTGCACGTTCCGCCTCTCTATCGGGGTGGGAACATGTCCATAACTGACCAGCAGGCGCAGTTCATCCGCGAGCGAATCGTCGTTCGTAACCAGGACGGCGCCATTGCCGGCGCTGCCCAGCGGCTTGAAAGGCGCGAAGCTGAACATGGCCACATCGGCGAAAGCGCCAACCGGCGCCCCGTGGTCGCAGGCGCCGCTGGCCAGGGCGGCGTCTTCCACGATTTTCAACCCATATTGGTCGGCGAGCGGACGGAGCGCCTTGACGTTTGCCGGATGGCCGTGCAGATCGACCGGTAGGATGGCGCGGGTAGCGGCGGTGATCAGATTATCGACTTGATCGACGTCGATGGTGTAGTCGCTGCGGGTGACGTCGCAGAAAACGGGGACGGCGCCGCACTGGCTGATGGCGCCGGTTGTTGAGATATCGGAATTGCCGACGGTAATTACTTCGTCGCCGGGACCGACGCCACAGGCGCGCAGCGCCAGCAAGAGCGCGATGGTGCCGGAATGGGCGGCGATGGCATGACGCTGCGTCATTTCGGAAGCGAAGGCGGCTTCGAATTCGGCGCGAGTCTTGTAGCTGCTGCGGTAGTCGTCGAAGAGGATCGGCTCAAGCGCCGCCATGATCTCGTCGCGCAGCGCCTGATGTGTTTGGGCGGCGCGGGAACGCGGGACGCGGAAGGGTTTTGTCATCAGGCGCGGCCGCGGACATTGGGGTCGAGCAAGTCGCGCAGCCAGTCGCCGAGGAAGACGACGCCGAGCACGGTGATGGTGATGGCGATGCCGGGGTAGGCGGTCATCCACCAGGCGCTGTTGATATAGGTCTTGCCATCGGAGAGCATCAAGCCCCATGTGACAGTGGGCGGCTTCACGCCCAGGCCCAGGAAGCTGAGCGAGGATTCGGCCAGGATGGTCACGCCGACCTGCACGGCTGCCAGGACGATAGCGGAGGAGACGACATTGGGCAGGATGTGGATGAGCATGACCTTGCGGCGGCTCTGCCCCAGGGCATAGGCGGCGATGACATATTCCATTTCCCGCACTTTGAGCACTTCGCCGCGGATAACGCGAGCATAGGTTATCCAGCCGGTGAAGCCGAGGATCAAGATGAGTGTGGACAAGCCGGCGCCGACGACGCCGGAAATGGCGATGACAAGGATGATGAAAGGAATGGCAAGCAAGCCGTCCACGATGCGCATGAGAACGCTATCGACGATACCGCCGACGAAGCCGCTGATCAGGCCGTATATGACGCCGATCGTGCCGGAGATGAGGACGGAAACGACGCCGACCAGCACTGAAACGCGGCTGCCGGCGATAATGCGGCTTAGAATATCGCGGCCGAGTTGATCGTTGCCCAGGACGTAGCTGCCGACGTTATCGGCGTAACCCGGCGGCTGAAAGCGGCCGCGGATGTTCCTGCCTTGCGGATCGTGCGGGGAAACAACAGGTCCGATAAAAGCCAATACCACGACGACTGTCACGATCAGGCTGCCGGCGACGCCGACCGGGCTCTGCGCGAGGGTCGACAGGATACGCACGGGCAGGCTGCGGGGGGCCGGCATGAGGGCAATAGCTTCGGCTTTGGATTGATGACTGCTCTGTGTGTCCATCGTCATTTTTTATTGGAAATTGATGCGCGGGTCAAGGATGATGTAAATCACATCAATGACGTAGTTGATCAGTATGAAGGATAAAGCAATCCATAGTAGCCCGGCTTGAACGACTGTGTTGTCGCGGACGCTGATCGACTCGATCATGAGCCGGCCCAGCCCGGGCCAGGAAAAGACGCTTTCGACCACGACAGAGCCGCCCAGGAGCCAGCCGAGTTGCAGGCCAAATACGGTGACAATCGGTATAAGGGCGTTGCGCAGGGCGTGGCGCATGACGACAGTTTTGTGCATCAAGCCCTTGCTGCGGGCGGTACGGACGTAGTCCTGATTCAGCACTTCCAGCATGGCGGAGCGGGTCATGCGCGAAAGGCGCGCCGCCATGCCGACGCCCAGTGTTACGGAGGGCATGATCAAGGATTTTGGCTCATGAGCGCCAAAGGCCGGCAGTACACGCAAATGAACCGAAAAGACGATTATGAGCATCAAACCGAGCCAGAAGCCGGGCATGGCTGTGCCCAGAGATGACAGTGAAGTAATAATCAGGTCGAGCAGGCTGTTGCGTTTAAGCGCGGACAGGACACCGAGCGGCACGGCGACCGTAACCCCGATGGCGGCGGAGGCGGCAGCCAGGAGCCAGGTATTACCCAGGCGATTGAGGACAACTTCCATTGCCGGGAGCTTTTTGAGATAGGACTTGCCGAAATCGCCGCTAATGGCCTTGGTAATGAAGGTGATGTATTGCTCGCCCAGTGGTCGGTCAAAGCCCCAGAATTTGCGCATCTGCTCGATCTGTTCCTGGCTGAAGAAATCCGGCGCTACAACCAGGACCGGGTCGCCGCTCAAGCGCAGGATTAAGAACACGACCACGGAAACGATAAACATGGTCACGACCAATTGCAGCAATCGGCTGATTAAGAACCCGCGCAAGTTTACCCCCATCCACCGACCCCTTCCCCCATAAAGGGGGAAGGGGAGAAGCTTATGTAAACGCTAGCTTTCGGGTAGTGGACTACATATCCGCGAGTTTGAGATCGCGGAAGGTCATCCAGCCGTCTTTGCGTGGCGTGAAATCGAAGTCGGCCGTATTTAAGGCCATCACGTCAGTGATCTCGAAGAGGGTGATTGTCTGGGTGAGGTCGATGTAGTATTGCCACCACTGTTCCCAGAGGGCGAGGCGGGCATCGCGATCGATCGTCACCTGGATCGCATCTGCCACCGCATCCCATTCCTCGTCGCAAACGTTGTAGGCAACCGCCGACCAGTCGCACTGGTAAAAGAGCGGCAGCAGGGCGGGACCACAGCCGAGAGCCGCCAGCATCAGTTCGCGGTTGTTGCCGCTACGCTGCACTTCGACAGCGAAGGCGGAGGCGTCGCGGACGGTCAGATCTACGGTGAAGCCGACATCCTCGAGCAAGGCGGCGGCGACTTCAGCTACTTCTTTTGCGCTGCCGCCACGACCAACGACAGGCGTATCGAGGTAAAGGGTGGGACCTTCGCCGTCGGCGTATCCGGCTTCCGCCAGGTATTGCTTGGCCAGGTCGGGGTCGTACCATTCGGCGATGACATCGGGATCAGCGTACTTGTCGGCCATGCCTTCCGGATAGTAGGAGCAGACGCGCGCCAGGCGAGCGCTGGCTGAGCCGTGTACTTCCGCCAGCAGATGCCGATCAAGCGCGTGGGTGATGGCTTTACGCACATTGATGTCCAGCGTGGCCGGCTGATAGTCGGGGAAGGTCTCCGGGAAGGCGCCGCTCTCGGTATCGACGCGGGCATAGTAATGGTACATTCTGTTCCCGCTTTCGGTGAGCAAGGTGAGGCCATCGGTGGCTTCGATCGTGGGGCGGTCGGGCGCGGGCACGCCTTTTATCATGTCGACCTGGCCCGCGAGCAAGGCGGCGACCTGCGCCGACGGTTCGGGAATGACCTGGTAGATCACACGATCAACCTCGGGGCGGCCGCTGTGATAGTCGTCCCAAGCCTCGAAGACGTAGCGATCGTTCTCGCTGAATTCGGCCAGTACGTAGGGACCGGAGCCGACAGGATTGCGATTGAACTCTTCCTGGCCAACTTCCTCGAAGTAAGCGGGCGGGATCAGCTCGCAGCCGTTATAGCTGACGTCATTTTCGAAGTAGGCGTGCGGGGCGTTGGTGAGGATATCTACTGTCAGGTCGTCCACGACGACGACTTCTTTGACGAATGCCCACTGCTGATAGAGCGGGATGTCGCCGATGGGATGGCGGACGCGGTCGATATTCCATTTGATGGCTGCGGCATCAACCGGCTCGCCATTATGGAAGGTAGCGCCTTCACGCAGGTGGAAGCGCCAGGTGGTGTCGTCGACGGTTTCCCAGCTGTGGGCGGCTTGCGGGACATATCCGCTGCCGTCGGCGGCGCGCCAGATCAGGCAATCGTAATACAAGTTGAGCAAATGGTGGGTGGAGCCGTACCAGTGCGAGTGCGGATCCATGGGACGGATGGGACCGCTATGGGCGTAGACGAATTCGGACATGTCGTCTTGAGCCGCGGCGGGCGCAAATGCCAGAGCGCCGATCATGGCGATCAGGCTAAGAAGTACAAAAAATCTTGCCGTTTTCACGATTCACTCCTTTTGTGAATGTTCAATCCGATAGTAACTGATGAGTCATTAGTCCGCATTGGCGATATTCACCTCCTTTGCTGCCTTGTACATGTGGTATCCCCCCAAACATCTCACTCCAGCGAGGCGTAGTATGCCAGTTTGTCTTCATCAATGGCTACGCCCAAACCATTGCCCGGCGGCGGCTTCAGGATTTGACCATCCGGCTGGTAAGGTTCGGCCAGGATGGAGTCGGTCATATCGGAGAAGCCGGCGGGCCACTTCGCAATCGGCGTCGCGACTGCCAGATGCGCTGCGGCGGCCGCGATGATATCGAAGTAAGGCGCGATCGAAATCTCGATTCCGGCCGCCTCCGCGACGGCCGACATCCGTTGCGCGGGTAATAGACCTCCGTACCTGTGCAATTTGTAGTGCAAGACGTGCGCGGCGCGGCGCTCGGCGATTTCGTAAACGCTGCGCGAGCCGGCAGTCGCTTCGTCGGCTTGCAAGGGCGTGCGCAAGCGCGTCGCCAGAATTGCCATCTCGTCCAGGTAGCGCACAGGCTGCTCGAACAAGGCGACGCGGCCCAGCGCTTCCAAAGCTGTCAAAGCCGTGACGGCGTCGCCCAGAGTATAACCCGTATTGCCGTCCAATTGAAAACGAATCCCCACGTCGACCCGGTTTAGCAGGTCGCGGTACCATGCCAGGTCGTCGACGACGCTGAAGCCGATCTTGGTTTTGAACCAGGTCCAACCGTCCGCGGCAAGTTCCTCGATGCGCGCCGCCATTTTCTCAGGTTCTTCACGCTCGACGAAGCCATGACAGAGCGCGCCCGGCATGACGGCCCCGCCGAGCAATTGATACGCCGGTACGCCCAGGGCCTTGCCTTTGATATCCCAGAGCGCGAAGTCGATGGCGGTGCAGGCGTTGTTGGCATTAGTCAAGGCTTGTCCCATGCGCTGGTGCAGTGCCTCGATGTTGAAGGGGTCCTGGCCAAGAAGCGCCGGCCCAAGATAGCGCTCGATTTGCAGCTTGATCACTTCGACCGGGTCGCCGCCCCAGGGCGCGGGACCGACCGTCTGGCCGATGCCGGTGATGCCTTCGTCGGTATGAACCTGGACCACCACTGTGTTGGTGTCGGTCGAGACGCCATAAGCCGTCGCCAGATCGCGGCTGCGCGAGATCCTGACGATGGTGGATGTGATGTCGGTGATTTTCATTTCTATTCCTCCCCGGCATCCCGAATGCTTGACCTGGCCATAGAATCTGCTAGCGGGCGACCCACCGGGTCGCCCCTGTTTACGTTAACCGCGTCGCTCATGCGACGAGCAGGCTTACAATTTTGCGTGAGCGCGACAGATCTTTTCGCTGCCGCCGAGCGGCTACATAGCCTGTCTGTATCTGGAGGTTTCTTCATAATCTTATTTCAGCGCCAGTTCCGCTTGCGGCACAGTCAACTGTACGAGTTCGCTCAGATCTTCGAGACGCTCCAAGCGATTGCAGCAGTCCAGCAGGTGGCGGATTCGCTCGTCCGGCAGCAGATCGCCGACCAGATAAGTGAATTTGCTCTCGAATTCGGCCTCGGTCAGCATGTTCTCAGGTTCGCCCTTGGCATGTTCGACGCGTCCTTTGTACTGCGTCCCGTCAGCGGTCGCGATGCGCACTTCGCAGCCGTTTTTCAGCGGGTGCTGGGCCTGGATCGCTTCGTCCAGCCCGACCTTGACCAAGTGACGGAGACGGCGCGCTTGGGGATCGTCGTAGCTTTCGATGTCTTCGCGGAACCAGGCGCCGCGCGTTAAGATGACGGATGCCGTAACGGGCAGGCTGAAGCCGGCCTGGCCGACAGTCTGCGGCTCATAGTTGACGCGAAATTCGGGCGTGATGGCCTCGTGATAGGTGTCGATTTCGATGGCGGTGATGGCGTCGAGCGCGGGTTGGCCGGTTTTTAGCAATTCCTGGGTGGCGTCGACGCAGGAATGCACATGGCGACAACCGGCATGCGGTTTGAAACCGGTGCGCGCCAGAGCTTGACTGTCGAGCGCGTCGAGTATCGATTTGTCGTAGCCGGGGCCGAAGGCGTGAAAATAGCCGTAGGGTCCATCGAGCGCGCCTGGCGGTCCGCGGAAGCCGAAGTCGGCCAGCGCAGCGCAATAGATGCCATTGCGGGCGCCGTATCCCGCCAGCAAGTCTTTGGTGTCGCAAGCGCCGGCATCCCAGACGTACTGTTCCGTGCCGCAAGCCAGGTCCATCGCCAGCGCCAGCGCATGAGTGATTTTCTCCGCGGGCAAACCCATGGCGACGGCTGCGGTGGCGGCGCTGGCCAGGGTGCCGGCTTGACTTTTGTGATCGAGCCCGCGTTCGCGCTGCCAGGCGTCGACGGCGGAATGCACCATGTCCATGACGTCGTAGCCGACGGCGAGCGCGGTGACAATCTGCCGCCCGTTGAGCCGGAGTTTTTCGCCCAGCGTCAGCGCGGCGGGCACCAACTGAGAGGCGACATGGCCGGCGGTGCTATGGGAGTCGTCCATGCCGAGGAACTTGCCCATCACGGCATTTGCCCAGGCGGCGCCTTCGGTCGTACTGCGGCGGCCGTCGCCGACGATAGACGCGTCGTCGCCCGGCAGCATCCGCGCGGCATAGTCTGAAGCGAGCCGGCCGAGCTCCGTTTGATAGCCGCCGAGCATGGTCCCGATGAAGTCGAGCGTGACTTGCCGGGCGCGCCTGATCGTTAGCTCGGACAGATCTTCGTATTTGCGAGCGGCGGCGTATTCGCCTATGAAGGAAACGGCGGTTTGCTCAGTCATGGTGGAACTCCTTTCGCTGGCGGGCGACCCAGCGGACTCTGTTGAAAAACCGCTTAAACCCCCACCCATACGAAACCCGTAGGGGCGACCCACGCGACCTACGCGA